>JBEKPK010000081.1:0-17190 GCA_049520795.1 Bryobacteraceae bacterium
CCTGCGGTTCGTCTGGAAACAGGGCTCCATGGCGATGTTGATCGTGCTGGCGTTCTCTATGACCTTCCTGGCGGTGCCGAGCCGCACGTTTCTGCCGGTCTTCGCCAAGGAGATCTTCGGGCGCCAGGCCGGCACCTACGCCATGTTTCTTTCTATTTCCGGAATTGGCTCCATCGCCGGCGCTCTCACGGTGGCCGGCTTGGGCAATATCCGAAGGAAAGGCCGGCTCGCGCTCACCACGATGATCGCCCTGGGAGGCGCGATTTCGGTGTTCGCGATCTCGCGTTCGATTACGGTAAGCTACGTGGCGCTGTTCTTCTCCGGCGCCTCCATGATGGCGGTTTTCGCCTCGGTGAACTCCCTGGTGCAGCTCATCGTCACCAACGAAATGCGCGGGCGCGTGATGAGCGTCTACAACCTGGCCTTCCGCGGCGGCATGATGGCTGGAAACCTGGTAGCCGGGTGGCTCGTCGTACTATTTTCGGCCCCCATTGTGCTGGCGGTGAACGGCGTGGCGCTGGCTGCCATGGCTTTGTATTTTCTGTTGGGCCAGCGCAAGGTCGCCGAGCTTTGATCTAATTGGGACGATGACACTATGTGGGCACTGCTGATTTCCGCGTTGCTGGCTGCCGGCGCTCCTTCGCCGCTGGAGTTGGCGCGCGACCGCCAGGACCGCCCGGCGCTGCAGAAGATGGCCGACGAATTCGCGGCGACCGCGGCCAAGGCGCCCAACGACGCCGCCGCGCAGTACCGCTTCGCCCTGGCGTGTTCCTACATGGCGGAGGTGGCGCAGCAGCAGCGCGATAAGAAACAGGCGCAGGCGGCGGCCGTGCGCGGCGCGGCGGCCGCCGAAAAAGCGGTGGCGCTCAAACCGGAGGCGGAGAATTATCGTTTGCTCGGAACCCTTTACGCCCAGGCCATCACGGACCTATTGAGCGGCCTGAACTACGGGCCGCGCGCCAAGGACGCCATCAACAAAGCCGTGGAGAAGGCCCCGCGGTCGTCCCAGATGTATGTCACCCGCGGTGTGGGGAACTACTACGTGCCCGCGCAGCTTGGCGGCGGGACTTCGGTGGCGATTGCGGACTTTCGCAAGGCCATCGAACTGGACGCCCGCAACGCCGACGCCTGGCTGTGGCTGGGCATCGCCCTGCGCAAGGACAACAAGGACGCCGAAGCGCGCCAGGCCCTCGCGAAGACGTTGGAGCTCGATCCCAACCGCGTGTGGGCCAAACAGGAACTGGACAAGATCCCGCCCAAATGAAGCCCGCCGCAGTCGCCGCCGCCTGTCTGGCGCTCGCCCTGTTGACCTTCTTCCAGTTCCCCGGGCACACCTGGCTGCAACAGGACAGCCAGATCTACGCTCCTATCCTCGAACGGCTGGAGAATCCCGCCGCGCTGCGCAACGATCTGCTGACCGCCCGGCCGCACGTGGCCTACACCCTGTACGACGAGGCGGCCCTGGCCTTGCGCGCGGTGACGCGGCTCGATTTCCGGCGGGTCCTCGAACTGGAGCAGATAGCCGCCCGCGCCTTCGGCATTTGGGGCCTGTACCTGTGCGCGCTATCCTTACTCCGTCGTAGAGCGGGCTTCCAGCCTGCCATGCCGGCGTCCTCGCCGGCATTCTTGCCGCACCTCATGGCGCTGTTCATCGCGGCCATCTGTTCCCTGGGCGCGGTCGTCGCCGGCCCCACGGTGCTGACGGTGGAATACGAGCCCACGCCGCGCGCCTTCGCCCTGCCGCTGGTGATCTGCGCCGTCGGGCTGGTGGCGCATCGCCGGTATCTGGCCGCCGGAATCGCCGGCGCCGCCGCTTTCCTGCTCCACGCGCCCACCGCGCTGCCGTTCTGGGGCCTGTACCTTTTGCTCTTCATCCCCCATCGTAGAGCGGGCCTCCGGCCTGCCATGCCCGCATCCTTGCGGGCATTCCTGTCCGCCAACCGCCGCGTGCTGTGGGGCCTGTTTCCTCTGGCCCTGGCGATCCCCATCCTGATCCTGGCCGCGCACCGCCAGCAGGTCCCCGGCGAAGCCCAGCAGCTTTTCGCGCGGATCACGCCCTTTCGCGAGCAGGTGCAGCGCCTGCGCGCCTCGTATAACTGGATCTCCACCTGGCCCCGCGAGTTGATACCGCACTACGCCATCGCCTTCGCGGTTCTACTGGCGGCCTACGCGCGCCTGCGCCGGGATATCGGGCCGGAGCTGCGGCTGTTTCTGCTGGGGCTCCCGGCGCTCGGCATACTGAGCATGCCGGCCAGCTTCCTGCTGCTCGAGCGCGCGCGCTGGGCGCTGATCCCGGAGCTTCAGCCCATGCGCTGTCTCCTGTTTGTCACTCTGTTTATGGTGCTTCTGGCCGCCTCGGCGGGAGTGCGGGCCGCCGTGGCAAGGCGTCCTTTCGAAGCCGTGGCATGGTTCGCCCTGGCCTATCTGCCGGCGTTGCAGCCGGTCTTCACGCAAAGCTATGCGGTTCGCACGCTGGCGGTGACCATGGGGCTGGCCGCTCTGGCGTGGCTGGCAATCCGGCTCTCGGGGCGCCGCGCCGGCGTCTCGCTGGCTCTCGGCCTGGCGGCGTTCTTCGCCATCCCCGGCATTGGCGGCGTGGTCAACTATCCTGCCTCCCACAACCCCGAACTGGCCCAGCTTTCGGCCTGGGCGCGCGCTTCCACCCCGCCCGATGCGGTGTTCCTTTTCGCCGACGCGGGACGGAGCGGCGACTCGGGCATTTTCCGCGCCGAGGCCGTGCGCGCCATCTATGTGGATTGGAAAGGCGGCGGCCAGGTCAACTACCTGCCCGGATTCGCCGAAGAGTGGTGGTTCCGCTGGCAGCAGACCAACGCCAACCGCTTCAGGCCCTCCATCCTGCCGAAGTACGAATCTCTGGGCATCCAGTACGTGGTCTTGCAGCCCAGGAACCGCCTGCCGGACGCGCCGGTGTTCGAGAACGCAAAGTACGCCGTGCATGCGCTGGCGAGCGCCGGGAGCCGGTAAAGTGGACGATACGCCTCCTTTGGACGACATCCTGCCCGCCATTCTGGAAATCGCCCCTGGATTGCACGGGGCCGGCGCGTTTTCGACGCGCGCCCTCGAAGCCATTGCCCGGCATGCGCGTACCCGCGAAATTCTCTGCTCCGCCGAGACCGGCTCCGGCGCCAGCACGCTGCTGTTCTCCCACCTCAGCCGCCGGCATACCGTGTTCGCATTGGACGGCGGCAACGGGAGCGTCTCCCACGTGCGGCGCTCGCCGCTGCTCGGCCCCGGCGCCATCACCTTCGTCGAGGGCCCGACCCACATCACCTTGCCGGCGCATCGCTTTCAGGAGAAGCTGCAACTGGCCCTCATCGACGGGCCGCACGCCTACCCGTTCCCCGATCTCGAATACGCCTATCTCTACCCCCATCTGGCGCCGGGCGCTCTGCTCATCCTGGACGATATCCACATCCGCACGGTTCACAATCTGTTCCGGTTCCTGCGCCGGGACGCCATGTTTCGCCTGGACGAGGTGGTGGGAACCACCGCCTTCTTCACGCGAACCTCCGCCCCGGCGTTCGATCCTCTGTGCGATGGCTGGGTTCGCCAGAACTACAATTTGCGGCCATCGCTCCGCTATGGCTGGAGACAGCGCCTCTGGAACCGGGCGCCGAATCCCGTGCGCCGCGCCTGGTCTCGGCTTAAACGGGGCATGACGGCGGGAACCGCCCGCGTGAGCATCCTCGCGCCGGCGTCCGGGGAACTGGTGGGCAAAGCCGGCGTAGTCCGAGGGACCGCGACTCTGCCCGAAGATGGGCGCCTGTGGGTTCTGGTTCACCGCCGCGATCTGGACGGGTGGTGGCCGCAGGGAGGCGGGCCGGCGCTGTTCGACGGAGACAAGTGGAGCGCCAGGGTGAGATACGGCGACTTCGCGGACGCGGGCAGCGAGTTTGAAATCGCCGCCCTGATCGTGCGCCGGCCGACGCACGATCTTTGGCTCGATTGGATAGCCCGTCTTCAGGAAACCGACGCCTTCCCTCCCGTGCAGCTCCCGCCAGCCCGGTTCGTGCTCGGAGAGGCCCGGCGCACCGTGCGGAGATCCGCCCTCCCGCGGCGCACGCTCTAACTGAGACGTGCGCCACGGAGGATTGGAGCTCAAGTATGGCCGCTAGCTATCGGAGGCTATGGCCTAATGCCGAGTTTCTCTGCCACGATTCCGTTGCCGGGCGCGATGACGAACCGGGACCAGTTCTTTTGCTCGCCCCAGCGCAGGTGGGCGTCGAAGAGAGCGCGCGTGATGATGGTTCCGGTCTGGTGGTTCAGAGCGGCTTGAGGATCGGGGTTAGGGGTTAGCAGGCGAATGTCCATGAAGGTGGCGTGAACGTAGCCGGGCGCGGCGATGGTGATCAGGTAGCTCTCACACGAATTCTATTGAAGGAAGCCGCGGAGGGCGCGGTTTTTGGCGGCGCGCCGCCATCGTTGAGTTGCTCTGAAATCGTCGTGGGGAGCCCGCTTCCGCTATCCTGAAATTCATGCCCGAGGGCGCCTTCCTTTATTGCGATGTCAGCGTGCCCGCGCCGCTCGATCAGGCCTTCACCTATGCCCTGCCCGAGACCCTGCGCCACCGCGCGCGCCCCGGCTGCCGCGTCCTGGTTCCCTTCGGACCCCGCAAGCTCACTGGAGTTATTCTCAGTTGCCACGACCAGGCCCCCGCCGTGGCCGCGCGCGAGGTCCTGCGCCTGATCGATTCCGAACCGGTGCTCGATGCCGAACTCCTGGCCCTGGGCCGCTGGATCGCCGGTTACTACTGCGCGCCCCTCGGTGAAGTCCTGCGCACCATGCTGCCCCTGGCCGCCGATGTCCGCCGCGGCAAGATCTGGGCGCTCACCGACTCCGGCCGCGACGCCGCGCGCCAGTTGCTTCTCGACGCCGCCCCGGACGACCCCGCCGCCGCCATCCTCCGCATGTTGGAAAAGCGTCCGCTATCGGCCGCGTACCTGGCCAAGGCCCTGCCGCTCGCCGATAAGGCGGTTCGGTCGCTCGAACGCCGGGGCTTTATCTTCGCCGAACAGGTGGCCGTGGAGCGCGACCCTCTGCGCGCCTCCTCCGAGCATCTCCGCGTGGAGCTCGCCGCCGCCGATTCCGGGCTCCGGCTCAATAAACCCGAACGCGAGCTGCACGCATTCCTGGAACTGCACCCCGGATCCCACAACCTCAAGGACCTGGAATCCACGGTCAAGAACGCCAGCCCGGCCGCGCGCTCCCTGGCACGCAAAGGCATGGTCTCGCTCTACCCCGAAAAGGTGGGCGCCGGCGCCGGCCCGGTGCGCGTTCCCCATACCCTCAACACGGCTCAAAGCGTTGCTTTCGAACAGATCCGCGGCGCCATACAGACCCGGGAGTTCCACGCCTTCCTGCTCTATGGCGTCACTGGTTCCGGTAAGACCGAGGTCTACCTCAACGCCATCGAAGCCACCCTCGCCGAAGGGCGCAGCGCCTTGCTCCTGGTTCCCGAAATCGCGCTCACGCCCGCCATGGCCGGCCAGTTCTTCTCCCGCTTCGGAGACCGCGTGGCCATTCTGCACAGCGCCTTCGGCGATGTCGAGCGTTCCGAGCAGTGGCGCCGCATTCGCTCCGGCGCCGCCCCGGTGGTGGTGGGCACGCGCTCGGGGGTCTTCGCCCCCGTCCATGGCCTGGGCTTCATCGTGGTGGACGAAGAGCACGACGGCAGCTATAAGCAGGAGGAAACCCCGCGCTACAACGGCCGCGACGTCGCCGTGGTGCGCGCCCAGGCCGCCGGCGCCTGCGTCATCCTGGGCTCCGCCACCCCCAGCCTCGAAAGCCGCTACAACGTGGAACGCGGCAAGTACACGCTGCTGGAACTTCCCGGCCGCATCGAGGAGCGGCCCATGCCCACCGTCGAGCTGATCGATATGCGCCAGGAGTTCCTCGAAACGCGCAAGCAGTCCACCTTTTCGCGCCGGCTGCTCGAAGCCATCGGCCAGCGTTTGGAAAACGGCGAGCAGACCATCGTGCTGCTCAACCGCCGCGGCTTCTCGAGCTTCGTGGCCTGCCGCTCCTGCGGCGAGCGTGTCCAGTGCGTTAACTGCTCCGTCACCCTCACCTTCCACAAGCGCGACCGCCGTCTCCTGTGCCACTACTGCGGCTATGCCGAAAAGGTCCCCAGCGCCTGCCCGAAGTGCGCCAGCGAGCACATTTATTTCGTCGGGCTGGGGTCCGAAAGGGTGGAAGAGGAGTTGCACCAGGCGTTCCCCACGGCCAGAATCGCCCGCCTCGACCGGGATACCGTCACCGGCAAGCGCCAGTACGAAACCATTCTCCAGGGTTTCCGCGAAGGGGCCTTCGATATCCTGGTGGGCACCCAGATGATCGCCAAGGGCCACGATATCCCCAACGTCACCCTGGTGGGCGTGGTCTCCGCCGATGTGGGCCTCGGAATGCCCGATTTCCGCGCCGCCGAACGTACCTTCCAGTTGCTCACCCAGGTGGCCGGACGCGCCGGCCGCGGCAGCGTGCCGGGCATCGTCCTTACCCAGACCATCAACCCCGACCACTATGCCGTGCGCTTGGCCGCGGCCCAGGATTACGCCGCCTTCTACCAGAAGGAGTTGGGTTTCCGCCGGATGATGTCCTACCCACCCTTTAGCGCCATGGCCAACATCCTGGTGCGCGGCGAAAAGAAGGAAGTGGCCATGCGCATGAGCGCCGATCTGGGCCTCATGCTCACTCCTCCTCCCGAGAAACTGCGCATCATGGGGCCGGCCGAAGCCCCCGTCCCACGCCTCAAAGCCGAGTACCGCTACCAGTTCCTCATCAAGGCCGCCAGCCGCAAGACCCTCAACGATACCCTGCAACGCGTCCGCCGCTTTGCCCTCGAACGCAAATGGCCGGCCACCGCCCTGGTAATCGATGTCGACCCGCTCACCTTAATGTAATTCTGCACTCCTTCTAGCGGCGGAAGCCTGTACCCAAACGCCGTATATGTATGGTCACGCCCAAATAAATCAAAGTTTTCGAAAACAATCCACGACTTCATTGTTCTGAATCTCCCGCATGCGTAGCATGCCCATGTAACACTGTGCAAAATAAAGAAGTTATGTCAGGGAAACGGAAATACCAGGTGAATTCGATCTGGCGGCGGCTGGCCCCTCCACCACCCCGGTTTCCGGGCCGCAGCCGGGCGCCCGCTTTTTTCAGTCACAGCATCTGGAGACATTTCCAATGCTTTATTTCAATCACTTACAGGAAGTTCCTGCCTTTTGCCTATACCCGTGGGAGTAACTTTGAATTGACAAAGAATCCCTTGTTTAACAAGTGATTTCTTACAGCAAAAGATGCCGAGCGATCCAATTCTCTTTATCATTAGCCGATTCGTGGATCTTTTCTGATTCTGAAGCATTTACACTCGCGCTACCCACAAGCGCGCCTCCAACACTAACCCTATTTTAGGGTCGCCATTTCAAAGGCAAATACTGGTAAGATTCTTAGGGGTATTCTAAATAGGAATACCCCTGAAATCTATTCCGTTCGGGTTGGAGCGTTCCAAAGCCGGGATCGAAGCTGGACGATTTTGAGGAATACCAAAGCCCTGGCGTGCTGCCTGCTAGTGCTCCCGCTCATCGGGACGGCCCGAAGAACTGCTCGGCAAGTCGGGGCGCGGGCTCTGAGCGCAGCCGCGTACGCAGGGCGCACGGAAACCCTGACGGGAGAGTTCCGCAAAGGCGTCAAACTTGTCCATGACGGCCGCTACGCCGAAGCCCAGCTCCAGTTTGAAAAGACGTATGCCGCGGCCATGAGCGCCGGCGACCCCGATCTCGCCGCCCGCGCCGAAGGCAAAGTTGGCGTTTGTCAGTTTGCTCTCCGGCAGTACCAGCCGGCCCTGAAGTCCTTCTTTGCCTCGCGCCGTCTGGCCCAGTCCTCTGGCGATGCCAGCGCCGTAGCTATCTCGGAGGCCAATATCGCCTCGCTCTATTCGGAAATGGGCGAGGTGGAATCCGCCGCCCAGTGGATGACGGGCAATCTGGAACGCCTCTCCGGCCCCGACCGCGCCGAACTGCGCCCCAAGTTCCTGATCCAGATGGCTATCCTGCGCGCCCGCCAGGACCGCATGCCTCAGGCTCTGGACTTGTTCCGCCAGGGCATCGCCGCCGCCGATGACTCCGCGGATCCCGAAATCTGCGCCATGGGCTGGAACCGGCTGGGAGAAGAATACCTGCAGCGCGGCGACCTGGAACACGCCGAACCGGCGCTGCTCGAAGCCTACCGTATCCGCAAGCTCGGCCGCCTGCCGCTCGATACCTCCTACCGCAGCCTGGGCCGCCTGCGTCTCGAACAGGGCGACCTGGTTTCCGCCTCGGCTTTGCTCGACCGGGCAGTGGAATTGGCGCCCAGTCCCCAGGGGGTTGTTCCAACCTGGGACGTGTATCACTACCGAGGGCGTGTCCGTTTGGCGCAGGGCCGTTTTCGCGAGGCCCTGGAGGACCTGCGCATCGCCCTCCGCCTGGCGCGCGCCTGGCTCCGGTCCGCCCCCGCCGACGACGCCAGCCGAATGGGAGCCGAAGGCTGGCTGGAAAAGGTGTATGCCGCGCTCATAGAGGCCGGCAACCGCCTGTACCTGGAAACTCGCGACCCCGCCTTGATCCGCGAAACCTTCGAGGCCGCCGAAGAGAACCGCGCCAGCAGTCTTCGCGCCCTCATGGGCGCCAATCGGCCCGGTGCGGGCCTGCCCCAGTCCTACTGGGCGACCATTGCCCACCTCCAGCGCGCCGAGGTGGAAGCGCTCCGCTCCGGAGCCCCCGACGAGGGCGACGCCGTGCGGGCCGACCTCGCCGTTCTGGTCCGCATGGAGGCCGCCGTCACCCCTGGAACGGACCCCCTTCCCGCCGCCTTGCTCGAGCGCACGCAAAGCGCCCTCGGAGGGGACGCGGCGCTCCTAAGCTTCCAACTGGACAACTCCGCCTCCTGGCTCTGGGCCTTGGACCGCCAAGGGCTGGCGCTCTACGTCCTGCCCCCCCGCCGCGAAATCGAGGCGCTGGCGCAGCCCGCCCGGGACGCCATTCGCGATGCTTCCCCGGACGCGATCCCGGCCGGCGCCGCTCTATACCGCGCACTCTTCGGACGCCTGGCTCCCCGTTTTCGCGCCAAAACCCGCTGGCTGCTGGCACTCGACCAGGGCTGCTTCAACACCGATCTTAGCTGCGCCGACAAATTGGTCGCCAGCCTGTTCGATATCCCCTTTGCCGCGCTTCCCGAATCCACTCGCCCGCGGACGGTATACGTCGCTGAAAAGCGCGTTACCGAGATCGTCCCGGGGGCCGGTTTTTGGCTGGATTCGGAGGCCCGTTGGAGTGCGCCCTCCGATTCCAGCCTTTTCCTCGGCGTCGGCGACCCCATCTACAACCTGGCGGATCCCCGCCTGCCCGAGAGTCTCCGCCCGGCGCCCTCCTGGTTCCCGCTGAACCTGTTTCGGGGCCGCTCCGCCGCCAAGCCCGGCCTGGTCCTCCCGCGCCTGGTGGCCAGCGCCTCGGAGCTCAATGCCTGCTCCCAAGCCTGGGGCGGCGCCAGCGTTCTGCTCGAGGGCCGCGACGCCGCCCGCCGCCAGATTGCCGAACAAATGAAACGCAACCCCCTGATCGCCCACTTCGCCACGCATGTTCTCGAGTTTTCCGGAAAGCCATCCTACGGCCTGATTGCGCTCAGCCTCACCGGCGACGGCGAATCTCAGGTCCTCGACCCTCTGGAGATCGCCCGCTGGCAAATTCACACCGAGATCGTGGTGCTGAGCGGCTGCCACTCCGCCGCCGGCGCCGCGCTGAACGCAACCGGCCTGCTCGGGTTGACGCGCGCCTGGCTGGCGGCCGGCGCGCGAACCGTCGTCGGGAGCCGCTGGCCTACTCCCGACGACGATGGGGCCTTGTTCAGCGCCATGTACCGCCGTTTGCGTTCGCAACCCCGCCGCGATGCCGCCGGGGCCCTCCGCGCGGCCCAACTGGAAATGATTCGATCCGCGAGCTGGCGTTCCAGCCCGCGCTACTGGGGGGCGTACTTTGCCGTCGGAAACGAATGAAACTCGGATAAGGGACACCGGCGTCGACCGGTCCGCAACCCCGGAAGAAGCGCTCGCGGAGCCCTCCTGGCCCGAACTGGTAGCCCGCGTCAAGGCCGGGGAGGGCGCTGCCATGGAGGAACTTTACCGTGTATTCTCCGGCGGCATTCGCTTCCACCTCTGCCGCCAGCTCGGTTCCCACGACCTGGATGACAAGGTTCACGACATCTTTGTGAGCGTCACTCAGTCGATACGCAATGGCGAGATCCGCGAGCCGGAGCGCCTCATGGGGTACGTCCGCACCGTCGTCCGCCGCCAGGTTGCGGCCTACATCGACGGCGCCGTGCAAGAGCGTCGGCGGCGCACCGGCATCGACCCCGACATGTCCCTTAGCGACCACCGCCCCGACCCGGAACGCACAGCCATCGAGCGCCAGAACGTCGACCTCGCCATGCGCGTCCTGAACGCCGTCCCCAAGCGCGACCGCGAAGTTCTGGTTCGCTTCTACCTGAGGGAAGAACATCCCGATCTCATCTGCCGGGAGATGGAGCTCACCGAAACCCAGTTCCGCCTCATCAAGTCCCGCGCCAAGGCCCGTTTCGGGGAACTGGGGCGAACGCGCCTCGCCGGTCGGGCGCGCTGGCGCTCGTAACGAGCCGCCTCTCCCATCCAGCCGGCGGACGTCGAAAAAAACATGAGAGTTCCGCCGGCCCCGGGCACTCTATATTGACGAAGGGGGTCGGCAACAATAGATGCTGGCAATGGGGATCGGCGGATGCCTTGACGATGACGAGACCGAAAGGTATTCGATGGGCCGTTTCGCGGGCGCTGAACTGGACCGCTGTGACGAGCACCTTCTGATTTGCGAGCCCTGCCGCCGGCAGGTCGAGGCAGCCGACGTTTTCCTCAGCGCCATGCGCCGGGCCGCGGCCCAGAGCCAGGAACGGCCCCGCATCCGCTACAACTGGTTCCACCTTCCCCGGCTCATCTTCGTTCTCGGCGCCCTTGCGGCGCTCCTGCTGGCAGCCTGGTTCGGAGCGCAACGTCAGGTCCCCGCGCCGCCCGCCGCCACTGTCCTGCTGACAGCCTCGCGCGGGTCCGGAATCGAGATTCACGCGCCCGCGGGCACGCCCCTAGCCTTGCAGCCGGACCTTTCCGGCCTCCCATCCTGGCCATCCTATCGCCTGGAAGTGGTCGATGCCGCCGGCGCACGCCTCTGGCAGGGCGCCTATCCCGGCCCCGACGCCCCAGGAATGCGCCCCGGCATCTACTTCGTCCGCCTTTACTCCCCACGCGGAGAGATCTACCGCGAGTACGGCCTGGAGATTCGGAAGTCGCGCTAGCGGAATGGCGTCGTCACGAGTTCTGGATGTAGGCCCGCATGTGGTGCAGTTCCTCGGTCTTCCTCGCCAACTCGTAGTCTATGAGGTCGCGCATGGAAAGGAACGCCGTTACGCGGCCCTCGCGCATCACCGGCAGATGGCGGCACTTGTGAGACTGCATGGCTTCCATGGCGTCTTCCACCGTGGCCGATTCGTCTATGGTGGCCAGTTGGGTGCTCATTACGTTCTTGACGGGCGTCTTTTCGAGGTCCAGCCTCTCCAGCACCACGCGCCGCATGAGGTCGCGCTCGCTGAAAATTCCCCGCAAGGCTCCCGCCTCCAGGACCAGAATGGCTCCCACCTGGAGTTCCGCCATGCGCCGCGCCACATCGGCCACGGTGTCGTTCTCCCCGACCCAGAAAAGGCCGCGGTTATGGACAATTTCGCGTACCTGGGACATGCCTACCCCTCCCCGTTGAACTGGCCTGGGTTGCACTATACCACAGGCCGGGGAAAAGTGGCAAAGGTCTCGGCGTCAAAACCCAGCCACCTCAGGCAACGCCCCGTCAGTACTGGCTCGGGTGCGCTGCGCGCATTTCGCGCGCCTGCTCGCGCGCAATTTCCATTTTCACCAGCGGTCCCTTTCCCATCCCAGGACAGTACCGCGCCGTCTTCCGCCATTCCCGGCGGCTCTCCACCAATTCCGGCCAATACGGGAAGATGCGGCACTGAGTTGGCTTCGCCGGATGGATCGCACAGCCTTCGTCCGTCAGAAACTGACAATGGGCCAGCGCCGGAACCCGGAGCCGCATGCGGTTCCGGGTACGGTAAACGAACTTGCGCTCGAAGGCCACCGCGGTAATCCCCACGAACTCCGCCGCCCGCGTCAGATCCGCCTCGGTCAGGTACACGAACCCCCGCTGCCGGCAGCACTCGGTACATCCGGGCTGGCACTCGAAGCGCAGTCCTTGGCCCATAGGTTCATTATGGCCGAGGGATAACCGGATGTTGACACCGGCCTTGTGTCGCGCCCCCTCTGCCAAGTCATTTGGGGTCTTTTGATCCGAAATTTGTTACCATGAGGGCTTTGGCGGGGGTGTAGTGTTTCTCATCACATCTAGACGACAATTTGGCCCAACGACTTTTCTTTGGGAGGTGGAAGCTCCGGATGTGGCGCGGTCGGCGCGGCCCGGACACTTCGTGATGACTCGCATCGACGAGCACGGGGAACGCATTCCACTGACCGTGGCGGATTTCGACACACGTCGGGGCACGGTGACGGTGGTCATCCAGGCGGTCGGAAAGACCACATTCGAGATGTTGGGGCTCCGGGAGGGCGATTTCCTGCTGGACTTCATCGGTCCTCTGGGTCTGCCCAGTCACATCCGCAAGCTGGAAGGCACGGTCGTGCTGGTGGGCGGCGGCCTGGGTGTGGCACCGATTTATCCGCAGCTTCGCGACTACAAGAAGCTGGGGAACCGGACCGTCTCGATCGTCGGTTTCCGGAACCGCGACCTGGTGTTCTGGGAAGACCGTTTCCGGGAGCAGAGCGACGAGTTTGTGGTCACCACCGACGACGGCAGTTACGGCCGCCGCGGCTTTGTCACTCACGCGCTGGCGGATGTGCTGGCCAACGAGAAGAACGTGCGCGAGGTGGTGGCTATAGGCCCCATTCCGATGATGAAGGCGTGCTCGGAAACCACGCGGCCCTTCGGGATTCCCACCATCGTCAGTCTCAACTCGATCATGGTGGATGGTACGGGCATGTGCGGTTCCTGCCGCGTGACGGTGGGCGGGAAGATGAAGTTCGCCTGCGTGGACGGCGCGGATTTCGACGGCCACCTGGTGAACTTCGATGAGCTGTCGCTGCGCCAAAAACGGTTCGAGCGCGAAGAAAAGGAGGCGCTGAAGCGCTTCCGCGACGAATCGGCGAAGATGGCGGGGATGACGCGGCGAGGCGATGTGGCGGATGGCCAAGCCGCGGGTCCGTCGCTGTGCGAGCTGCCCCAGCCGATAGCCGTGGGACCCGAGGCGCGCCTGCCGAAGAACATCAAGACCATTCCGCCCGAGCGCTCGCCCATGCCGCATCAGAGCCCCGAGGAGCGCCGGCACAATTTCAAGGAAGTGGCGTTGGGCCTCGATCTGGAGGGCGCGCTCCACGAAGCCGAGCGCTGCATCCGCTGCAAGAAGCCGCGCTGCGTGCCGGGATGCCCGGTGGGAATCGACATCCCGGGCTTCATTTCGGCGCTGGCGCGCCGGGACATCCAGGCTTCCTACCGGATACTGAAGAGCGCCAACGCGCTGCCCGCGGTGTGCGGGCGGGTGTGCCCGCAGGAAACGCAATGCGAGGCCACCTGCGTGGTGGGAGCGAAGTTCAAACCGGTGGCTATCGGCCGGCTCGAGCGGTTCGTGGCCGACGCCGCCATGGGCCGCGGCTGGGACCAGCCGCCGGAGGCCGCGGAATCGCGCAAGAAGGCGGCCATCGTGGGCTCCGGGCCGGCCGGCTTGGCCTGCGCCGGCGAGTTGGCGCGCAACGGCGTCAAGGTGACCGTGTTCGAAGCTCTGCACGTGGCCGGAGGAGTGCTGAAGTACGGGATTCCCGAGTTCCGCCTGCCGGACGTCATCATAGACTCCGAGATCGAAGGCCTCAGGAAGATGGGTGTGGAGATCCGCCTGGACAACATCATCGGCAAGCTGTTCACCATCCCGCAACTGCTGGGCGAAAAGGGCTACGACGCGGCGTTCGTGGGAACCGGCGCCGGCTCGCCCAAGTTCATGGGCATTCCCGGGGAAGCCTTCAACGGGGTCTTTTCGGCCAACGAGTTTCTCACCCGCGTGAACCTCATGCGCGGCTACCTGCAGCCCCTCTATGACACCCCCGTGGGGATGGGAAAGCGGGTGGCGGTGATCGGGGCGGGCAACACGGCCATGGACGCCTGCCGCGTGTCCCTGCGCATGGGGGCGGAATCGGTGAGCTGCGTGTACCGGCGCTCGCGGCGGGAATCGCCCGCGCGGGCCGAGGAGCTGGAGCACGCCATCGAGGAAGGAATCGAGTTTATGTGGCTCACCAACCCGGTGGAAATCCTGGGCGACTCCTCGGGCTGGGTGACGGGCATGCGCTGCCAGAAGATGGAGCTGGGAGAGCCCGACTCTTCCGGGCGCAGGCGGCCGGTTCCGGTGGCCGGCTCCGAGTTCCTGCTCGACGTGGACACCGTGATCTACGCCCTGGGCACCACCGCCAACCCCATCATTGCGCAGACCACGCCGGGGCTCAAGGTCAACAAATGGGGTTACATTGAGATAGACGAACGGACGGGCATGACATCCATTCCCGGCGTGTTCGCGGGCGGGGATATCGTAACCGGGGCGGCCACCGTCATTCTGGCCATGGGCGCCGGCCAAAGGGCGGCTAAGGGCATGCTGGAGTACGTAGGCATTCTCAAGCCGGACCAAGCCTCGCAGACCGTCCAGGCAGGGAGCGTTTAGCGATGCCATCCTCTTGTCCGAAGTGCCACCGGGTCCTTGAAGAAGACGAGATTTGCTGCGCGCAGGTCCGCTACAACTGGCGCTGCAAGAGCTGCTTCAAGCTCTCGAGCGGGTTCGCCGTGCCCTACGGCAAGTGCTTCTTGTGCGGCGGCGAGCTGGAGGTGATCCCGGGGCGCGATTTGGGCGATTCCATGCGCTTCCGGGCCATCCGCGAGGCGGTGCAGTTCGAGCTCAATTCGTTTCATTTTTACAAGCTGGCCAGAGACAAAGCGGCCAACCCGGAACAGCGCGCGCTGCTCGAGCGGCTCTTCGAAGCCGAGCTCGACCACCTGCACGAGCTGGAAGAGAAGTACCACGCTCACCTGGATCGCGACGTGGTGGAGCTTTCCGCGGACGAGAATGCCTTGCTGTCCAACTGGCTGTTCCAGGGGCTGCGAGTGACGGAATCGACGGGCCTGGCCGATCTCTATCTTTTGGCGCTCGAAATGGAGCGCCGCACGCGCGACCACTTCCGCAAGCTGGCGCGCGACCTGCCGGTTGGCCTGGAAAGGGAACTCTGCGAAGAGCTGGCCGCCGAAGAGGAAGAGCACGTGGCCCTGCTCGAAGGGGAGCTGGAGCAAGTCGAAAAGTAGGGTGACAGGGGTTGGAAGAGAAGAGGGGCGGGGTTGCGAGGCCCACCCCTCCCGCGCTTATCCGGCGCGAAGCAAGTGACGTTTACGCGGAACGGCGGCCGCGGCGAAGGTTTCGTGCTGGATGGCGAACCTGAGGCTGCGCATCATCCGCCGGACCTGCGCACGCCGTAACCGCAAGCGGCGCAAGTGGGCGATGAGCGCCAGGTCGGCCAGGGCCAGAAACGCGAGAACCAGGGCATCGACTGCGTCCATGGTTCGATTCCATCATGAAGGGCGGCGGCGGGACAGTGCTCGGAGTAATGAGTGCGTAACAGGACTTTCTGAGCGCTTGGCAGGGGTAAGGGCAGTACTTTTGGCTCGAATCCCTGGACAAGTTAGCGCCGGGTGGGACAGGCGCTTTCGCCTGTCAATCGGCCCTTAGCGGCGGCCCCGTCTCCGCTCGGCGGCGCGAACGCGGGTTTCGTCCATGCCGAAAAAATGGGCTACCTCGTGCCAAACGGTGTCCTCCACCAGGCGGACCAGGTGTTCGGGACTACTCGCCAGGCGCTCGTGCGGCCCCTGGAAGATGGTGATGCGGTCGGGCATGACGAAGGAATCGAACACGCTTCGCGTAGTCAGGGGCCGGCCTTCGTAGAGGCCCAGCAGGGTACTGCCGCGGGGTGCCCGTCCGCGAGCGAGCTGTTGGGGCGAAGGTTCCGGCGCCACCACCATGGCCACGTTCTCCAGGCGCCGCCGGAAGCGCCCCGGAATTCGGGCGTAGGCGGCGGCTACCAGGCGGTCGAACTCGTCCGGACTCATGGCTCCTGTTATTCTACTGTCTTGGCGGACGACAATCGAAAACGCGTAGTGGTGGCCATAGACGGGCCGGCCGGAGCGGGAAAAAGCACCATAGCCAGAGGCTTGGCGGAGCGTCTTGGGTTCACCTACATCGATACCGGGGCTATGTACCGTGCGGTGGCGCTATGGGCCCTGCGGCAGGGCGTCGAATGGGGCGACATGCACCGCCTGGAGCAGCTTGCGGAGGCGGCCGCAATCGAGCTTTCACCGGGACGCATCCGGCTCAATGGAGAAGACGTCACGGAAGCCATCCGCCAGCCGGAGTTATCCAACGGGGCTTCGAAAGTCGCCGTGATTCCGGGCGTGCGCCGGGCCATGGTGGTCAAGCAGCGCGCCATGGGCCAGCGCGCCAACGTGGTGATGGAAGGGCGCGACATCGGCACCGTGGTGTTTCCGGATGCGGAAGTGAAGATCTATCTGGACGCCGACCCCGGAGAGCGCGTGCGCCGGCGCCTGGAGGAAGTTCGGGCCAAAGGGGAGGCCATGGAGGAAGGCGCGCTCGCAGCGCAGATGGCGGAACGCGACCGGCGCGACAGCACGCGCGCCGACGCGCCCCTGGCCCAGGCCCCCGATGCGGTCTATCTGGATTCCACCCACCAGACGATTGCGGAAGTGCAAGAGGCAATTCTCAAAATCGTGCGCTCGCGCGTCACGAACGGAAAGGACTTTCGTTGAAAGACCTGCTGGTAATGAAGTTCGGCGGCACGAGCGTGGGCTCGGCCGCGCGCATACGGGCGGCGGCCCAACTGGCCATCGCGGAGCGCCGAAAGCGCCCGGTGGCGGTGGTGGTTTCGGCCATGTCGAAGATCACGGACCTGCTGCTCGACACCATGCGGCACGCCGAGGCGGGCGACCGGTCGGGCATGGCGACCAACATCGCGGG
>JBEKPK010000082.1:0-17010 GCA_049520795.1 Bryobacteraceae bacterium
CCCAAATAGGTCCATGCCGGCACGGAAAACACATATGCCATCCCATCCCCGCAGGCGCCTCGCTCGATCTGATAGCTCCGCCCAATTGGGTTCGTTCCGCAACTTCGCCGGAGTTCCCAATTGGGTTCGTTCCGCGACTTCGCCTGAGTCCCAATTGGGTTCGTTCCGCAACCTCGCCCGAGTCCCCAATTGGGTTCGTTCCGCAACTTCGCCCGAGCCCCAATTGGGTTCGTTCCGCAGCTTCGCCCGAGTCCCCAAATTGGCTTCGTTCCGTTACCTGGCCCCCCCTGATCCGCGGAAGGCCCCCTATAGCCGCCTTGTCGAAGATGGCAATCGCTTGTTTCTTCGAAAGAAGAGCAGGCCCAGGGGAATTCGCGCGGACCAGGACGCTTGCGAGGAATCCGGTTAGAATGAAGGCGCCCTACGAGGGAGATTATGAAGCTGCTCGTATCCTTGACCGCAATTCTGTTTGCTATGCCTGCCATGGCCCAGCAGAAGCCCGGATGGAAGCTCACTTTTCAGGACGAGTTCGCTGGCGCCCGCCTGGATCTCTCCAAATGGAACCCCGAAGACCCATGGGGCAAGGTGCGAAATCGCGAGTTGCAGGCCTATGTGAAGGATGCCTTTGACGTGCGGGACGGCATCCTTCATATCAAGGCCGAGAAGCGTCCCGCCGAATATGACGGCGCCGCACGCCAGTACACCTCGGGGATGATGACCACCTACCGCAAGTTCTCCCAGAAATTCGGATGGTTCGAGATCCGCTGCCGCGTCCCCAAGGGCAACGGCCTTTGGCCGGCCTTCTGGCTGCTGCCCGATTCGTTGGCCTGGCCTCCGGAAATCGACGTGCTGGAGGACCTCGGCGAAGACACCCGGACCGCCTACTTCACCAACCACTTCACCGGACCGGATGGCCGGCACCGCTCCAAAGGATCGGGCAAAGTGGCGACTCCCGACCTTTCCGCCGATTTCCACACCTACGCCGTCGAATGGAGCGCGGACGCGATCATCTGGTTTTTCGACGGCGTGGAGAAGTTCCGTTCCGGTCAGGGAGTTCCGCAACAGCCGATGTACCTGCTGGTGAACCTGGCCATTGGAGGGGCCTGGCCCGTGCCGCCGGACGAGTCCACGCCCTGGCCGTCCTCCTTCGATGTGGATTACGTGCGCGTCTACGCAAGAGTAGCGGCCAAATAGCAGCCCTTTTTGACGCGGAGACGCGGGGACGCGGAGAAAAGCAAAAGTCAAGACCCGACAACACGGCCTCAACGGTCGATTCGCACGGTCGCCTTCTCCAAAGCCGCGCGGTCGAGTTCCACACCCAGCCCCGGTTTGGCCGAGGCGTGGACGTATCCGTCCTTTTCCACGCGGAACTTGTCGATGATGTACGGCCGGTCGCTGGAGCCTTGCGGGACGGTCATCTCGAACCACACGTTGTTGGGCATGGCCAGCTCGCAGTGGAAGTGGACCGCGTGGTCGAAGGCCCCGCCCCAGTTGTGCGGCGCGCACTCCATGCCGAACAGCTCCGCCATGTGCGCGATTTTCATGCCGCCGGTGATGCCGCCCACGTTGTCCACGATGAAGCGCACCACGTCCATCGCGCCGCGCCGGATGTACTCGGCGAAATCGTAGGGAGAAAAGATGAACTCGCCGACGTGGATGGGGATGTCGAGCGCCTGATTCAACTGCACCAGGCCCTCGATATCCTTGGTGGGAACGGGGTCTTCGTAGGCCACATAACCCAGATCCTGGAGCACGCGGCCCACTTTGAAGGCTTCCTCGCGCGTGTACACGCCCACCGGATCGTTGAGCAGGGTGAAATCGTCGCCGGCGGCCTTGCGGACGGCCTTGGCCACCTCGATATCCAGCTTGTAGTCGTGGCCGCCGTTGGGCGAGGGCGGATGAATCTTGTAGGCTGTGAACCCTTGCGCTTTGATCAGCTTCACCTCGTTGACGAAGTCCTCGATGGCGGCGTGGTGTTGCGAGCTGGCGTAGGCTTTCACCTTGTCGCGGTAGGCGCCGAGGATGCGATAGACCGGCAGGTTCACGGCCTTCCCCAGGGCGTCCCACAGGCAGTTATCGATGGCCGACGAGTAAGAGAGCTGGCCCAGGCGGCGCTGCTCCGGCGCCCACTGGGAAGTGAACGAGGGCAGATCGAGCACACTCTTCCGAACCAGCGCCCGCCGGGCGTATTCAAGCCAGCCCAGGTTGCTCCAATTGGGATGCCAGTATCGGTCTCCCAGTGTGTAATTGCCTTCGATGCCGCTTTCGGTGACCACGCCGGCCATGCGCTCCGCGCCGCCGGAGCCGATGTTATAGACGCGAACCTCCTTGATGGCGAGGTTGGGCAGGTCGCTCGGTTTTACGCCTACGGCTTGCGCGGCGGCAATGGCGGGATTGGCGGCGGCGACGGCGCCGAGGAAGCCCCGGCGGGAGACGGTTTCGTTGGTCATAAAGCCTCGCTTACATCGGCGGTCTGACGTGCGTCCCGGCGACTCGCGACGCAAGCCACGCTCACATGCTAATCGGAGGCGGGAGCCATTTCAAGGCGCGATTATGCGGTTGGTGGGTCGATTGTGATTAGGCGAATGGCCCTTCTTCGAGTTTTTCTGGTGGGCTGCGCGGCGGCGATTGCCGCGGCGGCCCAGACGCCCCAGCCAAAGCGTTGCGCAACCTGGAATACTCGTGTCCGGAAAGCGGCCCGCTTGGCTGGTCAGCGAGTTCGCAGACGCAGTGTTGCGGAAGTCGGCAGGCGGGGCTATTATTCCCCAGGCTGCAAATACCCGACCAGCGGAATATCGGTCCGCGGAAAGTCAGCGCCCTTCGAGAGCACCGGTTCGTGGCTCACTTTCGCGAGCGCGTAGACGCAACAGTCGCCGAGGTTCAGTTGGGCCGGATGCCGGCCTTTGCCGTACTTGCGCCAGGCGCGCACTGCTGCTTGGGCCTGCCGCGAATCGAGCGGCACAATCTCCGTGCGGGCGTCGAACAGGAACAGTTCCAGGTCCGCGCCGGCGTCCGGGCCGTACCATCCCTCAAGAACCATGGCCGCTTCCACAACAGTAACCGCCGATACCAGGCGCCTATCGGCCTTGCCGAGCGCCCCCAGCATCGCGTCGCGCTCCGGTTCGGCTTTCAGAATGGCGACCAAGGCGGACGTGTCAATCACCATGGCTAGCGGGAACCCCAAATTCGTCGTAGCCCACCAACTCATCGTCCGAGCGCGCGTCGAGTACGGGCCTGGTCGAACAGCGGTCGGAGATCTCACGGAGTTTTTCGATCCATTCCGGATCTGACCGGGCACGTTGTTCGCGCTGCAAACGCTCCCGTAACGAATAGCGAACCGCGTCAGTGAGCGTTTCTCCAGTCAGGCCGGCCACTTGGCGGGCCAGTTGGTAGACCTCCGGGTCCTTGATGTTGAGCGGCAAGCAATCCTCCAATCCTCCTAAGTATACCTCAGTCCTCCCCACCAGAGTCTGGGCGAACCGATTCGTAAGGGGCTTAGAGTTCTGGAGCTGGCGGAGGGATTTGAACCCCCGACCCTCTGATTACAAATCAGATGCTCTACCAACTGAGCTACGCCAGCTTTAGAATCAATAGGTTAGAGCGGAAAAGCCCAAATTTGAGCCTCTCAGCAAGGGCAATGAAGCCGTTTCAACCAGTCGTCTATTCAAGAACGAGTATACCTCGCGTTTCAAGCCCAAAGGGATCATCCGAATCAGAGTCAGCGCGGCAGACCCGCTCATGCCGCTCTCATGGTACCTAGCGCGGCCCCTCCAAAAGCGGTAGAAAACTTTTATTCTAATTTCAAATCCTACCGCCGAAATAACACTTTGAAGTTCGCGGTTGTGCAGCCGGGATGATTGGCCGGGGCGACGTGGCCGCGTTTCCGATTTGCGATTTCGAAGAAGACCCATGCCGACCCTCTCTTCGTCGCGCTCCGATGCGAGCCGCGAAACAGACGCCAGTGAACAGGCCAGGATTTGGGGATGCCTGTCCAAATTGCCTGCCTTTTCTCCCTCCGCTTTGCGGCTGCTGAGTATCTCGACCGATAGCGACTCCGCCATGGAGTCCTTCTCCGAGTCCTTCAGGTCCGATCCAGCGCTAGCCGCCGATCTCCTGGTGGCCGCGAACTCGGCCGAGTTCGCCTCGAGTTGCCGCATCGAAACGATTCGTCACGCGCTCACCTTCCTCGGTCTGGACAGGGTTCGGTCGTTGGCGTCCACGATCGCCCTCAGAATAGCCATGCGTACTTCGCACCGTAAGGAAGATGTGCGCCCGGTGTGGGCGCACAGCATCGCGGCCGCCGTGGTCGCCGAGGAACTTGGGACTATCCACAAAATGCCGGAACTGTACACGGCGGCGCTGATGCACGATCTGGGCCGGTTGGGACTGCTCCTGGCCGCTGGATCAAGGTACGTGGAAGTCCTCTCGTCGACGTTTGACGACATAGAAGAGTCGAACCGGCTGGAAAAAGTGCTTTTTGGGATAGATCACTGCCAGGCTGGAGTAATGCTCGGGCGGACCTGGAGTTTTCCGGCCGGCCTCCAGGCGCATATGGGCGCTCATCACGAGAGCGTCTTGTCGGGGGCGCCCCGGCAGTTCGTCCAGACGGCCTGTCTGGCGGCCGATTTCCTGGGATATCCGGAAGTGCAGCGGCGCGATCTGGAGCTGACGGCGCCGGTGTGGGAAAAGACCGGACTCTCGATGGACCGCATCCGCGAGAAGATAGTTCAGCGCACGGCTCTTCTCGACGCGTAGTCCCCGGCGCCGCACGACGCCGGCGCGGGCGCGTTTGATTCTCAAGCCGCAAATAGGCCAGAATCCAGTTTGGGGGTTGCTTCCAAGAAAACTGTCATGGCGCCTATCCGGCTTTCCACTGCTGAAGTCATTGTCTTGGGATTGCTCGTTTCCGGGCTGGTCTCGACCGTTCGTTTGATCGCGCAGGCGCCGAAGCCGCCAGTGGCGCCGGTTTACGAGCGCCGCGAGACGCGGCACGGGACCACCGTGATCGACCCCTACTACTGGCTGCGTGAGAAATCGAACCCCGAGACCATCCGGTATCTGGAGGCTGAGAACGCCTACACCGAGGCCATGACCGCGGCGTTGCGACCCTTCGAAAACGCGCTCTACGACGAGATGCTGGCGCGCATCAAGCAAACCGACCTGAGCGTTCCGGCGCGGCGCGGCGATTCCCTCTACTATTCCCGCACGGAGGAGGGCAAGCAGTATCCCATCCAGTGCCGCCGCAAGGGTTCGATGACCGCGCCCGAGGAAATCCTGCTCGATCTGAACGAGTTGGCCGGCGGGCGGAAATTCGTGGGGCTAGGCGCGTTCTCTCTCAGCGACGATCAGAACCTGCTGGCATACTCCATCGACTACGCCGGTTTCCGGCAGTACAACCTGTATGTGAAGGACCTGCGCACGGGCCGTACGCTGCCGGACACCATCGAGCGCGTCACCTCGGCGGAATGGGCGGCCGATAACAAGACGCTTTTCCTGACCACCGAGGACGCCGTTACCAAGCGCTCGGACAAGCTGTGGCGGCATGCGCTGGGCGAGGCCGCATTCGAGCCGCTCTACGAAGAGAAGGACGAACTGTACGACATTTCGATCTCCAAGACGCGCGACAGGAAATACCTGCTGTTGGAAATCGGGGCCACCGATACCACCGAGTGCCGCTATCTGCGCGCGGACCGCCCGTCCGACAACTTCGCCGTCTTCCTGCCGCGCGAGAAGAAGCACCGTTATTACGTGGACCACCGCGAGGGCCTCTTCTATATCCGGACCAACAAGAACGCGGTGAACTTCCAGGTGGTCACCGCGCCGGAGGATAATCCCGCGCCCGAGAACTGGAAGACCTTCATCGCCCATCGGGACGATGCGCTCATCGCGGGGATCGACCTCTTCCGGGACTTCGCCGTGGCCATCGAGAAATCCGAGGCCCTGGATCGCCTGCGCATTCATAACTTCCGGACCGGCGCCTGGACGGCCATCGAGTTTCCGGAGAAGGTCTACGCGGCTTCCCCGGGCGTGACGCCTGATTTCGAATCGGCCGCCTATCGCTACAACTACCAGAGCTTCTCGACGCCGCCCAGCGTCTACGACTACGACGTCCGGAGCGGCGAATCCACCCTGTTGAAACGCCAGGAGACGCTGGGCGGCTACGACCCGTCCCAATATGTCTCCGAGCGCCTGTGGGTGACGGCGCACGACGGGCAGAGAGTGCCGGTCTCCATGGTCTATAAGAAAGGCTTCCGGCGCGACGGCAGCCGGCCCCTGCTGCTCTACGGTTACGGTTCCTACGGCATCGGCATGCCGGTGAACTTCAGCAGCGACCGGGTGAGCCTGCTCGACCGCGGCGTGGCCTACGCCATCGCGCACATACGCGGCGGCGATGAAATGGGGGAAAAGTGGCGCCTGGACGGCATGCTCATGAACAAGAAGAACACCTTCCAGGACTTCATCGATTGCGCCGAATATCTGACGAAGGAAAAGTGGACTTCCAAGGATCGGCTCCTGATTGAAGGCCGCAGCGCCGGCGGCCTGCTGATGGGGGCGGTGGTCAACATGCGCCCGGACCTGTTCCGCGCGGTCCACCTGGGCGTGCCGTTCGTGGACGTGATGAACACCATGATGGACGCAACGCTGCCGCTCACCGTGGGCGAGTACCTGGAGTGGGGCGACCCCAACGGGAAGGCGGCATACGACTACATGAGATCGTATAGCCCGTACGACAATCTCGCCGCGCGCGCGTACCCCGCCATGCTGGTCACCACCAGCCTGAACGACAGCCAGGTGATGTACTGGGAGCCGGCCAAGTATGTGGCCCGGCTGCGCACGCTCAAGACGGACGGCAATCCCCTGCTGCTCAAGATCAAGATGGACCCCGCCGGCCATAGCGGCGCATCGGGCCGCTACGACAAGCTGCGGGACCAGGCCTTCGAATACGCCTGGCTATTGAGCCAGGTGGGGATAAACAAGTAAGCGCGAGCCGATAGAGCAGCCGCCCGCGTCTCTGCGTCGAAAGGCTGCCGCGGGCGGATCGCGAATCCGTCGGTGGGGTTGATCTTGGGTGCGCTATCCCTTATAGTGAATCAGGTTTCTAAGCCTGAATTTCTGGTGAGCCGGCATTTGCGGCTGGAAGGAGAACGGATGGAAAACGAAATAGTGAGTTCCCAGACCACGCGGCGAGCGTTCCTGGGAGCGGCTGCCATGACAGCGGCCTCATACAATCGAGTGCTGGGCGCGAATGATCGCATCGGCATCGGTCTCATCGGCTTCGGGCTGATAGGAAAACAGCACATGGCCGATTTCAAGGGATTCAAGGACACCGAGGTGCTCGGCTTGTGCGACGTCTATAAGCCACGCGTGGACGAAGGCCTGGCTTATGTCGGAAATCCCAATTGCAAGGGGTACAGCGATTTCCGGAAGATGTACGATAACAAGGACATCCAGGGCGTCATCGTCGCCACCCCGGACCACTGGCATGCGCTGCTCACCATCATGGCCTGCGCCGCCGGCAAGGACGTTTACTGCGAAAAGCCCATGACCCTGGTGGTGGACGAAGGCAAGTGGATGATCCAGGCCGCCCGCAAGTACAAACGCATCGTGACCGTGGGGACCCAGCGCCGCCAGGGCGCGGGCGTGAAGGCGGCCAAGAAAGTGGTCGAGGCCGGCACGCTCGGCAAGATCCACTCCATCCGCCTGTCCTTTACGCGCAACATTTACCCGGGCTTCGGCAAGACCCCCGTCACCGCTCCGCCTCCCGGATTCGACTACGACATGTGGCTCGGACCGAACCAGAAGACGCCCTATCAGAACCACCGCGGGATATACCACTTCCGCTGGTTCTGGGATTTCTCGGGCGGCCAGATGACCAACCTGGGTGCCCATCAGATCGACCAGATTCTGTGGCTCATGGACGCCAAGATGCCCACCCTGGTCATGTCCGAGGGCGGACGCTACGCCTTGGACGACGACGACGGCGATACCCCGGACACGCAGGACGCCATCTGGGTGTTCCCCGGCAAGAACGGCGCCAAGGGCTTCACCATGGCCGCGACTGTGCGCGAAGCCTGCTCCGGACCCCGCGACGCGGGCGGCGGCGGACAGGTCTACATGGGCACCAAGGGCACCATGTCCGTCAGCGGCAACTATACCGTCACTTCGGAAATGAAGGGCGATCCGGTCAACGACATTCCGCGGTTCCAGGGGCACCCGATCGGCGGTCCGGTCTACACCAACACGCCGCGGACGCCCTGGCTGCCCGAGTACGCCGACACGGCTGCGACCGGCCGGGGCGGCGGCGGCGGTGGCGCTGGAAGAGGGGCCGGCCGTGGGGCCGGTGGAGCAGGCGCTGCCCCTGGCGCCGGCGCGCAGGGCCGCGGAGCCGCTCCCGCCGCTGGGGCTGGAGTGGCTACCGATAGCCGCTATGGCCTTACCGCTACCGGCGCGGATCCTACCATGACGCTCAATGAGCGCGACTGGCTGGATTGCATCAAGAGCCGCAACCGGCCGTTCTGCGAAGTGGAAGACGGCCACAAGGTGGCCACCGTCTGCAACCTGGCCAACGTGTCCCTTCGCCTCCACCGCTCGCTTAAATTCGACCCGGATAAGGAAGTGGTGATCGGCGACGCGGAAGCCGCCAAGATGTGCACCAAGACCTACCGCGCGCCTTGGGATGCAGCTCTGAAGGCTTGCGTAAAGGTTTAGGAATCAAGGGCAGGCCGCGATCCGCGCGGTCTCCCTGGAAGACCGCTCCCTTACGGTCGCGGCTCGCCAGATTGCTAACGAGCCGCGACCGTGAGGGAGCGGTCGCTATGTCGAAGCGAGTCCCGCCCCCTATTTCTGCCTAAGGTACGAATCGTCCCCCTTGATCCAATCCTCCCGTATGGGCGAGAAGAGCTCGATAATCACGGTGTCTTCCAGGGCCTCGTTGCCGTGCGGCACATCGGGATCCACGTGTAGGAAGTCGCCCGCGGAGAGTTCCTTGATCTCACCATCCAGGTTGAAGCGCACCTTGCCCGACTGAATGATCGTAATCTGATCGTTGATATGGTGGTGCATGGCCACCACGTTGCCCTTGTCGAAGCGAAAACGGGCCATCGTAATGTTCTTGCCGTGCAGGGCCTTCCGCCCGGCCAGGGGGTTAAGAACGTCTTCCGGAATGTCGTTCCAGGTGAAGGTTTGCATGGCGGCATGGTAGCACATGGCTCGCCGGTTGACGCCGCGCGGCGCGTGGGTTTTCGACCTGCCGCCGGCTTCCTTGCCGGAACTCCAGATAAGAGCGCCGACCGCCGGTATCAGCGAATCGCGCCCGGCTCTCCCGGCATCGTAAAATAGGACCAGCAGTAGATACGAGGAGGGGGTTCCAACCATGTCTAGAAAAATCGCGTTTGTCGGTCTCGGCATCATGGGCCGGCCCATGGCGCGTAACCTTTTGAAAGCAGGCCACCGCTTGGTGGTTTACGACCTGAATCCCGCTTCCGTCGCAGATCTCATGGCAGCCGGCGCGGCCCGCGCCGCCTCGGCCCAGGATGCCGCCGCGCGCTCCGACCTGGTCATCACCATGCTGCCCGACGGGCCCGACGTGGAGAAGGCCATCCTCGGCCCTGGCGGCGTGCTCGAAGGAACGCGCCGGGGAGCTTATGTGGTGGACATGAGCTCGATCAGTCCGATGGTTTCCCAGAAAATCGGCGCCGCCTGCGAGAAAAAGGGCGTCGAGTTTCTGGATGCGCCGGTCAGCGGCGGGGAGCCGAAGGCCATGGACGGCACGCTGGCGATCATGGCGGGCGGCAATCCGGACGCCTTCGAGCACGTGCGGCCGGTGCTCGAAGCCATGGGTTCGAGCATCACCCTCACGGGCCCAGTGGGCGCCGGCAACGTCACCAAACTCGCCAACCAGATTATGGTGGCCTGCAACATCGCCGCCATGGGAGAAGCGCTGGTGCTGGCCACCGCCGCGGGCCTAGATCCGGAGGTGGTCTTCCACGCCATCAAAGGGGGCCTCGCGGGCAGCGCGGTCCTCAACGCCAAAGCCCCCATGGCGATTGCCCGCAACTTCAAGCCCGGTTTCCGCATTCGGCTGCATCAAAAGGACATGCGCAACGCCCTGCTGGCCGCTGAAGAGCTCAAAGTCCCCCTGCCTTTCACCAGCCTGGTGCAGTCGATGATGGTTTCGCTGATGAATGAGGGCAAAGGGGACTACGACCACGCGGCCATCGTGACGGCGATTGAAAGGCTGGCGGGCGTGGAAATCGCCAAGCCCAAGGCCGGCGAACCCGGATGGATGGGCATGGCGGCGGACTAGCGCGCATGTCACAGGCGTTCCGACGCAAGGAATCCGGGTTAGAATCAAGTAAGTAGAGTGTCGGGGCGTAGCGCAGCCTGGTAGCGCACCTGCCTTGGGCGCAGGGGGTCGGGCGTTCAAATCGCCCCGCCCCGACCAATATTCTCAGTGAGATACGGCCATTCTCGGGCTGCTTCAAAACCCCAGTGTGGCCCCTGAACACACCATACAGCCCCCACCCCGCGAACACCATAGCGGCTACGCGCGGAGATTCTTCTTGGCTTCAGTTTCCTCGCCCGCCCGGCAGCGTTGCCGCGCCGCGTCCGCCGCGGCCTTGGGGCGGAATTCCCGTTCCGGCCGGCTGGCTGAGATAGTCCGGCGGCGCATCCGGATGGGCCGTGTCGATCTCGGTGAAATCGTCGACAATGTACTTCGCCAGAGCCGGCACGTTCCGCTTGATTCCGGTGACCACCACCTTGGAAAGCAGATAGCCTCCATATCCGCTGGGATGCGTCTGATCGGCGAAGGCCGAGTTTACTTTGTCGCCGAGCGCGGTCCAGAGCTGCTTGCTCATGGCCCACTGGTCGATGAGCGGGATCTTCTCCTCCGCGGCGAATTCGCGCATGGCCCGCGCATGAGGGCCAACGGAATCGCCGTTGGCGCGGCGCTCCATGGGCGTTACCAGGACCAGCGTGGCGCCGCGCCGGCGCGTCTCGGTGAGGAAGACGTTCAGGTATGCCTTAAAGGTGGTTTCGGGCTCCGTGTAGGTCTGCGGCCAGTTCTCCTTCTGGTCGTTGTGACCGAATTGGATGAGAAAGAAATCTCCCTTTTTCATGCGGCTCAGGACTTTGTCCATGCGCAGGCCGGTGACAAAACTCTTGGAGGTTTCGCCGCTCTCCGCACTGTTGCAGACGGCGATCTCGGGCTTGAAGAACTGGCACATCTGGGTGGGCCAGTTGCCGCCGGGGCCGCGCCGCGGATCGGCCACGGTGGAATCGCCGGCCGTGAAAAGGGTGGGCACATCCTCCGCCGGGGAAATCTCCATGGCGGCCACGGCCGGCCGGCTGCCGTTGAACTCGATGGTCAGTTTGTCGTCCCAGCAGATCGCCTGCTCCTCACCGGCTATGAACATGTGAACCATCGTGCCGCCCGGCGCGTTGACCGGCGGCGTGGGGAGCGTGGGCCGGCGAACATTGGCGATGAAGGAGCGGGTTTCGAATTTCCCGGCCGCCGTGACGATGTTGGCCGCCATGAGGTGTCCGGCTTCGGTGCGGACGGTGGTGCGCGATTCCCCCTGGGCGTCGCCGAAGGTAACGGTAATTCGATAATTGCCCTCGGGGACTTTGACGGAGAACAGGATCGGGTAATCGGTGGCCGTCACAAAACCGTCTCGCAGCGGATCGCCGCCGCCGCGCTCGACGCCCGTCGGCTTTGAGCCGAAGTCGAATCCATAGCCGGTTTGGTCCGAATAAAAACAGTCCGCCGGAACCTTGGTATAGCCCTCCGGCGCTTTGCCCGGGCCGAAATCGAACTTGAAACTGGTCCGCTGCGCCGGCGGCGCGGGCGCCCCCTGAGAGAAAAGGCCGGCGGCGCTCATCAAAAGCACGCACCCGGCGATCGGCGCCACGAGAGCCGCGCGCGCGAACACGGGATAGCGATTGATCCAGGCAGTCATTGTGTTGTTCCTTTATTATCCCCACATTCAAGCGCGAAGACCGGCACATCCGGATCGGGCGCGGATCGATGCTAGAACGCTTCTTCCGCGACTTCACCGAAAGAAGGCTCCGCCGCTATGCGCTCAGGGCCTTCGCAGCCAGGGCGGGCGATTGAAGCCGTTCGAGCCTGAGTCCGAGTTCCCGATTGGATCGCTCCAGACGTACCACGCGGTCCTCGAGTTGTTGAATCGCCTCGGCATGTAGTTGCAGGCGGTCGTCGAGTTTTCGGGTAGAGCCGCTGGTTTGCTCCGCCTGGCCCTGGACGAGACGGTTGTCCATGTCGGCGAGCCGTTCCTCTACCCATTCGCGGAGACTGCTGGCTGCGCGGGACTGCTCGGCCCCCATTTGTGCCAAGCCGCGCCTGGTATCGGCCAGTGCGTTTTCCAGGCCGGCCATGCGCCGCACTATTTCGGCGCGGTCTCCTAGGCGCCCCGGAGCGGCCGCGGCGGTCCCGCCGTCTCGGCGCCTGTACGGCGCGCGCATAGCGAAACCCGCGGCCAAACCGAACAGAATCGAGATCAGCGATTTTTCCAGCATATTCAAGAGGGACGAACCGGCCTGCTGTAAACATCCTAATGAAACGGCCGGCGAACGGGAGCCACCGGCCTTACTAGTCCCGTACCATTACCCCCGCGGCGCGTGCCTCCGCACTCTTCACCCTTATGATCGGAACAGGCAGGAACAATGAAGATCTACGACCCTATCCTCGACGAAGTCGGAGCGCCTGTACGCCCGTCCAAAACCGGGTACACGCCCGGCGCCGCGCTCGGGCAACTCTGGGAACGGCGCGGATGTCCGGTGTTCGAATCGGGAGGGGTCGTCTGGCGCCGGTTCAAAGGCCCTATTTACTCCCCTCTGCCCTGCCACGTGCAACTGGACCCCCAAGAGGGTGAAATGGAGGAACTGCTGCGCCTGGGGAAGGTTGCCGGCGTGCGGTTTCCCGTGCGCGGTCACGGCATCCCCGCCGGACTCTATGTGGTCCGCCCATCCGGCTACACGCTGGCGAGTGTGAACCGCAAGCAGCGCGGGCACGTGAAAACGGGTCTGGAACGCTGCGAAATTCGAGAGGTGAACCAGGACGAACTCACCGCGGACGGCATTCTGCTGAATCGCGACACAATGGAGAGACAGGCGCGGCACGATGCTGAATTCGCCGATCCCCGGTCCTGGGCCCGCTTTGTCCGCGCCGTATATGCGTGCCCGGCATTCCATGTTACCGGCGCCTACGTGGATGCCAGGCTGGCGGCGTATCTGATTTCTTTCCAGGAAGGCCCGTGGCTTCATCTCCTCTATAAGAACAGCCGCACGGCGGACCTGGCGCACTACCCAAACCATGCGCTGGATTTTGCCGTGCTCCGCCGCGCGGCCGAGGATCCCTCGATCCAAGCCGTCGAAAACGGCATCAGACCGCTCGACAACCCGGGGCTCGATCAGTACAAGCGGCAGATGGGATATGACGTGGCGCCGCACCCACTCGCGGTTCAGTTTCACCCCGCGGTCTCGCCCTGGATCGCTAACCACGCGGTGCTCGGCGCGGTGAATGCTCTGCGTTCGGTCTTCCCGCGCAGGTCTCTGAGCATGGCGGCGACGGTCCTGGAAAGCGCCATGGCCCGCCGAACCAGGGACCGGGACAGCCGAGTCCGTCAACCGATCGTAACTGCCGTGTGCAGTGCCTTGGCGGTCACCGGTCACTGGAGAGATAAGTAGTGCCATCGGTCGATTCGTTTGTCCCCGTGCTCATCATGCCCGCCGAGCGTCATGGCTCTCTGGCAATCGCCCGCACGCTGGGGCGGTTGGGAGCGCCCGTCTATGGTTATGGCAGCGGGATCGGCGCGGTACGCGCGTCCCGTTATCTGAAGCGCTGGTTCGCGGGTCCTGGCGACCAAGCCGAGCCCGCGGAGGTGGTGGCGCGCCTGATCGAAATCGCCCGAACGCTCGGCAAACGCACGGTCCTGATCCCCACCAGCGACGAAACGGCCCTGCTCACCTCCCGGCACTCCGCCGCGCTCGAGCCCTGGTACATCTTCGCCGAACAACCCGCCGATACGGTGGCTGCACTGTGCAGCAAGAAGCGGATGTACTATCTCGTCAAGCGGGCTGGCGTGCCCACCCCGGAGTCGTGTTTCCCGCAATCGCGCGCGGACCTGTTGCGTTTTCTCGATGCCGCAAGGCTGCCCGTCATGCTGAAGGGCATACACGGCAAATCCCTCCAGCGACGCGCCGGCAGGCGGATGTATGTGGTCGAGACCGCGGAAGAACTGATTCGCCTTTACGACTTGCTGGAGGATCCCGAGAATCCGGACCTCATGGTACAGGAGTATATCCCCGGCGCGGACGATGCAGTATGGATGTTCAACGGCTATTTCGACGCTAATACGACCTGCCTGGCCGCGTTCACCGGCAGGAAGCTGCGCCAATTCCCCGTGCATCGCGGTCTCACGTCGATGGGCGTGTGTCAAGGCAACCAGGCGGTCGAGAGTATTTCCAGGACGCTGCTCGAGGCCATGGGTTACCAGGGCGCCGTGGATATCGATTTTCTTTATGACCAACGGGACGGGACTTACAAAGTAATCGACATCAATCCGCGGGTCGGCGCTACGTTTCGGTTGTTTGTCGATGCGGATGGCATGGATGTTGTGCGCGCCCTATATCTCGATCTTACGGGACAGCCGCGCGAGGCCACTGAAGGCGTTGAAGGCCGGGGCTGGATGGTGGAGGATCTCGACCTGGCATCCAGCCTGAGTTACTGGATCGAGGGCGGGCTCGCCCCACGGGATTGGATACGGTCGTTGCGAAGGGTCCGCGAACTGGCGTACTTCGATTGGCGCGATCCGCTGCCGTTTATCGCTTCATGGGTGGAAGACGCCGTCAAGGGCGCGGCCGCTCTGGCCGCGCATGTCAAGCGGCGCACTCTTGCCAGGGACGCCTGCCGGATTCTCTCCACTACATCCAATTAGATCTTGCGGGAAACCGCTCGCTCAAGCTCCCGGGCTCCGATGGCAGGGAGTAGTGCGTGGCAGCTACTTCCGCGGGCTCGGGATACTATTACCGCGCTGGTACTGGCAAGTCTTTAAGCGGATCTGAAACTATGGTGAACTTGTGGCGATGACGACTCGAAAGACGGCTCTCACGGTTCGCGGATGCGCTCTGTTGTGGAGCGCCCTGTTCCTGGCGGCGTTCGCCCGCGCGCAAGCAGTCCCGCCGCATTACATTCTGGGGCCGAACGATCAGATCGCCGTAAGCGCGCTGCATGTCCCCGAGATGGATGGCAAGCCACTGCGTCTCGATGCATCCGGGGGCATAGACCTGCCGCTCATCGGGCGCGTAAAAGCCGCTGGACTGACCGTTGACGAACTGCGCAGCCGCCTTCGCGAACGCCTCGATGAATATATACGCGATCCGGAGGTCAGCGTGGAAGTCGTTGCCTTCCACAGTCAGTCCGTCTCGGTCATGGGGGCGGTCAAGAACCCCGGCGTATTCTACCTGGAAGGACCCACGACGCTGGCAACGGCGATTTCCCTGGCGGGCGGCATTTCCCCCGAAGGCGCCGACGCCGTGGAAGTGAGCCGCGCAAAGGACTGCGGATTCCCGCTTCCGGGTAGCCGCCCGGCCGGCGCCGGCGGACTCTCGGCTTCGCTGCGGGTTTCGCCATCCGACGGCGCGAAGCTTGCCGATATCCTGGTCTGTCCCAACGACGTTCTCAGCGTGCCGCGCGCCCGGCTGGTGTATGTTTTGGGCGAGGTGCATAAGCCCGGCGGTTTTCTGCTCCGCGACGGCGAGAGCCTCTCGGCGCTTCAAGCGCTGGCCCTCGCTGAAGGACCGGAACGCAACGCCGGCATCAAACACGCGCGCCTGTTGCGTCCGGCGCCGGGCCAGGGAGTCCGTTCTGAAACGGAGATCGACCTGGGGAAGATTCTCTCCGGCCAGGCGGCGGATATTCCCCTAACGGCCGACGACGTTCTTTACGTCCCCAGCAGCGCGTCGCGCAGCGCCGCCGTGCGGGGATTGGAAGCGGCGCTTGAGATGGGTACGGGGGTGGTGATTTGGCACAGGTGATCCTATTCCAATCGCCCGCTGTGGTTGCCCCGGCCGACCAGCCGCTCTCGCTCGGCGAGTTTGTCCGCCCCATTCGCAAGCACTGGCTTGCCGTGATGGCCGGAGCCGCGATAGGGCTCGCGCTGGCGCTCGCGGCCGCGCGGGTTTTGCCACCGGTCTACGAAGCCAAAGCCTGGATCGAAATTCAGGGTTTCAACAGCGATTTTCTGAACACTCGGAACGTCGATCCGACCGCTGCCGATCCCGAGGTCGGCGCCTACATGCAGACCCAGATGAAGTACATGGAGAACAGTCCTCTGTTGGGGCGCGTGGCGGACCGGCTGGGCGCCGAAAGGCGGCCCGAATTTCAGTCGAAAGGCGCGGGCCGGCAGCGCATTCTCGAGCTCGTGGCCGACGGGCTGACAGTGCGGGCGCTCGGCGTCAGCCGCATCGTAGAAGTGTCGTACTCCTCGCGCGATCCCAAGTTCGCCGCGGCTTTCGCGAACACGCTCGCCACCGAATTCATCGCCGATTCGGCGAATAGCCGGCTCGAATCCAGTAGAACCGTCGCGCACCGCTTGGGCGATCAACTGCTCGATCTGAAGAAGGAGTTGGACCAGTCCGAAAAAGCGTTGCAGGACTATACCCGCGATGCCGGCCTGGTGTTCACCTCCGAGCATGACAGCGCCGAGGAAGGCCGCCTCAAGCAGATGCAGGAGGCGCTCTCCAAAGCCCAGGAGGAGCGCGTCTCCGAGCAGACCCGCTACGAGCGCGCCCTGGCCGCGCCGGCCGACGCGCTGCCCGAGGTGCTCGACGATGCCACGCTGCGGACCTACCAGGTGAAGCTGACGGAGTTACGCCAGCAGGCGGCGGACCTTTCGGCCGTGTTGAAGCCCGCGCACTACAAAGTGCAGCAGGTCCAGGCCCAGATCCAAACGCTCGAAAGCGCCATCCAGACGCAGCGCGCCAATATCC
>JBEKPK010000083.1:0-16683 GCA_049520795.1 Bryobacteraceae bacterium
CCAGTGCGGCTCCATGTACCACTACAACGGCGGACCGATTAACGGCGAGGACGGCGGCATTGGGCCCAAGGCGCGCGCGGACCGTCCGCCGGGGCAGTGGCAGTCGTATCACTATTGGTTCCAGGCGCCCAAGTTCGATGCCTCCGGCAAGAAAACCGCCAATGCCAAGTTCATCCGTATCCTGCACAACGGCCAGTTGATTCATGAGAACGTCGAGAGGCGTGGTCCCACGCAGGCGGCCATGAACATCCCCGAGGCGGCCATGAACCCCATCATGCTGCAAGGCGATCACGGCGCCGTGGCGTTCCGCAATATCTACATCCGGCCCCTGCGTCCCTTCACGCCCCCGGTGGCTCCCGACCTCCAGCCCACCACCCAGAATGGCCAGCCCACCGGTGGTGGCGGCAGAGGCGGACGCGGCGGCAATCCGCCGGCAGCGCCGCCGCCCGGCAGATAATAGCCGCTTCGGCGAAAAGGAAGTCAACCCATGCGGAAAACGTTGGGGCGTGCGCTCGGTCTATGTGGATTGCTGGCTTGCGCCGCATCGCTCGCTCTGGCCCAAAGCAAGCCCATTCCACAGCTCGTCAAGCAGGGGGATAAGTTCACCTTCATGGTGGACGGCAAGCCGTTCATCATGCTGGGAGGCCAGGTGGGCAACTTCACCGGCTTCCCGGACCGCATGGAGAGCGCCTGGCCGGCGTTCAAAGCGATGAACCTGAACACGGTCGAGTATCCCGTCTACTGGAATGTCATCGAGCCGGTGGAAGGGAAGTTCGATTTTAGCGGCTTCGACCAGATCCTGCGCGGCTTGCGCGGGCAGGGTCTGCGAGCCGTGATTCTGTGGTTCGGCACGTGGAAGAACGGGGCCATGGACTGGGCCCCGAATTGGGTGAAGGCCGACCCCAAGCGCTTCCCCCGCGTGCTCGATTCCGGCGGCAAGCCCATCCGCGTGCTTTCGCCCATGTCGAGCGCCAACCTGGAGGCCGACAAGAAAGCCTACTCGGCCATGATGACGCACTTGCGGCAGATCGACGAAGCCGACCGCACCGTCATTATGGTGCAGGTGGAGAACGAACCCGGCTCGCTAGGCAGCGTGCGCGACTTCTCGCCGGAATCGAACAAGCTGTTCGCCGGCCCGGCGCCCGCGAAGCTGGTGGCGGCGCTGAAGAAGAAGCCGGGAACCTGGAAGGAAGCCTTCGGCCGCGAGGCCGACGAGGCCTTCAACGCGTATTACCTCTCGTCCTATATCAACGAAGTGGCGCAGGCCGGCAAGCAGATCTATCCGCTGCCCACTTACGTGAACGTGTGGAACGGCGGTTACGGCACCAATGACAACTGGGAGCGATTCGACCGTCCCGGCGAATCCTATCCCAGCGGCGGGGCCGTGGCGCACATGCTGGACCTGTGGAAAGCCAACGCTCCCGCCATCGACGCCATCGCTTCGGACATCTATCACCAGTCGCCCATCACTTACTTGAAGATCCTCAATAGTTACCGGCGGCCGGATAACCCGTTGCTGATCGTCGAAACCGGCAGCGGCATCGCCGGGCGCGCGTTCTTCTACGCCATGGCCGATTTCGCGGGCATCGGTTTCGCCCCCTTCGGAATCGATGGAGGAGGCGCGAATCCGCGGCCGGACATGGCCGCCGTGGCGGCCGATTTCCGCCTCTTCAAGACCGCCATTCCGGTGATCGCCGGCCTTCAGGGTACTCCGCGCTTGAAGGCGGCGGTGGAAGAGACCGGCATTGGGGCGCGCAACCTGATTTTCAGCGACTATGACGTGCTGGTCCGCTTCCATCCCCGGGGGAGGCAGCCGGCGGGCGCCGTGGGCCAAACGGCGGCGGCCGGGGCGCCCGAACCTTCGGCGCGCGTGATGATCGCCGAGCTGGGCGCGGACGAGTTCCTGGTGATGGGCTTCGAGTCGTCCGTGGAATGGCGGCCGGTGCAGGGATCGGACTACACTGCCGCGCAGTTCAGCGAGGTCGAAGAAGGGTATTACGAGAACGGCGCTTGGAAGACCACCGTCCTGGGCACGACGTCGCAGGGAGACTACACAGGTCCGATGGTAAATCTTTCCGCTCAGGGAGCCCTGATGCGGGTCAAGTTAATGAAGTATTGAGTTACTAAAAGGAGACGTTGTCATGAATTCGAATGAGTCGAACAAAGGCGAGTTAACCCGGCGCGCTGCTATCGCCACCGGTTTGGCGCCGCTCATCGTTCCGCGACATGTTCTGGGAGGCGTGGGTTTTCAGGCTCCCAGCGACAAACTGAGGATCGCCGCCGTGGGCGTGGCCGGCATGGGCCGGAACTACATTCACGAATGCGCGGATGAAGCCATCGTGGCCTTGTGCGACCTCGACCACACCTTCGCCGCGCCGGTATTCAGGAGCTACCCGAGCGCCAAGCTGTACAAGGATTTCCGGCAGATGTTCGACAAGGAGTCGCAAAACTTCGACGCCCTGATCGTGGCTACCCCGGACCACTGGCATTCCCACCTGGTGCTCGCCGGCCTGGCCATGGACAAGCACGTCTACTGCGCCAAGCCCATCACCCACACCGTCGCCGAGGCCCGCCGGGTCAAGGCCGCGTGCCTGGCTTCCAAGCGCACCACCAAGGCCAGCATTCAGGATTCCCGCACCAGCTATGCCCGCGCCACCACCGAATTGCTGCTGAGCGGAGCCATCGGCCCGGTTCACGAAGTCCACATCTGGACCGGCACCTATAGCTCCGGCGGCGGCTTCTCCCGCCCCGAGTCCGAGACGCCGCCCGAAGGGATGAATTGGGACCAATGGTGCGGCCCGTCGCCCGCCCGTCCCTATGCCAAGACCTATCACTACGGCAACTGGCGGCCCTGGTGGGATTTCGGCACCGGCACGATCGGCGATTTTGGCTGCCACAACCTCCAGATGTTCCACGACGAGCTCGAAATGGGCACGCCGGATTGGGTCGCCGGCATCGGCTGCCAGGCCTTTGTGGCGGGGCCGAAATCGGTGGACAACGCCGAGTGCATGAGCGTCGCCAACACTGTCCAGTGGCACATTCCCGCCCGTGGGAACCATCCGGCCTTGATGGCGTACTTCTATGACGGCGGATTGACCCCGCCCCGGCCGGAGAGTATGCCCGCGAACGTTAACATGCCCGGCAGCGGCGTCATGTTCGTCGGCGAAAAGGGCGTGCAGATTTCGGCCTACTACGGCGGAAACCCCTGGGCGGCCTTCGTCGCCAACCCCACCCCGGCCCAGATGCCTCATGGTCTGCCCGGCGGCTACCTGCTGCCGGAGGCCAAGTTCAAGGACTTCAAGCAGCCCGCGCCCACGCTGGCGCGCTGCGAGAAGCCGGATCACTACAAGGAATGGGTCCGCATGTGCAAGGCCGGCAAGAAGTCCATCACGCCCATTGAATTCGCTTGCGGGCTGACCGAGTTCGCCGTGCTGGGAACGCTGGCGTTGCGCCGGCACACCATGCCCACCCCGGCGCCTGCCGGAGCCACCGCCGGTCGCGGCGGAGGCGGCCGAGGCGGCCGGCAGAACCGGATCCTGGCCTGGGACCACGTCAACATGAAGATCACCAATGACGAGTTGGCCAACAGCCTGGTCGACACGCCCTACCGCAAGGAGTGGGACTACAAGGCGTAGAAGGCCGTCGAAGGTGGGGCAGGCGCTTTCGCCTGCCCTCGCATTCTGTGGGCCGGATGATCGGGTTTTTGTCGTCTGTCAAGGGGCGGTCACCTAGCGAGGCCCGACGGGGTTGAAAAAGGCAGGCGGAACCGCCTGCCCCACCAACTTCATGAATTCCGCGGGCCGAGGGCTCGTCCCAACAGACCACGAAGGTCGATGGCCTGTCTCACCCGCGTAGCCCTTATCCGATGCGCGAGGCGAACACGATGCGCAGCGGTTCCTCTAACAAGTCGGCCGACCGCGCCTGAAACGCAATCAGGTGCGGGGAGCCGAGATGCGCCTGGAGCAGCGCCATCGAAGTCCAGTTTTCGAAAAACAGGAAGTGCCCAGGCTGGTCGTTGTCCACGTGCAGATCATATTGCAGGCAGCCCTCCTCTTTTCTGGTAGGCTCGATCAGCCCCTTCAGCAGCCCGCCCAACTCCTCCTCCCGGCCGGGCTTGGCGTGGAACTCGGCGAATACGGTCAACGGAGGTTTATCCATAGAACTTCGAGTGTACGCTGCCGCGGGGCTGAGGTTCACCGCGGCTCGAAGACCTTGTGGGGCAGGCGCTTCCGCCTACCAACCGATCTTCTCCCCAGTTTCCCGCCCCCACCCTACTCCTGCGGCAAAAACACAACCTTCATCGCCCCGGCCGGCCGCGCCTGCGCCTCGAATGCCTCGCCGTATTGCGCCAGCGGAAACGTCTGAACGTTCAGCTTCTCCAGCCCCATTTGAGCCAGCAATTCGACGGCCCGGGCATGCGTATAGGGGTTGATCAGGGAACCGACGATGGTCAGTTCGCGGGCGAAGATCTCGTACGGGCTGACGGTGGCCGAGGCGTGCGCCGGAGCGACGCCGAAGACCAGAATGGAGCCGCCGCGCGCGGCGCGGGCCACGGCCTGCTCGAAAGTGGGCCGCGAGCCTACCGCGTCGATCACGTAATCGAATTCTCCATCGAGCGCATCTGGCGCGGCCGTGCGGTCGGCCCCGAATGCCTCGGCGGCTGCGCGGCGTTGTTCGTCGGGCTCGCTCACGGTGATGCGGCCGGCGCCCGCCAGACGCGCCAGGCGGGTGAGCATCAGGCCCACCGCTCCCGCGCCGATCACCAGCACGGTGGCGCCGGAGCGGACCGCCAGCCGGTCCATGCCGTGGACGCAGCACGCCAGCGGCTCGGCGAAGCAGCCGATGCGCGCGCCGATGCCCTGGGGAAGCCGGTACACGTTGCGCGCATCGGCCACCATGGCTTCGGCGAATCCGCCATCCATGTGGACGCCGTAGGCGCGCATGCGCTCGCACAGGTGCTCGCGGCCGCCCTGGCAGAACCGGCAGACGCCGCAGAACGTGTTGGGCTGGACGGTGACCAGGTCCCCTTCGCGCAGGTTCTGAACACTCGCGCCCACCGCATCCACCACGCCGCCGATTTCGTGGCCCAACACCACCGGCGCGGCGGAAGGAAACTCGCCGCGAAAGATGTGGGCATCGGTTCCGCAAATGCCCACGGCTTGCGGCCGGATGCGCACTTCGCCGGGCGCCGGATCGGGCAGCGGCAGCTCTTCCAGGCGCAAATCCCCGGCGCCGTGAAACCGTAGCGCCTTCATGGCCGCCTCCCGGGCCGCTCCAGACGTTTCCCGGCGGCGTCGAAAAGGTGGCAAGACTCCGCGGTGAGGCCAAACCCCACGCGCTCGCCTTCGCGGACCGCGGTGTCGCCGGCTGTCTGCGCCACCAGCTTGCTGCCATCCGCCAGGCGCGCGTGCACATAGGTGCGCGGTCCCAGGTGTTCGAGGGCCTGAATCTCGCCTTCCACCTGGCCGCCCGGTTCGAGGGCGACGTGCTCGGGGCGGATGCCGAGGGTGAGCCGGGCGCCGGGGGCGATGCCCGCGCCCAGGGCGGGAACATCGAGGGCCGATCCTTGGAACAGCGTGACCGTGCAGCGATCCTCCGCGGCCTGCGCGACTTGAACCTCGAGGAAGTTCATCTTGGGCGCACCGATGAAGCCCGCCACGAACAGGCTGGCGGGGTTCTGATACAGCTCGAGCGGCGACGCCACCTGTTCCACACGCCCCTCGTTCAGCACCAGGATGCGGTCGGCCATGGTCATGGCTTCCACCTGGTCGTGAGTGACGTAGATCATGGTGGTCTTCAGCTCGCGGTGCAGCCGCACCAGCTCGAGCCGCATCTGGGCCTGCAGCGCGGCATCCAGGTTGGAGAGCGGCTCGTCGAGCAGAAACGCTTTGGGCTGGCGCACCATGGCGCGGCCGATGGCCACCCGCTGCAACTGGCCGCCGGAGAGGGCCCGCGGCTTGCGGTGAAGCAGCGGCTCCATATCGAGGATGCGCGCCACCGCCAGCACCTTCTGGTCGCGCTCGCGCCGTGGCGCCCCGGCCAGGCGCAGGCTGAAGCCCATGTTCTCGGCTACGGTCATATGCGGGTATAGAGCGTAGCTCTGAAACACCATGGCCAGTCCCCGTTTGGCGGGCGGGATGTTCTGGACGGGTTGGCCATCGATCAGCACCTCGCCTTCGGAGACCTCCTCCAAGCCGGCGATCATGCGCAGGAGGGTGGATTTGCCGGAGCCCGAAGGCCCCACGAACGCCACGAACTCGCGGTCGGCGATGGCCAGGTCAACGCCATGAACCACCTCCTGCTGGCCGAAACGCTTGCGTACGTGTTTCAATTCGACGGTCGCCATGGTCAATCTCCCCCTCTCACTTAACCGCTCCAAAGGAAAGACCGCGCACCAACTGCTTCTGGCTGACCCAGCCGAATACCAAAATGGGGGCGATGGCCAGCGTGGAAGCCGCCGACAGCTTGGCCCAGAAGAGGCCCTCCGGGTTGGCGAAAGAGGCCGTGAACGCGGTCAGGGTGGCGGCCTTGACGGTGGTCAAATTGAGGCTCCAGAAGGCCTCGTTCCAGCTCAGAATGATGGAAAGCAGGGCCGTGGCGGCGACGCCCGGAGCGGAGAGCGGCAGCAGCACATGGAGCAGTTCCTCCCGCTCGCTGGCGCCATCCATGCGGCTGGCCTCCAGGATCTGGTGGGGCACTTCCCGGAAAAACGAAAACAGCATCCACACCACGATGGGCAGCACGCTGACGGCGTCGATCAGCACCAGCCCGATGCGCGTATCGAGCAGCCCAAAGCTGCGCCACAGCAGGTAGATGGGCACCAGCACGCCCACCGCCGGCAGCATTCTTGTCGAGAGCATCCAGAGCAGGATGTCCTTGGTCTTCCTGGTGGGAAAGAACGCCATGGCATAGGCCGCCGGAACCGCCAGCGTCAGGGCCAGCAATGTGGATCCCAGCGATACCACCACGCTGTTGAGCGCGAACTGCACGTAATCGGCGCGCTGCAGGACGGCCGAGTAATTCTCAAGCGTCGGCCGGAAGAGCAGCGCGGGCGGCGTGGCCACCGCCGTGATCTCGGTCTTGAAGCCGGTCAGAAACATCCACAGAATGGGGAAGAATATAAGCAGCGCGGCGGCCCAGCCCGTAACGGTGAGAGCCAGGCGCGACTTCCAGTTGGTCCTCATGGCAGGTCCTCCAGGTTGCGGCCCACCAGGCGCATCAGGAAGATGGCCACGATATTCGCCAGGACGATGGCGATGACGCCTCCGGCCGAAGCGCCGCCCACATCCCAATCGAACAGGGCGTCGCGGAAAATCAGGTACGCCAGGTTGGTGGAGGCCAGGCCCGGGCCGCCGCCGGTGGTCACGTAGATCTCGGCGAACAGGCTGAGGAAGAAGATGGTCTCGATCATCGCCACCACCGCCATGGGACGCAGCATGTGCGGCAGTTCGATGTGCCAGAAGAGCGCCAGCGGGCCGGCGCCTTCCATGCGCGCGGCCTCCCGCAACTCCGGATTGAGGGATTGCAAGGCGGGCAGCAGGATGAGCACGGCGAACGGAGTCCACTCCCAGGCCACGATGGCGACGATGGCCATCAGCGGCATATCGGCGAAGAAATCCACCGTGCGCAGCCCGAGGGAGCGCGTGATCCAGGCGAACATGCCGAACACCGGATTCATGAGCATGTTTTTCCAAATCAGGGCGCTCACGGTGGGCATCATGAAGAAGGGCGCAATCACCAGCAGGCGGCAGATGTTGCGCCCGGGGAATTCGCGGTCGAGCAGCGCCGCCAGCAGGGTTCCCAGCGCCAGGGTGATCCCCAGCACCAGCCCCACCAACAGGAGCGTGTTGCCCATGGCCACCCACAGCGCGCGCCCGGTGAGCAGATAGCGATAGTTATAGAGCCCGGCGAAGGCGCGTTTGCCGGGGCTCAGCAGGTTGTAGTGCTGAAGGGAGAACCACAGCGTCATGGCCAGCGGCACGATCATCCAGACCAGGAGGGCCGCCACCGAGGGGGCCAGCAGAGCCCTGGTGCGGACGCCGCGACGACTAAGAGACATGTCTCACACTCCACCCTCGGACGTGGCGCGGGCACTCGTGCCTGCCGCGTCCCGACTCCTCGGGACGCTTGGTCTTTTCATCCTCCGTTGCGCGCCGCCGCGCATGCCCACTCGTCTCGACGGGCATTTCTGCTTCTGACAAAGTGTTGCAAGCAAGCGTCGGCATGAGTGCCGACGCGGCAGGCACGAGTGCCCGCGCCACGTCATCGCACCCGCTCATTGCAGATACCCTCCCCGCCGCAGCTCGCGCTCCGCTTCCCGCTGGGCGAGATTGAGCGCCTGTTCCACGCTGACGTTGCCCGTCAAGGCGGCGCTGATTTCCTGGCCCACCTCCTCGCCGATGGCTTGGAACTCCGGGATGGCCACGTATTGGATGCCGACATACGGCACGGCCAGCGCGCTGGGCCGGGTGAAGTTGGCGTTGAGAATGGCGTCGCGCACCAATCCCGCGAACGGCGCGGCCCGCTGGTACGCCGGATTGTCGTAAGTGGACTTACGGGTGCCGGGAGGCGCCAGCAGCCAGCCGAATCGATCCCCCACCATGGCCACGTAGCGCTTGCTGGTGGCCCACTTGATGAACCGCTTGGCGGTCTCCACGCGGGGCGTGGATTTTGGGATGGCCAGCGCCCAACCCCATACCCACGCCGATCCGCTGGACGTCCTGGCGATGGGCGCCTTGGCGAAACCCGTGGCGCGCGAGACGCGGCTCTGGCTCGCATCGAGGATGTAACCCGCCGCGGCGGTGGAGTCCACCCACATGGCGCAATTTCCGTTGGAGAACAGCGCGCGCACTTCGTTATAGCCGTCCGTCACCGATCCCGGAGGCCCATAGTTCCTCATCAGATCGACGTAGAAGCCAATGGCGTCCACCCAGGGCTGGCTGGTAAGCTGCGGCTGCCAATGCATATCCACCCACCGCCCGCCGAAGGTGTGCATCAAGGTGCTCAGGTACGCTACGTTCTGGCCCCAGCCCGGCTCGCCGCGCAGGCAGATGCCGTAGACGCCGTGGGCGGGATCGTGCAGCCGCGCCGCGAACTGGCGGATCTGCTCGTAGGAGGGCCGCTCCGGCATGGTCAGTCCGGCCTTTTCAAAGAGGTCCGAGCGGTAGTAAGTGAAAGAGCTTTCGCCGTAGAACGGCGCGGCGTATAGTTTGCCGCGCCAGGAGAGGCCTTGGCGGATCACCTCGAAGATGTCGTCGTAGTCGTAATCGGCGCCCAGGTCGTCCACCGGAACCAGCCAGCCCCGCGCCGCCCACAGCGGCGTTTCATAGGAACCGATGGTGATGAGGTCGAAGGTGTCGCCGCCGGTGGCGATATCCACGGTGAGCCGCTGGCGCAGGGCGCTTTCCCCCAGAACAACCCAGTTGAGCCGCACCCCGCTCTCCCGCTCGAATTCCTTGGAGAGCCGCTGCATGAGGATCATGTCGGCGTTGTTCACCGTGCCGATGGTCAGCTCCGGACCGGAGCGGTGCTGGTAGGCGACCGAGACGGCGAGGAGCGCGACCACGGCGGCCCCGAGCGCCATCCAGATTCGATTGGAAAACCCCATTCGGAGTACCAGAGTCTAATAGACGAATATATATCATGTGGGGTCGGGCCTTCTGGCCCCACTTTCACCCCACATCCACCATGACCTTGAGGGTCTGGTGGGCCTGCTCCTCGATGAAGGAATAGGCCTCGGCGTAGCGTTCGAAGGGGAAGTGGCGGGTGATGAGCGGCTCGGTCACGATATCGCCGTGGGCGATCCACTTCACCGCCTGCTCGTAGTCCGCGTGCTTGTACATCAGGGTCCCGGTGAGGGTGAGCTCGCGGTCGCCGAGGAGGGAGATATCCACGCGCGGCTTCTGTTCGAAGACGCCCACCGCTACCACGCGGCCGCTCTTCCTGACATTCCGGAGGGCGTCGTCCAGGGCCTCCTCGGAGCCCGCCGCCTCGAACGCCACATCGAAACCCCCATCCCCGAAGAGCCTGTTGGCGAAGTCCACGAGTCTCTCCTCCCGGATGTTGCAGACGTGGTCGATGCCGCAGGCCGCCGCTATGCCGATGCGGAACGGGTTGACGTCCGTAATGAACACATTGCCGGCCCCCCGGCATCGAGCGGCCTGGGCCACCAGATTGCCTATCGTGCCGGCGCCGAGGACCACCACGTTGAGCCCCCGCAGATCGCCGGCCCGGCCGGTGGCACGCGCGGCCACGGCCACGGGTTCGACCAAGGCGCCGTTATCGAAGCTCATGCCGTCGGGCAGCAACACCAGGCGGCTCAGGGGGACAACGAAAAGGTCCTGGGCGCAGCCGGGCGCCTGGAATCCCTGCACCTTGAGCGCGTTGCAGACGTTGTACTCGCCGCGGCGGCAGGGCGGGCATTGGCCGCACACAAGCTGCGGCCGGGCCGTGGCCTTCATCCCCGGCCGGACGCCAGTGACTCCCGGCCCCACCGCCTCCACCGTGGCGCTGTACTCGTGTCCCTGCACCACCGGGTACGAAGTGAACGGGTGCTTGCCGCGCCACACGTGAATGTCCGATCCGCAAATGCCGATGCGGCGGATGCGCAACAGCACCTCGCCCGGTCTCGGCTTGGGAGCGGGAACATCCCGCATTTCTATGCGACCGGGTTGGGTCAATACGGCCTGCCTCACGAAGCTCCTTTCCGCGCCGCGCGCGGCGGCTCAGCATCTACTTATCGCACCCATGCGCGTTCCGAGGCAAGGGCGAGAGGAACGCCGGCCAGAAGGCCGGCGGGCTTGACCCCACAAGCGCGCGGGCTGTTCCACTCATGTCGCGCGCCCAAGGGCAACCCGCGCGTTTTCGACCGCGACCGGCCCAAAGCGCCGAGCCGTGCTCAAGCGCTACGATGAAAGAGCGCGTGGGACGAAAAGCGGGCCGTCCTCCGTTCACCGCCCGCGGTGACGTACCCTGAGAGAAGGAGCCGAAAGCCATGGAAGTGCATCTTACGCCCGACCTGCAAGCGAAGCTGGACAGGCTGGTTACGGAAACCGGACGCCCGGCGGACGAGTTCGTTCAGGATGCTATGGCCGGCTACGTTGACGAGCTGGCCGATGTCCGCGCCACGCTCAACAGCCGTTATGACGACCTCAAGAGCGGCAGGGTGAAGCCCGTCAGCGGTGACGAGGTGATCGCGCGTCTCCGTGCAAAGAGCGCCGCCCGTCGCGCTGAGCATTCATGACCGGGTACGATTTTCACCCTGAGGCGTCGGTCGACCTCGACGAAATCTGGGAGTTCATTGCGGCTGAGAATCTGGACGCCGCCGATGGCGTGATCGAGGATATCCTGGCCGCGATTGACGTTCTGGCCCGTTTCCCGAACCGGGGATACCGCCGGCCCGAGCTGACTTCGCGTCCGCTGCGCTTCACGCAGGCCAGGGGCTATCTGATTGCCTACGCGCCGGATGAAAAGCCTCTGTGGGTCGTCGCGGTGATCCACGGCCGTCGCAGTCCGCGCGTGATGGCCGCGATACTGAGAGGCCGAGCGTAATTTCCCACGCCCCTACCGCAGCAGCGCCGAGGCGCTCCATAGCACCGGCGCCTGGCCGTGAAAGTCGCCGGTTCTACGCGGGCGGGCCAGGTAGTAGGCCAGATCGTTGAGCTTGTTGGTGCCCGCGCATACGCTGGTGACGTCCGCATTCTGGTCTATGTAGCCGATCAGCGCGAGCCAGGCTCTGCGGGCAGCCGGGCCGTACGTCTTGGCGTCGAGCCATCCGTTCTTGACGCCGGTGACCATGGCGAAAGTGAACATGCCCGTGCTGGAAGTTTCCGGCCAGGCTTCGGGATGGTCGATCAACTGACGCCACATGCCGTCCTGGCCCTGGAACTCGACGAGCGCCTGCATCATCTTGCGGTACCCCTGGAGGATGCGGGCGCGCCGGGGATGGTCCTGCGGAAGCGAGCGCAGCAGCTCGGTCATCCCGGCCGCCACCCAACCGTTGCCGCGCCCCCAGTAGAACGGGACATCCGGAGCATGGTAGAACAGTCCGCCGGGCTGCTGCAGCTTGTCGAGGTAAGAGACCATTTCCAGGGCCGCGCGGTCGATGTACCGGGCATCGCCGGTGGCCCGGTACGCCTGCACCTGCAAGGCCGTGATCATGTACATGTCGTCGATCCAGAAGCGCGTCTCGCTGGTCAGCCCATCCGGGGTGGGATCGCTCCACTGCCGGTCGGCGATAGCCTTGCCCATATCGAGGTATTTCCGGTCCTTGGTTTGGATGTAGATCTCCAGGGGGACGGACCCGAAAACAGAGAAGTCCACATGCCGCTCGGTGACGATCAGCCCGGACTCCGCCGGCGTCATCAGCGGATCGAAGCGTTTGATAAGACGCGCCGAGAGGTCCTTGTCGCCCGACAGTTGGGCGAAGGTCAAGGCTCCGTACCATGCGCAGACTTCCGGGTAGATGATGCGCTTGGGATCCTGGTGCGGGGTCACCACGAAGTGCTCCGCCACGCGTTTGCCAACTTCGGCGGGCGAGGTTCCCGCGGGCCAGTTGGTGAAGTCGGCCTGTTGCGCGACGGTCGGGCGCGCGCCCGCCAGGATCATGGTCCCGGCAGCCAGCAAAGGCATCAGTGCTCGGCAGTACATGGGCATCTCTCTATTCCATCATTATGCCGGATGTTGACGGGCGCAAGAGACGATGGTCTGCCCCACAGGCTACTTCTTCAGCAGGGCATTGACGCACCAGAGGGTGGGCGCCTGGCCGTGCGGATTGCCCTTCTGGGTCGGGCGGGTCAGGTAGAATTCCAGGCTGTTGGTCTGGCCGGTGCCGACGCAAACCTTATCCACCAGGCCGTCCTTGTCGATGAACAACTTATTGAGCCCCAGCCAGCCCTTGCGCGCGGCTTGGGCGTAGGTCTTGGCCGGGAGCCAGCCCTGCTTCACGCCGGTAATCATGGCGAAGGTGAACATGGCGGTGGAGGAGCTTTCCTGGTACGACTCGGGGTGGTCGATCAGTTGATGCCACACCCCGTCGGCGTCCTGATATTTCAACAGCGAGGCCATCATCGTGTGGTAGCCCTCCAGGATGCGGGCGCGTTTGGGATGGTTCTTGGGCAGCTCGCTGAGCAATTCAGACATGCCGCCCGCCACCCAACCGTTGCCCCGGCCCCAGAAGAAGGGAAACTCGGGCCCGTGATAGAACAGGCCGTTAGGCTTCTGCAGCTTGTCCAGGTAGGCCACCATTTCGAGCGCCGCGCGGTCCAGGTAGACCTTGTCGCCGGTGGCGCGGTAGGCCTGCACCTGGAGGATGGTGATCATGTACATGTCGTCGATCCAGAAGCGGGTCTCGGGCGAAAGCCCCTCCGGCGTGGGGTTCTGCCACTGCTGGTCGGCCAGCTTCTTGCCGAGCGGGAGGTATTGCGGGTCCTTGGTGCGGATATACAGCTCCAGGGGCACGATGCCGAAGATGTTGTGGTCCACATGGAGCTGCCAGGAGACGAGCTTCTGCTGTCCCGCCTCGGTGCGCCAGGGGTCGTAGCGCTTGACCAAGGCGTCGGTCATGGCTTGATCGTTGGTCAGCTTGGCGAACTCCAGCGCGGAGTACCAGGTGGAGTCCTCGGCGTAGTGTACCCCCGGCCCATTCGGAATCCAGCGCGGGAGCATGTCTTTAACGATCTTCTTGCCGATTTCCTGTGGCGAAACGCCGGGCGGCCATCCGGTGAATTCCTTCCTCTGCGCCGTGGCGGAGCCGGCGAGCCCAAGGATTGCGAGTCCGGCGAGCGAATAGCGAATGAAGGCACGCATTCTTTGTCCTCCAACGTCCACTCTCGGGCCGCGTCGCACTGCCGGCGCACACCCGGGCCGCCGGCGTGAAAAGCGGCGCCGCGGACGACAAATAGACGACGAACTATAAAGTGTACACGAGACTGCGAGGGCCGCGCACGGGAAACGGCCCCCGTCCCGATTTCTAGGCCGAGCTGGTGGACGTTCCGGTGTTCTTGATCGATGTTCCGCCGTACTTTATCACGTACTCTTTGTTGATGGCGTACTCGTCCATGTGCTTGTCCCACATGCCGACCACCACCGCGTCGGTGGACTTGATGTTCTCGAAAACCTCCTTGAACCGTCCCTCGACGATATCCTGCCTCTGAGCCATGCGGCCGCAGGCCAGGAGTTTGTACACCCAGCACGGCTTCTTGGTCTGTTTGACGATTTTGAGCATCTCCGGCGGATCGCCGCGCACAAAACCTACTTCACCGCCGTAAACATCCGAACCACCCTCGGTGGGATGACCGACTTCCAGGGGCGCCAGGCCCGGGTTGAACGCGAACAGCTTCTCCCATTCGTCGTGGGTGCGCCCGTACTTGTACAGGCAGCACATGTAGTAATCCACGTCCCAGTTCTGGGACTCGATGATATCGAACACTTCCGGCCGGTGGCTGGTGACGGCCACCAGCACGCCCGCGTCGCGCACCGATTTGCACCACTCCCGAACGCGGTCGAGCTTGCCTCTTCGCCACCAGGCATCCGTGCCGGTGTCGCCGGCCCCTCCGTGGTGGATGGAGATGCATCCGCTCTGGGCGATCTCCTTGGCGCCGCGCCCAGCCCTGAGAGACAGGTCCAGGCTGGCGGTGTTACGGGTGGCAAACAGCAGTTTGCCGCCATCTTCCTTGTTGTACTTGGTAATCTTCGCCAGACCGTCTTCCATGCAGTTGATTCCCAGCTCCTCACAATGCTTGAACTGCTGGGCGATACGTTCGGGCGTGTTCCAGGCGCGCGCCTCCAGGCCGATCACCTGGGAGAAATGCGCCCCGGGGCCGTTCGATCCGATGATCAGGCGGGAAATATCGTACTTGCCGAAGCGGACCGTGGGCATGGGCTGCTTGGAGAGGGGCCCCGGCACGGGCAGGCCATTCCCAGGCCCGCCCCGGCCCGGCGCGGCGGCGCCGGGAGCAGGCGGCTGCTGGGCGGCGCTGGCGCCGGCCGCCGCACTGGACGCCGCTGCGAGCGCCCCGATCCTTTGAAAGAAGTCCCGGCGGGAATTCCCGCTCGCCGGGTCCGGTTGAGATTTCGAATTCATTGCTGTCTGCCTCCTTGACGCGATGCCGTCCGAGCCGATGCGAACCAGGCGCCGGACGCCGGCGATCCTTTGTCTGCCTCTCAACCAGGACGGCCCGTTCCGCCATCCCGGTCAGCATCGATTATACATGGAAGCGGGGTAAAGGGAGGCGATTATCCAAACTGGGAGGGATGCCGGTGGGTGTGCGCAAGGCAGACTGCCGATGTGGGGCCAGGATTTCATCCTGCCGCCGGCTTTTTAGCCGGCGTTCTTCGCGCGGCCACGCCCGGAGGGGGACAGCCTGACGCCGGGCAGAAGCCCGGCGGCAGGATGAAATCCTGGCCCCACATTGCGAAGCCTGGCGCCGCAATGCTTGCCGAACGCGGAGCATTGCTGTATATACAGGGATTGTATATACTAAGGCTGTGCTCGATGGCCATGAATCGACGAGAAAGAAGGATCTATGCCCCGGAAATCGACAATACCCAGTAAACCGAGCCCCAAAAGCGAGGAGCCCGACTGGTATGCAAGCCCCGAAGGCCGCCGGCAAACGCAGCGCGAATTCGAACGGGCGCTAAGAAACGGGACGCTGGTTCGCTCCTCCGGGTCGCGCATACCACGGACGGATCCCGGCGTTCTCAAGACGCTACTGGAACAAGCGAAAGCGAATGCCACCCGCCCCGTGTCGATTCGGCTTTCGGTCGCCGATATCGAGCTCGCCAAGGACATTGCATCGAAGCGCGGGACCGGGTACCAGACCGTGCTCAAGGAAGCGATACGCCAGGGCCTCAGGCCAGGGTGACGGACATCTCGCCGTGTTGCTTGTGCGCGTGGGGCTGACGGTGATTTCAACGTCGTGGCCGAGGGCGGTCAGGAAGGTCATCAGGCGCTCGACGGAGAAATTGCCGGAACGGTTGCGCATGAGCAGGGATTCCTGCGGCTGGGCAATACCGATGATGCTCCCGGCCTGCGCCTGGGTGAGCTTGCGAGCCTTGATAATGCGGTAGATTTGCAGGGTCAGGCGCGCCTTCAACAGCGCCTGTTCGGGGTTGGGCAGGCCAAGGTCGGCAAAGACGTTGCCGGTGCTCTTCTCGGAGGACATTGCGCTTCTCTTAATAACCATTTCAGTTTTCCCTGTGCGGCCGTCCGGCGTCCGCCGGGGAAACCCCCAAGGCCGGTAACCGGTTCTCCAGAATAACAACTCCTTTCCTCCCCATCACTTGCCCACCCACGATCTCAGTCTCAGCCCCTCCCCGTGCTACCTCTCAAAACGGAGGGCACTGTCCCTATGCCAAAACCCCATCGCCCCGTCTCCCCTGAACGCCTTGCCGCCAATCGCGCCAACGCCGCCAAATCCACCGGACCCCGCACCCCCGAGGGCAAGGCCCGATGCTCCCAAAATGCCCGCAAACACGTGTTCACCGCCTCTACCTTCGCCGTCGTCCGGCTCGAGGACCTCCAGGAAATCGCCCATCTCCGCGACGACCTCGTCGCCCTCTACCAGCCCGTCAACTCCCAGGAACTCTTCGCCCTCGAACGCGCCGCCCTCGCCCAACAAGCCATCCTCCGCGGCGCCCGCCTCGAATCCGGCCTCTTCACTACCTGCCTCGACGAGTCCTACG
>JBEKPK010000084.1:0-16469 GCA_049520795.1 Bryobacteraceae bacterium
CAGAAAACTGAACCCGGAGCGTGCGTGAAGCTCGACGTAGGAGGTCATGGAGGATCGGGAGATGGGGAGGATCTATTGGGACGCGGAGGGTTTTTTGACGCAGAGACGCCGAGACGCGGAGAAGATTGGAGAACAAAAGATAAATTTAGGATAAGAACAACGAGGACTTCCTGTTTCTTGCTCTTGTTCTTTCCTCTCAAATTCTCCGCGTCTCGGCGTCTCTGCGTCGAAAAAATCCTCCCATACCCACAGAGTCGAGAAAAGCCTCCCTCACCTCCGCTCTCTCGTCAAACCTCGCATGATCTCCGCAAAGCGCGCCGCTAATCATAGCTCCCCTCCACAAACCAGCCCTCGGGGGCGCAATAGAGGCGATAGAGGGCGCCGTCGCTCAAAGCTATATCCCATTCGTCGCGCGACCACGGGTCGCGGGTCCACCAATCACCCGAGGTGCGCCAGGGGCCGGCCCGTTCCATCACTTGGCCGCGAATGCCCTGGGCGGCGACGAAGCCCGGCTGCCCGGAATCGAGCGCCACGCGGGCCGCGCGCGGAGGACGGAAAATGCGGAAGGCCAGGGTGAGGCGGACGCCCCCGTCCGCGCTCCCGCGCTCATTCGCACGAGCATGCGCCAGCGCATCCACCATCCGGAACGCGTCCGGCCGGTGCGTATCCAACAATTCGGGCGAGCCTACGCGCCCTTCCCCCACGATGGCCCGAATGCGCGCCAGCGTCAGCTCCAGTTTCACCGGCTCGGGCGCGGCGGGAAGGAACAGGCCGCTTTGCGCCGCGCGCGGTAGTACCGGGTTCATCTCCACCCGCACGTGGATTACGGGGGCCGGCGGCGGATGCGCCGCCAGATCCAACTGCGCCAGCTTCAAAAACGCTTTGCCATCGAGCGACGGCGCGGGCAGCCGGAGCGTGCGCCGGTACTCCGCCCGATTTTCGAGCTTCAGACGGAGGCGCAGCTCGTCAGTGGCAAGGGCGCGCGTGGCCAGGCGCGTGGTGAGACCGTTGAAGAGGCGCGCCAGCGGAAACGCCAGCGGCTCGAGCAACTCCACCGGGTATTCCAGCTCGATTTCGTCTTCGAACCGCGTCGGCTCCCGGAGCGGCGTGAGTTTGCGCTCCGCCTCCCCGCGCGCCAGCTCGCGCAAGCGCAATCCTTCGGGGCCCAGGCGTTCGGCGATGCCCAGCGGCGGCAAGGCGGCCAGTTCCCGAAACCGCCGGATGCCCCAGCGTTCCAGCGTTTCGAGCAACTCGTGCGAGGGCCCCAGCAGAGCCAGCGGCAACTCGCCCAGAAACTTGGCTTCATCGCCGTGCGGGATGATGCTGACGCCCGCGAACCCCCGCGCCGCGCAGATGGCCGCATCGGGGTTGGAAGCCATCGCCACGCTGGCCCGGACGCCCGTTTCCGCGGCCCGCCGCGCCATGGCGGCGGCTATATCTTGCGGAAAACCGAAAAGCCGGTCGAGCCCCGAAGCGTCCAATGTGACGGTATCGCGCGCGCTCCGCTCCACCACCGGTGAGAATTCGAGGGCCAGCGCCGTAAGGTTCCCCGCGCCATGAAGGGAGGCGAACATGTCAAACACACCGCTCCCTGACGGTCGCGGCTCGTAACGTCGCGGCTCGTAACGAGCCGCGAGCGTAAGCGAGCGGTTGTGGCGCGCAGGCATCACAGGCATCAAATGCCGCCGTGACCGCTTGCCCCGGCTTGCGCCGCGTCACCTGCACGCGCATGCCGCGCAGCAGCCGCCCGGGCCCGCGCCCCGAAAAGGGAGCCACGCGCACTCGAGCTTCCGGACGGCACTCCAGCGTCAGCGAGGCGCAGGTCTTGGCGTTCGATTGCCGCGCCAGCGCCAACAACACCGTGGGCGTGTTCTCCACCGCGCGGCGCAGGCGGAACCACGAAGTGAGCGATATGCGGCGCGCCGTCTCGGGCGGCGTATCCCCCAGGTCCATGGCCACCAGCCCGAAGCCGCCGCCCTGAATCAACAGGTCGGCGGCCTTGAGCGCATGTTCGGCGTTATGGGCGCACCGCACCCACAGGAGCCGGTTGAGCCGCACCCCGGCGGCGGCGGCGCGAATCGGATCGAAAGCATCCTCGGCGTCCACCAGCGCGCAGACGTCTTCCCGCCCCGTCGATTCGGCCAGAATGGCAAGCAGCAGGCTGGTGCGGCCGGAAGAAGCGGCCCCATGGATTTCCGTGAGGCCGCCGCGCGGCAGGCCGCCCGTGGAGGCATCCACTTCGTGAACTCCCGTGCGCGCCATTTCAGGAGCCGGACGGGCCTGCCACTCGAGCGGTCCGGCGAGCGCCGATTCGAATTGCTTCTTGAGAGCCGCCCCGTCCATATTCGCCTTTTATTCGCCTGAACTATATTTATACAGGACGAGGCGGGGCGGTGTCAAGAGCGGGGCACGCAACGTGCGGCGCCGAGCCGGGCCGGGCGTGCCCGGCCCCTACGGGATGGCTGGGCCGCGGTAGGGGCGAGGCGCGCCTCGCCCCGGGCCGCGCAACGATCAGAAGGTAATACGGGCGTTTAGCTGCAGTTTACGCGGCTGATTGGCCTGCGAAGTCAGGGTGCCGAAGCTGGCTTGGTCCGGGTTGAGTCCGGGCGCTCCGAAGTGAACCGCATTGTTCACGTTGAAGGCATCACCCTGAATAGCGAGCTTGACATTTTCGTGAATTACAAACTCGCGGCGCACGCTGAGGTCTACGTCCTCGTTGTACGGCGCATTGAGGCCGTAGACGCCGGTCCGGGGCAAGTCGCCAAAGGTATAGGCCAGCGGGGCAACGAACGCGGTCCGGTCCAGATACGAAGTAGGCGAGGATCCCAGAACGTTGCCATCCCCGTAATTGCCGTTGATGCGGATGGCTGAGCCGGTCCACGCGGGGTTGTAGTTGGGAATGCAAGTGCCCAGAATGCCCCCGGCGTTGCATGCCGAGCCGGTGAGCGCCAGGGGCGCGCCGGTGGCGAAGGAGAAGATTCCAGTAACCGCCCAGCCGCTGATCACCGCACGCACGGCGGCGTTGCCCGGGTTGAAGTGGCGTCCGGCGCCGAAAGGCAATTGGAAAGTGGCGGAAGCCGTGAGTACGTGCCTGTGGTCGATGCTGCCGCGCGATTTTTCCAGCTCATAGTCGAAGGGGTCCCGGGCGCTGGCCAGCAGATTGTCCAGTTCCTTGCCGAATACGTAACCTCCCCTTAAGGTCAAGCCTCCGCCGAACCGGCGATTGAAGGAGGTTTGAAGCCCCTGGTAGTTGGACTGGCCGACGTCGAACCACGGAGAGCTGATGGCCCCGTATTGCGGGAAGGGCCGGAGCATCTGGCCGATGGTTCCCACAAAGTTGGGGAAGGGCATCGCGATGTTCGGGAAAATGGCTTGCGCCTTGGCGATGTTGGCGGCGTTAGCCGTGGCCGTGAGCAGCGATCCCAGCGCCAGGTACTGCAGCGGGGTGGCATTGATCAGCGCGCTGCCCCCGTTGTCGGGCCCGGGCAGGTACTTGCCCATGCTGGCGGTGTAAGCGACGCCCAGGGTCGTGTTGGCGGTGAGCGAACGCTGAATACCGAAGTTCCAGTTCTCGTAATACGGCGGCTTGCCGCCCAGATTCGGGTCGCCGTAGGTGGGGTTCTGCACGCCCGTGGGATTGGCGGTGATGTAACCGGTCCCGTAAGTGGATCGATGAACGGCGGCGCCTGGGCGATGGGAGGAACGCCGCTATCCCAGTAATACGCCGGAGCGTTGTTGCCGGGGCTGGTGGAGTTGTTGGTGGCGGTGTAACCGAGCTGGCTGAGCCCCTGGCGCGAGTTGTTGCGCCCGCCAACGCCGCCCACGTGCACGTACATAAGCGCATAGCCCGCCCGCAGAACGGTCTTGTCGTTCAGCTTGTACGCCGCTCCCAGGCGGGGGCCGAAGTTCTTGTAGTGACTGTTGACGGGATCGCTGCAGTTGCAACTGTCCGTGCCGCTGCCGGCGAACTGGAGCGCGCCGGGAGCGCCCCCAACGGCCGGGTTGGCCAGGGTCGGGTTGAAAAAGGACATCAGGTTGTGCGCTTCGGTGAACGGGCCAAAGTAGTCCCATCGGAGGCCCAGGTTCAGCGTCAGACGCGAGCTCACCTTCCAGTCGTCCTGGAAGTAGAGGGCGTAATCCTTATAGCGGCCGCCGGTCTCGCCTATGGCGTTCTGGTTGATGCCGCTGCTGCTCACCGCGCCGAGCAGGTAACTGGCGTAGGCATTGCCCGTCGCGGTCAGCAGCGATCCCGTGGCATTGTATCCCTGAGTCTGGACGCTGTTGAAGGTGAAGCTGGCGACTAATGCGAAGTTCTCGTTGTCCTGCAAGGCTTGGAACTGGCCGCCCATGGTCATCGAATGGCGCCCCTTGACCCACATCACGCTGTCTTGCGCGGTGAACGTGTTGGCGGCTTCGTTGTAGAAGTGGGCGTTGGTTCCCTGCCAGCCGCCGGGCGAGTTAGTGCCGGTGAAGCTGATATCCGGGAATGTGTCGTCCACCACGCTTGGCGGCAAGCCCTTGATACCGGCCGCCTGTGGATAATTCCCACTCACGGTGGGGTTTTGCAGCGGAATCCAGATGCGGTTGTAGGAAAGGCTGAATTGGTTCAAGAGGTTGGGCTTGATGGTGTAGGTATCGTGCACCTGCCCCATTTTGACGTCTTCCTCCACGATGCGGCCTTGGGTGTAAGGCTCGGGCAGCACGCCCGCCGATCCCGTTTGGGTAAGGCTGCCGGTGAAATTGGTGGCGTAATGCCCGGCGGCGAAGAACCCGGACAGCCGGTTCCTGTCCGACAGGTTGGCATCCACCTTGCCGGTGCCGTTCCACGTGCTCAGTTGAACAGGCAGGCTGGGCAGATAGTTGTTCTGGATGTTCGTGTTGGTCGGAGCCGGAAGATAGGATTGCAGCGATTTCGCGATCGGCGATATGCGGTTGCTGGGGATCGCGCTGTTGGTGAACGGCGTCCGCGTACAGACCGCGCCGGCGCAAGACTGGCTTGCCGGATCGTAAATTATCTGCGTGGAGGGAAGCCCGCTGAAATCGCCGGTCTGCTCGGCGGTGGTCGGGATCGACTGCAGGGTGGGATTCAACAATCCTGAATTGTATTTATACCCATCGTAGTTGGTAAAGAAGAAAAGCTTGTTCCGCTTGATGGGGCCTCCGATGAGCCCGCCGTATTCGTTTTGGTGCTCGATGGGCGTGGCCACGGGGAAGAAACCTCGCGCGTCCAGGTCGGTGTTGCGGAAGTATTCGAAGGCCCCGCCGTGGAAGGAGTTGGTTCCCGACTTCATAATGTAGTTCTCGACGCCCTGCCCCTGGTACTGGGCCTTGGCCCCGTTGGTCTCCACCTGGAACTGGTCCACTGCGTCCACTGAGACGGCGAACGCCAGATAGCGGGTGTCGCCTTCGGTTCCGGCGCTGGTCAGGGGCATGCCTTCGAGATAGACTTCGTTTTGATACGTCTGGCCGCCGTTGAAAGCGGCCGTGGTGGGGCCGGCGGCCTGCGTGCTCGCGTTATTCACGCCGGGCACCAGGGCGATAAACTGCGTGGGATCCCTGGGCACTCCGTTCATGGCCAGCGGAAGCGACGCATAGACGTTGTTCTCCATGGACGCGCCGAGCGTGGAATCGTCGGTATACAGCAGAGGCGGGGCCTCCACCACGGTGACCGACTGGGTGGACGTCCCCAATTGCAGCTTTGGATTCAATCCCAGGGTTGCCAGGGCGTCAACCACCATGTGCTCCTGGGTAAGGGTCTGAAATCCCGCCGCCTCCACGGTGACCTTATATTCTCCGGGCTGGAGTGGAGAGAGCACGAAGAACCCGGCATCGGTCGTCTTACGGGTGGTTTGAACTCCCGTTTCGACGTTCGTCGCGGTGACTGTGGCGCCGGCCACGATGGCTCCCGAAGGATCCATGACCGTCCCTTGAATTGTCCCGTTGCCGCCCACTTGCGCAGTCGCCGTCGCGACCGCCAGGAGCGCTGCTAACAAGCCGACTAAGCACACTCGCATAGCTATCCTCCATCTCTCGGTTGGGCTACATAGGTTCGCTTGGACCACACGCCTCTCGTGGGGCGAATTCCCTTGCTCCTCGCCGGCGTCATTTTTCATCTCCGATGCGCGCCAGCCTGGCGCGCATCGCGCGGAAACGCGTGCTACGCGGCGGAAACGGGTTTCGAACACACCTTGCTGGTTCGTAGAAGCGAGCCTACCTAACTAAGGTATCTTATGCCAGATTTAGCCGATTGTCATTAGTTTTTCGCCTATGGGGAGCTAGACGAAACGTGTATTCGCACGTACGCTTATAGCATAGATTCTCGCGCGCGGCCGATGGTGATACGCTGAGGAAACACGAGCCCGGTTATGCCCGCGCCAGCCCTTACCGCCCGCCAACGGCGTTTTTCCAGGAACGCCGCGCGCCGATGCCTCGCGCGGCTGATTCCTCTCGCCCTCGCGGGGCCGTTGGCGTGCGCCGCGGGACTCGGATTCCCGCCCGGCGGCCCGAATTACGGCGTCGACTTCTGGCGCGAAGCGGAGGGCCTGCCGCAATCCCGAGTCAGGGCCATCGTGCAGACCCACGACGGATACATCTGGTTGGGCGCCGATGGCGGCGCGGTGCGCTTCAACGGCGCCAGTTTCACGGCCTTCACGGTGGAAACCGGAAGTCTGAAGGACAACGAAGTCTGGGCCTTGCGGGAAGACGACGAGCATGCCCTTTGGATTGGCACCTTCGGAGGCGGCCTCACCCGCTTCAAGGATGGACGGTTCCATACCTTTTCAACCGCTGACGGTCTGCCCGACGACGTCGTTACGCGCATCGAGAAGGACTCCTCCGGAGATCTCTGGATCGCTACCGCCAGCGGGTTCAGCCGTTATTCGCAGGGGCGCTTCACCCGCATCGAGGCGCCGGCCGGGTCTACTGGCGCCACCCGCGACACCCTGTGCGCGCGCTCTCCTCAAGGCGTCTTCGTGGCCACCGCCTCCCAGGTGTTCCATCTCTCCGGCGGCCTCTGGGAACCGCTTGGCGGAGTGGTCCGGAAAGGCGACGGAGCCGTCGAAAAACTCGCTTGCGCCGCCGATGGTTCGGTCTGGATCGGTTTCGGTAACGGCGTCATCAAGAACTGGAAAAACGGCCGGGTGGACACATTCACGCCCCAACCCGGTTCACTCGCCCAGATTACCCTGCTCTATGAGGACCCCACGGGCGGCGTCTGGGCGGACTTGGGGCGGAAACTCTACCGGCTGCGGAACGGACGGTTCGAGCTGCTTCCCCTCGAGGATGAGGGAAAAGACCTCGGCACGGTTTACAGCATGCACGTGGATCGGGAGGGTAGCATCTGGGTTGGGCTCCAATCCAACGGGCTGGGCCGTCTCCGCGTCAAGAGGATTTCGACCCTGCCCCCTCCCCAAGGCGTACCCGACGATATCGCGCGATGCGTTTTCCAGGACCGGCGCGGCGATGTCCTGGTTGGAATGTCCAGCGGGTTCGGCCGCTATCGCGATGGAAGGCTGCTCTCGCATACGAGCCTCCCGCCAGGGCGTTCGGGTCCCGTCCGGTCGTTTGCGGAGGACCCCCAAGGCCGGCTCTGGATTGCGGCCGGCAAGGATCTGCTGCTGCTGGACCAGGGGCGCCTGACCGGTTTCCCCGGCTGGCGGCCGTCTTCCGAAATCACTGCGATTTACAAGGATCCTCTCGGCGGCATGTGGGTGGGCTGCGACTGGGATGGGTTCTACCAGTGGACCGGCGGCGCGTTTCGCAACTACCGCAGCCAGGACGGATTGGCCGGGAACCGAATCCGCGCCCTGTTGCGCGACCGCCGGGGCGCACTCTGGATCGGTACGGCCGGAACCGGCGTGAGCCGGTTCTCCGAGGGCGTCTTCACCAACTATGGAACCGGCGCGGGCCTGGCTGGGAATCGCGTCTACGCCATTCAGGAAGACGGGGACGGAACACTCTGGTTCGCCACTCGCGGCGGGCTGACCCGGCTCAAGGATGGAAAGTTTTTTTCCTACACCTCGGCCTCCGGCCTGCCAGTCGACTTTGTCTATAGCATTCTGGACGACGGACTGGGCAACTTCTGGTTCAGCTCCGCCCAGGGGCTGTTCAAAGTCGGCAAAGCCGATCTGGCGGACGTCGCCGACCGGCGGGCGCGCAAGGTGGCCTCGGTGAGTTATGGAGTGCGGGATGGGATGAAGACGCGCGCCTGCAACGTGGGCAATCAGCCGGTGGCCTGGAAGACCACGGATGGCCTGCTGCTATTCAGTTCCTTGAAGGGCGCGGTGGTGGTGGCGCCCAGCCGCCTGACATCCAGTTCTTATGTTCCCCCGGTGCATATCGAAGGCGTCAGTGTGAACCGCCACAAGCAGCCGCTCGACCGCGAACCCAGCCTGCCTGTCGGCGCCGGAGAGGTGGAGATCGACTACGCCGCGCTCAGTTATCTGAATCCCGAAAACGTCCGCTATAAGTATATGCTGGCGGGATTCGACGCCGATTGGGTGGACGCCGGGGACCGGCGCTTTGCCTATTATGCGAATCTGCCTCCTGGCCCTTTCCGTTTCCACGTGATCGCCGGCGGCGTGGACGGGCAGTGGAATCAGGAGGGGGCTTACTTTTCATTCCGCCTGCGGCCGCGCGTCTATCAGACGAAGTGGTTTTGGGGCGCCGCCGCCTCAGCCGCACTGCTGATCGTGTGGGCGTTCTTCAGGCTTCGCATGCATGAGATGAAGGCCCGCTACTCGGCGGTCCTGGCCGAGCGCCACCGGATCTCGCAGGACATTCACGACACCTTCGCTCAAAATCTGGCCGGCATCGCGCTGCAACTCGATTCCGTGGCGATGCAGTTGGAGGAAATCCCGCCAGGGGTGCGCAGCCGCCTCGACGAAGCCTGCAACCTCACGCGCTATAGCCTGGCCGAAGCCCGGCGTACCCTGACGGATCTGCGCTCCGATGAGCTCGAAGGCGCGGAATTGACCGAGGCGTTGCCCGAGATTGCCCGACGCCTGGTGGGCGGCTCCGCCGTTCGCACCGCCATGCACGTGGCCGGCACGCCGCAACCTCTCAACCCGGTGACGCGGAAAACCCTGGTACGCATCTTCCAGGAGGCCATGGCGAACGCCCTCAAGCACGCCCATGCCGGGAATATCGAAGTCCAATTGACTTACCAGGAGGCGGGTCTCATGCTGGCCGTGCGGGACGATGGCCGCGGCTTCGATGCGGAACACGCGATTCCGCTGGCGGTGGGGCACTATGGACTGACCGGCATGCGCGAGCGGGCCGAGCGCATCGGCGGGCGCATGACCCTGACCAGCGCGCCCGGTCGCGGCACGGAACTGGTGGTTTTCGCCCCATTCGGCGAATAGCGCGGAGGTTTATGAGTCAATCGTCGCAGATTCGCATAATGATCGTCGAGGATCATTTCGTGGTCCGGGAAGGGCTGAAAGCGATCATCAATAGCCAGCAGGACATGGTCGCCGTGGCCGAAGCCGGCAACGGCAGGCAGGCGGTGGAGGCGTTTGAACAACACCTGCCCGACGTCACCCTGATGGACTTGAGAATCCCCGGCCTCAATGGCATCGACGCAATTAGCGGCATTGTCGAGAAACACCCCCGCGCCCGCATCATCGTGCTGTCCACCTACGGCGGCGACGAGAACATCTTTCGCGCCTTCCAGGCCGGCGCCAGGGCCTATTTCCTCAAGGACATCAAGGGCCAGGACCTGGTCGACGCCATTCGGGCCGTCAATTCGGGGCAACGTGTGGTCCCTCCAGAGATCGCCTCGCAGCTCGCCGAGCGGGTACCGCTCACCTCTCTGAGCCCACGCGAGATGGAGATCCTCATCCTGGTCGCCAAGGGCAAGTCCAACAAGGAAATCGGGGCCGCACTCTCCATCAGCGAGGGCACCGTCCGGGTGCATACCAGCAATCTGCTGTCCAAGCTTCGTTGCAGCGGCCGGGCGCAGGCGGTTTCGGAGGCCATCCGCCGCGGCATTATCGAAGTGGAATGACCGTGGAGCGGGCGGCTCTGCCGGGCGGCGTCTCGGCGCCTCCGCGTCAAACCAGCGGCTGGTCAAACGCACCCCCCGCCTGTGCTAATCTGGACTTTTACACCCCCGATCAGGAGTTGTTGCATGTCTCTACGGATGGGCCTCAGGCCGGCCGCGGTGTGTTCTGCGCTCTTCGCTCTCTCCCAAATCGCATCCGGCCAGGTCAAGGTGGCCGTGGTCAACCTCCAGGACGCGGTCTTCAAGTCGGCTGAGATCCTGAAGGCCGATAGCGAGATGCAGGCCAAGTACAAGCCACGCCAGGACGAGATCAACAGAGTCACCACCGAGGGCACCGACCTGGTGGCGAAGTACCAGGCCGGCCAGGGCAAGATGACCGAGATCGCGCTGGCCGACCTCCAGGCGCAGATTCAGAGGAAGCAGCGCGACCTCCAACGCCTTCAGGAAGACCTGAATGGCGACGTGGAGCGCGAACGCAACGAGATTCTCACGAAGGCCTCCCAGAAGATGGGCGATGTAGTGAAGAAACTCGCCGATGAAAAGGGCCTCGACCTGGTGGTGGACACCTCGACCACCCTCTTCTTCAAGCCGGCGCTGGACCTTACCACCGACGCCATCGCCGCTTACAACAAGGCATATCCCGTGGAAGCCGCGCCGGCGAACCCCGCGGCTGCGCCAGCGAAACCCGCGGCCGCGCCGGCCGGCAAGTAACCGGCGTCTAATGTAATCATGGCCGGATATCTGGACAACTACGGCGCGGCCGAGGAACGGCGCGCCAAAATCGCGCGCCCCATAGCGCTGTGGGGCGGCTCCGCCCTTGGGGTTGCCTTGGTCCTCTGGTTCGTTTTTCACTTTGTGATTCCCAACCGCGCCGAGCAGAGGGAAGTGAAGCGCTTCTTCCAATTGCTCGCCGCCCAGAACTACAAGCAGGCCTATGCCATGTGGGGCTGCACGGATGAAAAGCCGTGCCCCGACTATCCCCTCGCGTCTTTTATGCGCGACTGGGGTACGCAGGCCGTTCCCCCGGGCGCTTTCGAAGTGCTGGACGGAGAATCCTGCGGCTCCGGCGTGATCGTGGACGCAGACGGCGGTAAAGCCGGCGACAAGAGGATCTGGGTGGAGAGCAAGGACGGCTCTCTCAGCTTCCCCCCGCCCGGAATGGAACGCTGCCCGCAGGGGAACCGCATCTACGACTTCTTTCGGGACCTGCGTTACCGCATGCATGGCCGCGCCTACCAGTAGTCCCTTTCGCCCGGCGCCTCTCGAAACCGCGTTCGGGAAGGTCACGGACGGCCTAGAATAGAAGCAATGGACGAACGCCAGTTCTACACCGACCAGCCGGCCACCAAGCCGGCGCAGTTGAACTGTCCCTACTGCCGGACCGCCGAGACGTACGAGCTCCGCTGGGTGATACGCAAGAAGAAGGACCGCATCCCGCAAGGCGCCGACGAGCGCGACCGGGCCCGTTTCCAGAAGGCCCAGAGCTTCATGGTCCTGATGGACGACAAAGTGGCCTGCAAGAACCTGCGCTGCCGGAAACGTTTCGATATCTCGGGCATCAAGACGATGGCGTTTCTGTAGGGATCGGCGCCGGAAAGCGGTAGGGCCTGAAAGGGTGTGGGGTTGGGCCTTCAGCCTGGCCCCGCGTTCGTGAGATAATCGCGGCCATGCGCTCAGGAGTTTGCCGTTGCGCGCTCGGCGCGCTCGTGTTATCCGCCATCGCTTCCGCCCAGCCGCCGGGCGAGGATCCTGGCGACTTCATCAGCCAGGGTCAGGCGCTGGCCCGCCAGGGTAAGACCGACGATGCCCTGGAGATGTATCGCCACGCCCTGCAACTGACGCCCGATTCCTTTCCGGCCAACAGCGCGGCCGGAGTGGCCGCCGATTTGAAAGGCGAGTACGCCGCCGCGCGCCAGTATTTCGCCAAGGCCATTCAGGCGGCGCCCTCGGACGCGAACAAGATACGCGCGCTGCGGGACATGGCCATATCGTATGGTTTCGAAGGGGCCTGCCAACCGGCCGTGAAGTACGATCGGCAGGCTTACGAGGTGGAGATCGCCGCCAAGGATTTCTACAACGCCGGGGAAGTGGCCGACGAGCTGGCGCGCCTGTGCATCGATGCGGGCGACCTGGACACGGCCTCCGAATGGTACAAGACCGGCCACGACGCCGGCTTGCGCGAGCCCGGCATCGCGCCCGACCGCGTGAACCTGTGGGAGTTTCGCTGGGAGCACGCGCAGGCTCGCCTGGCCGCGCGGCGCGCCGACCAGGCCGGAGCGGAGAAGCATGTGGCCGCCGCGCGGGCCATCCTGGCCAAGGGAGACAATCCCCAGCAGCGGCAATTTCTGCCTTACCTCACCGGCTACGTAGCCTTCTACGCGGAGGACTACAAGACGGCCATCGCGGAATTTCAGAAGGGTAACTTGAACGATGCTTTTGTGGTCTCGATGATCGCGCAGGCATACGAAAAGCTGGGCGACAAAAGCAAGGCGTTGGACCACTACCTGGTGACGCTGGGCTTTCTCGGCCACATCCCGCCGGTAGCCTACGCGAGACCGCTGGCAAGAAAGAAGCTGGGGCGCTGAGCGGCAGAGGGCCAGGCATCCCGCCGCTAGTTCGTGCCGCCTATCGGTCCGATGGATTACTCGCTCAAATAGGGAAGGCAGGAGGCCCGGCAGGCGGAGCCTGTGCCAGCCAGCTATTCCGGCTTATTTTGCCGCGGAGTTGCTGGCGCGCCGGCGGAGGTCGAGGGTGAGCCTGTCGCCGGGATGAACCTCGACGGTTTCGACGAGGTCGGCGTAGTCCTCCAGTTGGTCGCGGATGGCAAGACCATATACTACGCCGGCATCCAGAGCCAGGAGCTTGTATCTGCCGGGAGAGATGTTGACGAAGGTGTAAACGCCGCCGGCCCCGGCGCTTAGAACGCGCTCGGTATGCGGGATCTCCTCCAACATCATTGCGACGCGCGCATAGGCGGCCGGCCCGGCGGCGTCGCGCACAACGCCGCTGATTCGGGCGGTGGCGGAACTGGCTGTCACCGTGAGGCTGGCGCCTTCGGAGCCGTTGCGCAGGTCCAGGAGCGCGCCTTCGATATTGGCCGGGCCCAGGCGCATCGATTTCGCGTATGCCCCCCAACTGAGATGGACGTGGTATTGCCCAGGCGGGAACTTGGCCAGATGGAAGGAGCCATCGGCGGCGACCACCGAGAAGGGACCTCCGCCGCTCTTGAGTTCCTGCAATCCGATTCGCGGACTATCGCCCAAAGGGGCGTTGGGCGGCACGCGCGGGAATTGTGCCCGATCGTCGTCGAGTAGTATCTGCCCAGAGATGTCGGGCATTCGAACCATGCGCAGCGCAACGCCGCTGACATCCTTGCCGGCGACGGTTACCTCCTCCGTCGGCGATTCCCAACCGGCGCCGTTGCTCCCCACATCGAGGATATACGAGCCGGGATCGAGGCCCCAGATCACGAAGGACCCGTCCGGATTCACGCGGTGCGCATAGCCAGGCATCATGCCGCCGCCATAGATACTCGGCGCGCGGGGCGGTTCCACCTTGCGAAGCCCTATGCCGATGCCAGGAACGCCGGCCGGAATGCCGGAGACAGTGCCCCGCACAGCCACGATTGGGGCTCGAAGCAGGCGGATATCGATTCCCGTGCGCTCGGCGCCCGGCGCCACCTCCAGGCGGTCGGCGGATTCAACGGCGAGCGAAGCGGGATAGTAAGTGGACGCGTAACGGACCTCCGCCGACCCGTCGGTGCGTATCTCGGGCGGCAGGGTGACGGAGTTCGGCGCGGCCCGCACGCGATACTTGCCGGGAGGCAAACCGGCGAGGCGGTATTGGCCATCGGGAGCGGACACATCTCCGTCCGTCAGGCCATCGATTCCAAGAGCCGAGACCCAGACTCCTTGCATGGGCAGGCCGCCGGCATCGAGCACGCGGCCGGAGATGGCGCCAAATGGCGTGAGCGCAAGGTCGAGATCGTCCTTGTGCTCGGCGGGCCGCAGGATCAGACGGTCGGTGCGTGCGTCGGGGACCACGGGCGGAGACTGGAATCCGGCGGCATTGACGGAGACCTCATACTCGCCCGGCGGCAACTGAGCGATGAAGAACTTGCCGTCGGCGCCGGTGAGCGCCCCGTGGCTTTGCCGGTTGCCGGCGGTCAAGGGGTACAGCGACACGTGGGCATGCGGCACCGGCGCTCCGTTGGCGGAGTTGGTCACCCGCCCGGAGACGCTTGAGCGCGAGTCCGATTCCTGCGCCAGACCGATAGCGGCGGCCGAGCTCAGGAATAGCCAGACGATCCGGCGCTTCCTACTTAGGATTCGCATTAGGCTCCTCCGGGGGAATGACGCTCAGGTTCCTGGCCACGTGAGCGCCTTCCAAGACTTCCAGGGTCTCGCCGGCGGCGAGAAATGCGGGCCTGGCTGCTGGGGTTACCTTGCTGCTGTCGGCGGCATAGATCTTGTACTTGCCTGGCGGGACGCCTCTGAACTGGTACTGGCCATCGACCACCGGAACTGCGCTTCGGGCCGGGGCGATCTGGTTCGGCTCCGGCGCGAGAAAGGCCATCACGTGCGAATTCAGCAGCGGGGCGCCATCCGCGGCGCGCACCTCGCCGGAAATCCGCGCGCCGTTGCGGCTGATGGCGACCTTGAGGCGCGAGCCGCGCACGCCGCGCGAGAAATCGAGCGTGCGATTGTTGACCGCGACGTTGTCGAGCAGAATGGCCTTGATGTAGGCGTCCTCGGGCATGACGTCGACGTAGAGGCTGAAGCGGCCGGGCGGGACGCCCGCTATGCGGAAGGCGCCGTCCCGGCCCACTGCCACGGAAGGCGGCGGCATGCCAAGGCCGAACTCGATCGGCGACAACCGGACGGTGAGTTTGCCGGCGGACGCGGCGGAGCGATCCTCTCCGACGATTTCGAGGGTGCCGGTAACTGCGCCGCCGGGCGCGAGAGCGAGTTGCACATCGGTGGCGCCGGGAGGCTCCAGATGGATATCCACGAGATCGCTCTGTAACTCCGTATCTCCCGAGGAGCACTGCGCCAGCAGGCGAACGTATCCAGGGGAGAAATTATGGAGCGAAAACCCGCCATCCGCTCCAACCAGGACGGCGTCGGCGCCCGCTTGAAACTGTCCGGGGCTGGCGCCGTAACGGTAGGAGACCCTGGCCTGGCCGCCGGCGGGAACTCCCGTGACCACTCCACTGACGGTCAAGTCTCGCCGCGCCGCGCCGCTTCGCAGGTCGATCTCGAGGCCCGTGACGCCGCTGCCCGGCTTAGCTTCCACCATCGCCGCGGAGCTTGCGTCGGGCGAATCCGGATAGTAAGTGACGGCATAGGCGAGATCGGAGGTTCCGTCGGCGCGAATCTCCGCGGAACCCATCCCGGGGGGAAAATATGGCGGCTCGGCCACCACATAGTACTTTCCGGGAGCGGTGAAAAGGCGGAACTGGCCTCGCTCGTCGGTGGTTTTGAGGCTGAAAGGGCCGGTGACGGGACGGGAATTCGCGGATGCCGTGGTAACCCCCACGCGGACATTCGGGACGGGATCGCCGTACTGGTTCACGACGCGCCCGGCGATCGGAATCAGCGGGAACATCTCAAGCTGGCAGCCGGCGACGTGTTCGCCCGGCCGGACGGCGATTTCCGTACCGTGCGAGTAGCCGGCATTGCCGGGAACCTGGAGGAAGCCGGCGCCCTCCAACTCGACGGTGTAATTGCCGGGCGGCATCGCGGCGATGGAAAAGCGGCCGCCGGCGTCAGTGACAGCGCCGTAGGCTTCGGTGGCGGCCTCGACGACGATTCCGGCGAAGAGCCGGACGTGGACGCCAGGAAGCGGCTGGCCGCCGGCTTGATTGAGAACTACGCCTTCAACGCTGCCCTGCTGCGCGACCAGCAGGGCGGCGAAAAGCAGAACCAGCGCGGCGGTTCTCATGGAACTCTGCAACCTAGCCTTCCATTGTAGCCGTTGGCAGCCGGGTAATTCGGCGCCCGGGTGGGAAAAGGGCGAAGATCGGTTGAGTGATTGGGGGTACAATCGATGCTGTCCGGGATGCCAAAACGGATATTCGGGGTGAAAGGACCCACAATACATGCAGGGTCGCGAATTCGAGGAGAGCTTTCGCTTCGGCGGCGACGATCTGGCCTACTTGTCGAAGGTTGCCCAGAGACTCGCGCCCGTGGCGGAGCGGCCGGGTCTCGCCCCGGAAAAAGCTGAAGCCATCCGGCGGGCCGTTGCCGCGCTGCGGAAGCTGCCGGAGCCGACGCCGGGGATAAACGTCCAGATTGAAGTGGCCCACCGTATGGGCGGCGAAGAATTCAGCGAGAGCTACACATACGCTGTCAAGCTGGACGAGCGGCGCATTGAGATCAGCTCCAGGGGAAGCCAGTACGGTCCCGAGGTTGGATCGACATCCTTCAGCCTGGAGTCGCTCCAATGGTATTCTAATGGCCAAGCC
>JBEKPK010000085.1:0-16384 GCA_049520795.1 Bryobacteraceae bacterium
TCATCAGTTCTCCTGGAGCTATTCTCGGATGTTTGTTAACCCGCTGTCTATTACTGCTCCCGTCGAAACGAACTGCGCCAGCGTCCCCGGCGAGGCGTGGTCGGTCTTGAGGGAGCAATTCGCTGAGGAGCCGCCCGAGGCACGAGATGCGAGATTAGGATTCCAAATCGGCGGTCCTCGGGAATCCCTCGAATAGCCGGCCAGTGACGGCTCCAAAGATGAAGCCGCCAACGTGCGCCATATAGGCGACGCCACCCGTCTGCACATCCGCCACGGCGCCAACCCCGTTGAAAAACTGGATCAGAAACCAGAGTCCGATCAAGAGAGCCGCGGGAATAAAAGCAATGCGGGAGAACCACCCAAAGAAGAGTACCGTCTTGATCTGATCACGCGGGTAAGTAATCAGAAAGGCGCCCATCACGCCCGCAATCGCGCCGCTGGCGCCCAGATTGGGAACCGTGGAACCGGGCATGGCTGCGATCTGCGCCAGCGTGGCTGCCAGACCGCTAAGCAAATAGAACGCCAGGTAGCGTAGCCGCGGCATGGCATCTTCGATTTCCGGGCCAAATGCCCACAGGAACACCATGTTGCCGATAATGTGCATCCAGCCGCCATGCAGGAACATGGCCGTCAAAATGGTAATCCAGTGCCGGCCGGCGACAATATCGGCGGGGATCACCGACCACTGTTTTACAAATGCGTCGCCACCTGTCAGCTCCAACACGAAGGCGAGTGAGTTCACCAGGATGATTGAGGCTGTGACGGCGGCGAAGCGTCTGGGCCGCCGAGATGCATCCAACAGTGGGATCATGCCACCCATGGCGTCTTGCTCCGATTCTCGGTGCAAACATCCGCTTTCGCGGGGCGCTCCAGCGGACTCGCTCGCAGTTTATAACGCCGCACTGGATTCTCCCAACTCGATCCTTCGTCCAGCCTCGTGCCTTCCTGGTAGGTACTCGACGGTAGGGAAGCGTCGCACTGGCTGGGGATAAAGCATCATCAAATCCAAAACCTCGGGCGGCATCTCGGAGCTCACGTGCAGTCCCAACGCCTTGGCATAATCGAAGGTGATGGGAAAATCGTGCGTCCACCTGCCTTCCGAGAGCATGACCGCCAGGTTGTCCACCACCGGATCGGGGTATTTGCCGCGCAGTAGCTCGCGAACTGTTTCCTGGACTTGAGTAATAGCCTTTTTCGCCTCATCCGCAAGAATCAAAGTTTCGTCATGGATTCTGTCCTTTGATTTCTGTTCCACCGCCTTCAGCAGGGATGCGGCTGGATACTGCCCGATTTGAGGGTCGACCGGCCCAAGCACGGCATGGTCGCTTAGGATAATTTCATCCGCCGCCAGTGCGATCAGCGTGCCGCCGGACATGGCGTAGTGCGGGACGATGGCCGTGACTTTTCCCTTTCGCCGGTTTATGGCGCTTGCGATTTGCGTCGCGGCCAATACCAGACCTCCTGGAGTGTGCAGCACGATATCAATCGGCACGCTCGGGTCGGTCAGGCGAATGGCGCGAATGACCTCCTCTGAATCGTTGACGTCAATGTACCGCATGAGCGGGAAACCGAGAAAGCTCATCGTCTCCTGCCGATGCGCGAGCAGAATCACTCGCGATCCACGCTTGCGTTCAATCTTGGCGATCAGCCACCGCCGTGACGCCTCAAGCCAGCGCTGCTTCAGAAACGGCTGGAGTGAGCTCAGCATGATAAATATCCAAAATACGTCCATAGGGCCTATGTTCATCGCTGCGGTCATCTTCGCCTCCGTAGAAGCTATTCAAGGCAAGTTATCGGCCAAACGCCGATGACGGCCAATTTCCCCGTTTCAATTCGGATCGGCTGGCCGTGGCGCGCCGGACGAACCCAGTTCTGGACTCGGTGTCCAACACTTCGTCACCTTGTCGAGCATCCCGAGGATAGCGCAGGCCCTTTGAATCGCCACCTAATGCCTGTGCCCGCGACTGAGCAGCACGTTCACCAACCCGAAGGCGCCGATGGCAATCCCGGCCACGTGGTTCATCCAGCGCATCGTGCGATCGGTGATCTTGCCGCGCAGGCGGTTCGCCGTGCTCACCAGAATCGTCCACCAGGTCATTGACCCGCAGAATATTCCGGCGACCAGGAGCGAGGACTGCCACAGCGCTCGCTGCCGTCCCAGGCCGAGGGTGGCCAGGACCGCCAGATAAGAGAGCACCGTTGTAGGGTTGGTCAGGTTTAAGACGAATGCGGAGGCAAAGTCCGAATTGGCGGAGGAGTCGTCATCGCCTGCGAGCAGCGAGCGTGGTGGCTTACGGTAGTACGCCACTCCGATGCCCACCAAAAACATCCCGCCGACTATGCGGATCCAGAACTCCTCGCGGATCAGAAGTTGAATCACCAGGCTGATGCCAAACCCGGCGATGGCGCCATACAGCGTATCCGCGAGCGCCGCGCCCAAGCCCGAAATCATGCCGGATTTCCAACCCTTTTCGAGCGTCCGCCGAATGCAGAGTAAGTTGACCGGGCCGACCGGCGCTGCGATGATCAGGCCGGCGGTCAGTTCGCGGATCGGCAATCCTAGGTCCAACGCCATCTGCGTCGCTTAAAGAGCAATCTTCCTTCCAGCACCCGACCTCGGGTTGACTGAGCCGCGCGGCAGCGCCCTTTGCTTGGCCTCCGGATTGCACGTATGGCCATGCTAATGCCGCCTCGCAGGGCACGAATTCGTGACGTGTCCAGCACGGGTGGGGAGGCCAAGAACCAAAACAGGATAGGAGCTTACTTATGAAGAACGATGCACAATTGCAGGCCGACGTCGAACAGGAATTGCGTTGGGAGCCCAGCGTTCGTGCCGAACAGATCGGCGTCTCGGTCAAGAGCGGCGTTGTGGAGCTGGATGGCAACGTCGACAGCTACTACGAAAAGTGGGCCGCCGAACGCGCCGCAATGCGCGTTTCCAGCGTTAAGGCGGTCGCCAGCGAGATCAAAGTCGAGTTGCCCTCCTCGGCAACACGAAGCGACGAAGACATCGCCCGTACCGCCATGAATCATCAGATGCTGATTACTGGACACGGCGACTGACGGATGATTGCATAGGCGTGCGTTGTCAGCCTGCCGGCCATTCTATCTTTAGGACCCCTGCCAATCACGAGCAGGTCGGCCCCTACCTGCTTTGCGAAGGAGCACACCGTCTTTGGCGCTTCGCCTTCCTGGATATCAATGGCAACCGGGGCGGGCTTGATGGCGCCCAGGAGCGTCTCGACGTCTTTCCGCGCCATGTTCGCAACTTCCGGCCGCCAATTGTTTGAGAATAGAAGCTCCAATCCGGGGCTGAGCACTGGCACGGCATGCACAACGCCGAATTGGCCTTGGAAGTCGGCCGCAAGTTGAGATGCCCATTTGAGAACGGTCGCGCTTTGTGGACCGAAATCGATTGCCGACAGGACATTGGAACACTTCGCAAGGTTTGCGGCAGGTTGTTCCTCCATGTGAACGCCCGTCAAAACCGGACAGTCGACGTCATGAAGAACCTTCGCTGTGACCGAACCGATGAGCAATCGGCGGAATGCGCCATAGCCGCGGGTTGGCATGGCGATCAGGTCGATCTTTTCGGATTTCACAAATCCGGCAATTACGTCTGCCGGATCGCCGTCGTACAGCACCCGCCGCACGTCGAAGTCTTTCAGTTGGTCTGTGCCGGCCTTGGCCAACTCGTTGTCTCTTTCAACGTGAAGCAGGATCAGTTCAGCGTCGTACTTCGCGGCCATCGCTTGGACGTACGGCAGCATGATTAAACAGCGATCCGAAAAATCCATAGGCAGGAGAATTCTGGAAATTGGAAGCATATAGCGGGCTCCTACTTGATATCGTGCACTTGGAGGACCATCCCATTCCCCCTAGACGCTGACGACGGGGCACGGCGACTCGTGGATGATCGCGAAAGCCGTGCGTGCAGTTCCGACGTCGCCTGCCTTCGGACTCCGCCCGATTACGACAGCTCCATCTGGCTGAGCCACTCATCCGGAGAGTCTGGCTGTTCTCCTGACTCGAGGCTCCGGAATACATGCAAAACAAAGAGGCGAGCCGCGAATGCCGTGGCGAATTGCGAGGCCCAATCGACTGTTCTCTGGCTGCCGGGACCGAGATCCACAGCGCACAGCACGTTACGAAACATGGGCGGCGGTCCCGGCTGTGCTTGCACCGCAATCCAGACGGGGCAGCTTGCGCCTCTCAACACTTCCGCTGCTACGGAGCCCATCAGAAAACTCTCAAACGGTCCGTAACCGTGGCTCGCCATCATTATCAGATCCACACGGTTCACCGCGGCGAAATCCAAAATCTCCCGCGCGGGATCGCCATCGCGGACGACTTGCGAAATCGAGGTTCCCGTGAAGTCGCGGGCCAGCAACGTCTTAAGTGAGCGCGCCTTCAGCCCGCCGGGTTCGAAGCGACCGGAGACCTGCTCAGGTGGATCGACCACATGGAATACAGTCACGTCGGAGTGAAAATGGCGGGCCAGGTCCTCTGCCTGGCGCGCAGCCTCCAGGGAACGCTCGGAGAGATCCACCGGCAAAAGAAGTCTTCCAAACGGCGCCATCACAACCTCCACGACTCTCGATCCTCAGTCCTTCGACTGCGGCCGGCCACCACGCAATTCCTTCTCTGCCCGGAGCCAATCTTCTTCCGGAGAGCCGCCCTGAAAGCCACGGGCTTCCCAATAGGAATAGGCGCCAGAGCGGCTATATCCTCGCGAGACGGGCGCCTTTTGAGAATAACCTCGGTTTCCATAATTGCCATATTGACGGTTCCGCTCCGCGGCTTGTGGGATCTGGCATTCTTGCCCATTCTCGACTCTCCTTTTCGTACGATCGCCTGAAAATCCAGGTGCTGATGCTTCACTGGGCATAGGCGAGGACCGGCCGCCCCTTAAGCCGTAGCGCCTGGGTTCTGTTGTTTTCAACCCTGCGCCAGGCGTTGCCCAGTACCCAAAGCAACTCGTTCACTCGGAATGGCTGGCTCAGTACATCGTGACCGCCTAGATTCAGAACCTCCGCCCAGAGAAGCTCATCCGCCAGCCGGGCGGTGACTATGAGCAGCGGACTCTGCGGCAACTGCTGGATGGCGGCTAGCACATCTTTCCAGTTCCCGAGCGGCAGATCCCGCTCAGTGATCACTACTGGAACCGGGGTACGGCGCAAGAGATCCGCTGCTGATTCGAGCGTCCGGGCTTTGTAAAGTCTCCAACCCTGATGGGAGAAGACCTGGCCCAGGAACTCGTGGTCCTCCTCGACTGCGCTCACCAGTAACGCTGATCTCATCGCGGTCATGGCCATTGTGGAGCAAATCGCTGGCCAAACGCCGATGGCGACCAAGAGCGGCGCGACTGGCCGCGAGTGAGGTGGTTCTCACGATTGGAGTAGTGGGTAGCGTTGCGGTCGTTTGGCCTGCCGAACCCACTTCTGGACTTGGTGTCCAACACTTCGTCACCGTGTTAGGCACACAGGAAGGCGAAACCCAAATGAACCACAGACCCTCCTGGAATTGGCGGCACGCCAGTTCCTCATTACTGCCCCCCCGCCGGTTGCCGAGAGCCCCGATTCACACGGATGTAATCACCCCCACGATTTCTCGAATCATGGGCGCCGAGAGGAATGTCCGCCGAAGCGGCTCCTCCGCCGGCAGGGAATTCGCCAGCTTCATAATCGTCTCGCGGCTGAGTGCCAGGTGGCGTGCCGCCAAGTCTCCATCGGCCAAGCTCCGGTAGAGCTCCGAGGCGGTGGCATGAACGCGCCAGGCCGCCAGCGGCACTTCGAAACCTTTCATGGCCGACAAGGCCTTGGCGATGCAGTCCCGCGCGCGCGGAACGTCAAGTTCGGCCACCGCCACCCGGGCATTCGCTTCCCATGCCAGCGCCTGCCACATGTGTTCGGCGCTCGCCAGCGCAATCGCCAGAGACCTTTCCGCCTGCACCCGCGCTTGAGCCAGATCGCCTTTCGCCAGCCAAAGTTCTGTGAGGGCGTTCTCGAGTGGTATGCGCCAGTACCAGGTACACGTAGGCCCCGGCCGATCCATGTCGGCCCGTGCTGCCAGCAAATGCTCCAGCGCACTTTCATAATCTCCCAGGGCCGTCTCCGCCGATCCCATCAGAAACAGGCGCTTCCACAACCCAAATCGATAAGGAGCTGTGTCGTCGGGTGCGGTGCCAGACTCGGGATCTCCGGCCATTGGGAGCGCCGAGTTACAAAGCGCCAGCACGCCGGCAAAGTCCATGGCCTGCAGATGTATCCAGGCCAGGTGGGGGCGCACGCCCTGCCCCCAGTTATAGTCGCCGTTCTTATCCAATATGGCAATGGCGTTTCTGATCTCGCGCAGCGCCTCGCCCCACTCTCCCACAAACAGAAGGCTCAACGTCAGCGGCAATTGACCTCGTACGTATGCGGGACTTAGATAGGGGTTCTCCTCCGCCGCCTCCAGTTTGATCGCACGGCTCTCCATCAAGCTCCGGTACGCCTCGCGATATTCGGACGAGAGACAGCTTATGAAGCCACAGTCAACCAAATAAGGGGCAAGTTTGTGGCGGTCATCGGAGGTGCAAATCTCCGCGGATGCATTGTGAAACTCCTCCATATCCTCAGGATTCCACCCTTGCCACAGGCGCCAGGCAAAACAGCGCGTGCGCATCCTGGCCCGCAAAAGCGGATCTTCCAGCCGGGAGATCAGCCGAAGCGCCTGCTCCAGGACTTCCAGCGAACGCCCAGGATCTATCCATGATAAGGGCCATGCCATGTCGATGAGCGCGCGCACCTCCACATCGATCAGGCCATCGTGAGCCGCGCGTCCAGCCAGAGCTTCATAGGTCTCGATGGCACGCAGGCTGTCGCCCAGCACCGCGTGAATCGCAGCCAGTTCCTCCAGAATCTCGATTTCGCTCAACGTTCGTTCGGCCTCCGGCAGTTTTCTCGCGAGACCGAGAGCGTGCTCTAGAATCTGTACGGCTTGCCGGGGTGCAAACCGCCGCCCGGCCGTATCCGCCGCCAGCCGCAGGTACCTCACGGTGCGCTGCCAATCGCCACCCTGCTCGAAGTGACCCGCCAATTCAGCCGCCGCTTCGCTTTCATGCTTGGCGAAAAGCTTCTCCAGCCGCTCCCCGACGCGCAGGTGCAGCTTCGCCCGGCGCCCGGGTGTCTGCCGGTGGTAGAAGACCTCCCGGTACAATCCGTGTGCAAACTGGTAGCACACGGAGACGGTCCCGTCCGGGAACTCGTGGGATCCCGCCCAGCGCACCATTTGCCGGCGGCGCGACAATTCGTCGCAAAGTTCCTCGACCTTCTCCTCGTCCAGAGCCGCGGGGATGGCATTGACGCTCGCCGAAAACAAGACACCGTTCACGCTAGCCACTTCCAGCGTCCGCTGCTGTTCACTGGTAAGGCGCTCGATCTGGGCTTCGATCGTCTGCCGTACAGTCTCCGGCACTTCGATATCCATCTCCCCGATGGGGACCCTGAGGCTCCACTTCCCGTTCTCGCGCAAGACCAGGCCCCGCTCGGTCATGTGCTCCAGTGTGGCGATCATGACCAACGGATTGCCCTCCGAGTGCCGATGGATCAACTCGGCAAAACCCTCAGGCAGGCTGCCTCCCAGAGACTCCGCGCCCAGGTATTCGGCTACGTCCGGTTTCTCGAGCGGCGCCAGAGTAATTTCCCGGCATAGGTGATGAACCAGCAGATCGTGCTTGAGCCTCTCTATCGGATGTTCGGGAGCTGCCATGTCCACCGGCCGCTTGGTGATGAGCACCAGGGCCTTCGTTGTCGTCCGCTGGCGGGCCACAGCGGAGATGAGATCGACCGTCGAGGGATCCACCCATTGCAGATCCTCTAACACCAGCAGCAGGGGCGCTTCCTGGTTGAGCGTGTACAACGCTTCGCGGATCTCGCGCAGCATGCGTTCCCGGGTCGCCCCCAAGATCTCCTGCTGCAACATCTGGCGCTGTTCGCGCTTCAGCAGCGCCGGAAACTGCACCAGCCAGGTGGGTGCTTGCGCGGCCAGAATTTCGACCACGCGCTTCCCCTCCGGGCCACGACACAACTGACCCACTGCTTCCAGTATCGGGTAATAGGCTTCCGAGCCGCCGTAACCTTCCACGCACTGTCCCCGGGCGATATGGAGAGCTGGTGCCTCGGCGGCGGCTTGGCGCTGGAATTCGTCCACCAGAGCGGTCTTTCCGATCCCCGGATCCCCCGTGATAAAGACAATCTGGAGCTCGCCCTTCAATGCCTTTCGAAGGCAGGCTCGCAACGCACCAAGCTCGCGGTCTCTGCCCACCAATCTGCCGCGTTCCGGGCTCACCGGCGCCCAGGCTCCAGCGGATTCACCCTCCTTCACGGCGGCCACAAACCGATACCCGCGCCGGGGTAGAGTCTCGATAAAAAGAGAATTCCTGGCGCGGTCCCCCAACGTGCCCCGGATGTCGGCGATCTGGTACTTCAGGACCTCCGGCTGGACGAAGGTATCGGGCCACACCGCCTCCAGGAGCTCGTCTTGGGTAACCAGGCGGCCGGCATGTTCCACAAGATAACGTAGGACGGTAAACGCTTTGGGAGTCAGCATGATGCGTTCGTCGTCTCCCGCGTCCCCGCGGCGCCATAAGCACTGGTTAACCGCGTCTAGCCGAAATGGTGGGAACTCCTTCATGGCCGCAGGCCACCCGTCGCCAGGGGTTCAGCTTTTTAGCTTACCATCGAGCAGTTGAATCATCTAGTTAGCCCGCCCGGCATCGCGGCATTCAGCCCGATTTTGGGTCTTAGACCACAAGCGCAGGAGAACTGCTTCCGTAGCGACATGATAATCTGGATTTCAAAATGCCGCATTGGGCTCTCTTTGGCATTACCCGTGCAATGTAGTTTTGTGTGGCGGCAGCAGAAGGTTTGCAAAACGCGACGACAAAAATGGCTATTCAAATCGCAAACTCCACCAAGCAGGATACGCTGATCTCCGGGCTGCGCGGGAATGCCGATCCGGCGGTTGTGGTGTACTTTGCCTCAACCTGCCATTCTCTCGCCGCGCTGAGCGCCTCAATCAAAGCGGCCTTTCCGCGCGCGGCCAGCATCGGTTGCACCACCGCGGGCGAGATATCGTCGGGCAGGATGACGACGTGTTCCATGGTCGCCATGTCGCTTCCTCCCGAGATTGTCAGTGCCGCGGCCACGGCGGTGGTGGAGGACCTCGAGAGTCCGTTGGCCGTCTCCGCCGCTCTGGAAAGCCTGTCCGCTCAGATGGGTGGTCCACTTTCCGGGCTCGACCGGGGCACACATGTGGGGCTGATCGTTGCCGATGGCCTGTCGGGCGCCGGGGAGGCGGTCATGGAACGCATTCGCGATCTGACCGATATTCCCTTCGTCGGCGGATCGGCCGGTGACGACCTGGCGTTCCACGCGACCTTGGTTGCCGCCAATGGCCGCACGTTTGAACATGCCGCCGTTCTGGCGCTGTTGCGCGTACCGGCCGGCTACAGAATCATCAAGACGCAGAGCTTCCGCTTGCTGGGAAAAACGCTGACCGCCACTGAAGTAAATGGGGCCTCGCGCACTGTGCGCCGCTTCGATGACGTGCCCGCCGTGGAGGCGTACGCGCAAGCGCTCGGAATCGACAGTGCCGGCGTGGTAGACCGCTTCATGAACAACCCGGTAGGCCTGATGGTGGGCGGCGAGCTATTCGTACGCAGCCCGCAGCGCGTTCTGGCAGACGGAAGCATCGTATTCTACAGCCGGATTCGGGAAGGCGCGGAGCTGGAACTGCTCGAGTCCACCGATATCCTCGCCGACACGCGCAGGGCGCTGGAGGGTTCCCAACGCGCTCTGATCGTGTTCAACTGTATTTGGCGGACGTTGCAACTTCAGGACGAGGGCCAGTGCGAGGCCTTCGGTGCCCTGTTCGCAAACACCCCGTCGGTGGGCTTCAGTACCTACGGCGAGGCGTACATGGGACACGTCAACCAGACGGCGACGATGCTCGCGTTTCGCTGAAAGCGCCGACAATTCTCCTAACCGCCGGTGATGACAGGAATATGTGCCGGAGAGGCTCTTCCGCAGGCAGGGAATCTGCCAGCTTCATAATAGTCTCGCGGCTGAGTGCCCGGTGGCGTTCCGCGGAATTTCGATCGCCTGCGTTCCGGTAGAATTCGAAGGCGGTGGCGTGAACGCGCCAACTCGCCAGCGGCACTTCGAAGCCTTCCATCGTCGCCAGAGCCCTGGCGATGCACTCTTGCGCGCGCGCGGTGTCACGTTCGGCCATTGCGACCCGGGCATTCGCTTCCCAAGCCAGCGCCTGCCAGGTGCGCTCCGCGGTTGTCAGCGTAACGCTGCGAAACCGTTCGGCTTGCGGCCGGGCCTGCGCCAGATTTCCCTCCGCAAGCCAGAGTTCGGTGAGGCCCGATTCCAGGGGCATGCGCCAGTACCAGTCGTTCAGCGTTTTCTGGCGAGCCATGTCGTCCCTGGCCGCGAAGAGATACTCACGAGCACGATCGTATTCTCCCAAAGCTGTTTCCGCCGAACCTCTCAGAACCACGGACTGCTGGAAAGGCCAGGGAAACTGGGGTGGAGAGCCAGGCGCGGCGCGCAGCACAGGATCCCGGACCAAGGGAACCGCCGACTCGCAGATCGCCAGGACGCCGGCAAAGTCGCAGGCATGGAGATGCAGCCAGGCCCGGCAGAGTTGCATGGCGCGCGCCCGGAGAAAATAATCTCCATTCTTGTGCGCCATCGCGATCGCTTCCTCAATCTCCCGCAAAGCCTCGCCCCACTCTCCCAGGAACACAAGATCCAACTGCCGCACGTGCTCCCATAATCCCCAGCGAATACCGGACAGAGACGGGTGAACACTGTCGACACCGAGCAACATCTTCAGGCCATCGGCGTAGCTTCGATGCGACTCACGGTACTCGGACGAACACCATTGGATGCAACTGTAGTTGAGGAGGTGCGGTGCGACGACGTGTGGGTCGCCCACTTTCCGGATCTCACCGATCGCATTCCGGTACTCCTCCGCGTCCCGAGGATTCCATCCACACAGCCACAAGCGGAAAGAAAGGCAGTCCGCATACGCCGCAAGGTGCTTCATCGGATCGGAAGTTCGAACCGCGTGGAGTGCCCGTTCCAGCAGTTCGAGACCGCGCTCGGAACTCTCCCATGACCCAATGAATGCCCACTCGACCAGCGCACGCACCTCAACATCGATCAGGCCGTGGTGAGCCGCTCTTGCACTCAGGGCCGCGTAGGTTTCGGAGGCGCGGATGTCTCCCAACGCAGCATAAACCCCGGCCAGCCTCTCCAGAATCCCGGTCTCGCTCACGGCGCGCTCCGCATCGGGCAGTTTCTTCAGCAGCTCCAGAGCGTGCTCAAGAATCACTGCGGCTTGCCGGGGTTCAAACAGCCGCCCGGCCGTATCCGCCGCCAGCCGCAGGTACTTGATGGCACGCTGCCAATCGCCACCCTGTTCGAAGTGGCCCGCCAGTTCCGCCGCCACTTCGCTTTCATGCTTGGCGAGAAGCTCCTCCAGCCGCTCCCCGATGCGCAGGTGCAGCTTCGCCCGGCGCCCGGGGGTCTGCCGGTGGTAGAAGACCTCCCGGTACAACCCGTGCGTAAATTCGTAGCGCACGGAGACAGTCCCGTCCGGGAACTGACGCGATCCCGCCCAGCGCACCACGTGGTGACAGCGCGACAGCTCGTCGCAAAGTTCTTCAAACTTCTCCTCGTCCAGACCTGCTGGGATGGCATTGACGCTGGCCGAAAACAAAACACCGTTCACGCTGGCCACTTCCAGCGTCCGCTGCTGTTCACTGGTAAGGTGCTCGATCTGGGATTCGATCATCTGACGCAGTGTCTCCGGTACCTCGAGAGCCATTTCCTCGATGGGGACTCTGAGGCGCCACCTCCCGTTCTCGCGCGAGATCTGGCCGTGCTCGGCCATGTGCTCCAGTGCGGCGATCATGAACAACGGATTGCCTTCCGAGTGCCGATGGATCAACTCGGCAAAACCCTCAGGCAGGCTGCTTCCTGGCGACTCCGCTTCCAGGTATTCCGCTACGTCCGCTTTCTCAAGCGGCGCGAGAGTCATCTCCTGACACAGGTGATGTACCAGAAGATCCTTCTTGAGCCTGTTCAGCGGATGGTCGGGAACTACCACGTCCACCGGCCGCATCGTGATGATCACCATGGTCTTCGCTGTCGTCCGCTGGCGGGCAAGAGCGGACATGAGATCGACCGTCGAGGGATCCACCCATTGCAGGTCCTCGAACACGAACAGCAGGGGCGCTTCCAGGTTAAGCGTGTCCAACGCCTCCCGGATCTCGCGCAGCATGCGGTCCCGGGTCGCCCCCAGGATCTCCTGCTGCAACATCTGGCGCTGTTCGCGCTTCAGCAGCGCCGGAAACTGCACCAGCCAGGTGGGTGCTTGTGCGGCCAGGATTTCGACCACGCGCTTTCCCTCCGGGACACCCGGGCCACGGCACAACTGACCCACGGCTTCCAGCATCGGGTAATAGGCTTCCGCGCCTCCGTACCCTTCCACGCATTGTCCCCGGGCGATGCGAAGGGTTGGTTCCTCGGCGGCGGCCAGGCGTTGAAACTCATCGACCAGGGCCGTCTTTCCGATTCCCGGCTCCCCCGTGATGAAGACGATCTGGCGCTGGCCCTTCAAGGTCCTTCGGAGGCAGGATCGCAACGCACCCAGCTCGCGTTCTCTACCCACCATTCTGCCGCGATCCAGGCTCGCCGACGCCGAGGCTTCTGCGGGCCCAGATTCCCTCACTGCGGCCACAAACCGATACCCGCGCCGGGGCAGGGTCTCGATGAAAAGAGAATTCCTGGCGCGGTCCCCCAGCGTGCCCCGGATATCGGCGATCTGGTACTTGAGGACCTCCGGTTGGACGAACGTATCGGGCCACACCGCCTCCAGGAGCTCATCCTGGGTCACCAGGCGGCCGGCACGCTCCACCAGATAACGCAGGACGGCGAACGCTTTGGGAGTCAGCATGACGCGCTGGTCGTCCGGGGCATCGCCGCGGCGCCAAAGACACTGGTTTTCGGTGTCCAGCCGGAATGGCGGAAATTCCCTCATGACCGCTCAGCCGCCCGTTTTCAAGAGTCTGGTTCTTTATTTTACCTCGAGCGCGCCGAAAGCTGCCGGAATCAGTTGGATCGGATCCACATGTCGGACTGGTTGTGATCAATCCGCGCTGCAACCCTTCCTTCCACCAAAACCTGACCGCAAACTCACGACTGGTATCCCGAATTCCCGTAATCTCATTTCAGGAGAAAAAAAACGATGTCACAAACTACCTACAATCCACTCATCGCCGGCATGGACGAGGTCCGCGGATCCTGGGGCTGGTTCCTGTTCCTTGGAATCTTGTTCATTGCTCTCGGCGTGGCTTGCATTGCATTTAACATCACCGCCACCTTCACTACCGTGTTGGTTGTCGGCTGGTTGCTTCTGATCGGCGGCGTCGTCGCCTTGATCCAATCGTTCACTACAGGGACCTGGGGCGGATTCTTCCTGTATCTGCTCACTGCCCTATTACGGGGATTCACCGGATATTTGCTCGTTCGATATCCGCTTATGGGAGCCGAAACCCTCACCGTGGTGCTAGCTTCGTTCTTCATTGTGGGCGGACTGTTCCGCGCCATCGGCTCGGGAATGGCGAAATTCCCAAGCTGGGGCTGGGCGGTCTTCTCCGGGGTCGTCTCGGTGGCATTAGGGGTCATGGTGCTTTGGCAAATGCCGATCACGGGCCTCTGGTTCATCGGACTGGCCGTCGGTGTTGACCTCATCGTAGACGGTGTAGCGGTGACCAGTTTCGCCACCGCGATACACCATGTGCCCAAACTGCCGGCTTATGGTGCTGCGTAAACATCGGCAGAAAACATCACTAGAAAGAGGCATCTCAATGGAAAAAATGCTTGTTGTGGTCTTTAACGACGAATCGAAAACCTATGAGGGATCGCATGCCCTCAAGCAACTCGACAATGAAGGAAGCATCACCATTCACGCGGAAGCGGTGATCAAGAAGAACGCCGATGGCACGGTCACGGTCAAGCAGTCGGAAGACGACTTCCCGATTCGCACCATCGGCGGAACGGCGATTGGCAGCCTGATCGGACTCCTCGAAGGGCCGGTGGGCCTGGTTGTCGGCGCCACGGCCGGCTTGCTGGCCGGCAGCATCGGCGACTTGCACGTGGCGGGAGTCGACGCGGAGTTTGTCGACGACGTTGCCGCCACGCTGACACCCGGCAAGTGCGCGGTGATCGCGGACGTCAGCGAGGAGTGGATTACTCCCGTGGATACCAGAATGGAAGCCTTGGGCGGAACCGTATTTCGCAAAGTCAGAACGCTCGTCGAGCACGATGAACGGGCCAGAGATGTGGCGGAGCTTCGCGCGGAAATCGACCAGTTGAAGGCCGAGGCTGCTCGTGCCCGGGGCGAACGCAAGGCCAAGCTCCAGGCCAAGATCGACAAGCTCAACGCCAAGCTCGAAGCCAAGTTGGATCAGGCCAAGCAGAGGGCGGAGCAAATCAATAGCGAGACCGACGCCAAGGTGCAGGCCCTCCAGAAAAAGGCCGAAAAGACCCAGGGTGAGATCAAGGCCACCTTCGATGCACGCGTGAAGCGGATCCGCGAAGAGCACGAACAGTCGAAGACGAAGCTGAAGCACTTGATCGCCGGACAATTGAAGGAAGCGGCTGCGCGGCTGGAGAAGTAAGAACGCCGCGCGCGACAGCACAACCAAGATACGGGTGGCGCGGGACGCACACTCGACGAACAGACCGGTCTCCTTTGCGGGGGCTTTTTCCGCTGCTGCGAAGGAGACCGTGCGAGACAAAACCAATACCAATGAAGGAAGGAGTTTAACGATGTCGCAACTGATTGTGGTTGGATTCAAACAGGACATGTACCGGGCTTCAGAGGTTCTCAATAAGCTCTGTGCCATGGACGATGATTGGGTGGTCGATCTTCGCGACGCCGTGGCAGTCTATCGGGACTACAGCGGCAAGCTGAGGGTGGATCAGAGCCACCAGATGACCACCGGCGAAGGCGCCGGGTGGGGCCTCTTCTGGGGTTCCTTGATTGGCGCGCTGATTGCACTCCCGTTCACCGCCGGGGCCAGCGGCGCGGTGCTGGCGGGCACGGTGGCCGCCGGAGCCCTGGGCGGCGGAGCCCTCGGCGCTACGGGTGGCGCGCTCGACGCCAGTTGGTGGAAGGACGAGTTCGGCATCCCGGCCGCCTTCGTAAAGGGCACCGGAGCCATGGTCCAGCCTGGCGACTCGGCGGTTCTGGCGATGCTGCGCACGGTCGACCCGGTCAAAGTGGCCGAGCAGTTTCGCGGCTACGGAGGCACGGTCCTCCAGACCACGCTCACCAAGGAGCAGTCCGCCAAGGTGCAGGCCGTTCTGGACGGCAGCGACCGCCGGCTCTTCGCGAAGGCCAGTTAGCACGCGCGGACTCGGCAGAGCTTTCCATGAGGTAAGGGGTGCCCAAGTGCCTGATGATATCCATGCCGCTAGCGGTGGTTCCGGGGTGGGGGACAAGGTTGCCATCCACGGCCGGATCACCATCGCAACGTCGGGCGAGATGCGTAGAGCGCTGTCGAACGCCCTGCGTGCCAAGCCGGCCAACGTGTCCGTCGATCTGTCGGATGTCTCGTACATCGACACCTCCGGATTGGCGACGCTGGTGGAGGCGGTCCGGATTGCACGCAAGCAAGGCACGCGGCTGATCCTGGGCGGGATCCACGATCAGCCGCGCTACCTTTTCGAGATCGCGCATCTCGATCGCCTGTTCGACGCGGCTGGCGAGGAGGCAAGCACGTGAACGTTCTGGAAGGCATCGGCGGCGGCGCCGTCCGCGGACTTGCCTACCTCGGTGGACTTACCATTCAGGGCTGGATGGGGCTGCGCGCCACACCCCGCGTGCTGCCGCTCGTGGGCAAGCGCGGACGCTGGCGGGCGGCGTTGCGCCAGATGGCGGCTATCGGCGTGGAGGCGCTACCGATGGTCGCCACCATGTCCGCATGTGCGGGATTCATCCTGGCCATGCAAGCCGGGGCGGAACTCCGGAGGTTCGGAGCGCTGAAGTACGTTATGGACACCGTGGCCGTCGGGTTCACACGCGAATTGGGCCCGCTCCTGACGGCCTTCGTGGTGAGCGGCCGGTCGGGATCGGCATTTTCAGCCGAGATCGGAACCATGGTGGTCACCAACGAGATCGACGCGCTCCGGACCATGGCTCTCGATCCGATTGAGTTTGTGCTGGCACCGAAATACCTGGCGGCGATGATCACCATCCCCTGCCTGAGCATCATGAGCAACGCGTTTGGCATTCTGGCTGGCGCCGGGTTTATGTTCATCAC
>JBEKPK010000086.1:0-16367 GCA_049520795.1 Bryobacteraceae bacterium
CCGGGCGGAAAAACTTGCTGTGGTTGTCGGCGGCGTTTCCCCTGGAGGTCGGTACGGCGCAACGGACCAGAGCGCCGGGCGTCGGGTATTCCGGGCCGCAAGATCAGTGGCGAACGTTCGGCGTGGAGATGAAGCGAACCATGGCGGCCTTGAACGATGCCAACGTTTCGGTCTATCCCATAGACGCCCGCGGCCTTTCCATAAGCTCCGCCGCCAGCATCAACATCAGCACCATGAACAGCATCGCGGCTGAAACCGGCGGGGTGGCGTATGTCAACCGGAACGACCTGGACCGGGGCGTGCGCAAGGCGCTCGACGACTCGCGCGAGGTCTACGTGATGACTTACTACCCGAAAGCCATCGCCGAGGATGGCGCTTACCACCAGATTCGCGTCAGAACTGGTCGCCCGGGAGTGCAACTCCGCTTTCGCCGCGGCTACTACGCCACGGGGATGGAAGAAGATTCGAGCGTCGCGGCGGTGGATCGCCTGGCGCGCGCGCTCGCATCGCCTCTCGATGGCTCGGAGATCGGGATTCAGGCAAGCGTGGAACCAGCGGGCGACGATGCCAGCGCCCTGGCGGTGGTGATCCACCTGGATCCCGCGGACCTCAGCCTGGCGCATGATTCGGAACGATGGACGGGAGCGGTGCGCCTGCAGTGGCTGCAAACGGGCGCGGCTGGCGAGCGCTACGAAGGCCCCAGCCGGACCGTGCCGGTGGATTTACCGCAGGCGAGTTACCAAGAAGCGCTGAAGCAGGGTGTCCGGCTGGAACTGAGGATACATCGCGACCCGTCAGCCGTCGCGATGCGAATTGCCGTGGTCGACGAACGGGGCGCGCGCGTGGGTTCGCTCTCGGTTCCGCTGCCGAATCTCGCGCAACCTGTGGCCCAATAGGGGAAGTAGGGTTCGGAGGGACGGCCAGGCAGAATGCCGGCGACGCGCCGGCATAGCCGCCTGAGAGGCTGCTACGGTGATCCGAAGGCGCGCGGGGAAGTGCGAGGCGAACCTCGTTGCTCTATAATGATCCCGAATCGGACCGCCGCCCGCCTTCCATGCCGCCCGGGAAACAGAAACTTTATTGCTACGTCGATGAGACCGGGCAGGACGACGCGTCGCGCGTCTTTGTGGTCGTGGCCGTGGTGAGCGAACGCGAGCAGGAAGAACTCCGCCGGGCGCTCACCGACATCGAGCGGATCGCTGGAACCGGCAACCGGAAATGGCACAAGTCGCGGGCGCTGCGCCGCCTGCGGTACCTCGAACTCGCGCTCGAACGGGACCTTGGCCGGAAAGATGTTTTCTTCGGTTCGTACCCGAAGCCGCTGCCGTATTTCTTTCCGTTGATCGATGTTGTGGTGCACGCCATCAAACGGAAGGCGGGGCCCTCATACATGGCGAGGGTCTTCGTGGACGGCATCGACCGCAAGAAAGCTGCCGAACTCACCAACGCTCTGCGGCTCCGCGGCATCTCGCTTGAGATGGTGAGAAGCCGGCGCGACGAGAGCGAGCCCATCATCCGCCTGGCAGACATGTGGGCCGGCTGCATTCGCGCGGCGATCATGGGGAGGAGTGCGGAGGGGGATCTCCTGCGGCGCGCGGTGGAGACGAATTTTATCACCCCCACAAAAGAAAAAACCCCTTGAAACAAGGGGCTCTTCTTCATCTCGGCTATTCCCCGTGAAGGAGACCAATCTCTGCCACGCGGGCAGGCCTTCACCGAGACTACGCTTTCATGGTAAGCGGTTGAAAATAGGAAGTCAAGCTCGCTGTGAGGCAGTTCCCCGCCCGGCGAGGGAACGGCGGATTGCCGGACATAATGCCACCTTGGCAGGCGGAAGCGCCTGCCCCACCTTCGGAAAGCCGCCTATGGGCGCGCTACCGCTTCAGAATCCAGGCCGCGACTTTCTCCAGCACGGTCGGAGACATAGTCTCTTCGACCTGCTCGTATTCGCCCACGCCGCCGGTCTTGGCGGTCTGGAAGAGGTGATTCAGGCCGGGCATTTCCACCACTTCGAAGTCCTTGTTGCCGGAGGCTTCCAGGGTCTTGCGGATCACCGGCAGATTGATTTTGGCCGAAACCTGCGTGTCCTTTTCGCCGTTCAGGGCCAGCACCGGAACCTTCACCTTGGCCAGCGCGGGGGCCGGATCGTAGGCGATGAAGTAGCGATACCAGGGCGACGTGAGCGGGTTGAGCTGATCGTCGGGGATGGCCGAGCCAATCTTCTCCTTGATCTTCGCCTGCAGGGCAGCCGGATCCTTTTCCTGCTTCACAAGGTCAAGCACGTCGCGCTCCATCCCTGCATTCGTGTTGGCCTGTTCGTCGGATGCGCCGCTCAGTTTGGCCACCATGCGGACCTGTTCGACGATCACCTGGTCGCCGGGCACGGCCGGGCCCGCCAGCATCACGATGAACGCCACGTCCGCGTTGCGCGCCGCCACCATGGGCGCGATCACGCCGCCTTCGCTGTGCCCGAGCAGGCCCATTTTCCGTGGGTTCACTTCGGCGCGGGTTTTGAGATAGGCCAGACCGGCTTCGGCGTCGGTGGCGAGATCGGCCGTGGTGGAAGTCGCCAGGCTGCCGCCGGATTTGCCCACGCCACGGTCGTCCGCGCGCAGCACCACGATGCCCTTGCGGGTGAGATAGTCGGCCAGCACCAGGAACGGGTGATGGCCGAAGATTGTCTCATTGCGATCCTGCGCTCCGGAACCGGGGATCAGCACCACCGCCGGGAATGGTCCTTTTCCTTGGGGGACGGTAAGGGTCGCGGCCAGGCGGATGCCGGCGGTCTTGTTTTCATATTCGACCTCCTGCTCCTGGTACGGATACGGTTTGACGGGCTCCTGCGGCCGGCGCAGGGCCTGGGCGGCGAATCGCTCGAACACGAGGGGAAACGGCTGGCCCCCTTGCGTCCAGGTTCCCGAAAGCGACTTGCCGTCCACGCTCAGGGTAGCTTCATAAACGCCCATGATCGCCTTAACGTCGAGCTTCAGCTTGGAACCCGTGAGCGAAACCGATGCGATAGGGATGCCGTTGGCCCCCTGGTCCACGCTGTCCATGGTTCCCGTGAAGCCGCCGGTGGCCGTGTTGGCGAAATGCAACCGAAGACGCAGCTCGGCCGCACCCGCCTTGAGAGTTCCCTGCCAATCGCCGGAAATGTCCTGCGCCATCACGGGCAGGGCCAGTGCGGCCAGCGCCGCGATTCGTAGAATGCCTTTCATTGCAACCTCTCCTTTTCTATTGCAATATGCAATCATAATATTGCAAATTGCGATTGTTGTCAAGAAAAAAAGGGCAAAAAAATTGCCGGGTGAAACCCTGCGCCACCCCGCCGTAGCGGGCCTGGCCCATAGGCGCTCATCTAGCGCCTTCACGTTGCTTCGCGGGGTGGGTTGTGTTATTTATGTCTTCAAGTCGGAAATACGATCCAACTTGAGCCGCCCGCCCAGGGCTGGCGACGGCCAATCATAGTCACATCAAAGGATGGCAATCCGTGGAAGCTGTCAACCGTAAACTCATTCGTCCTTCTCTGAACGAAATCAAGGAACAGATTGCGCCGCCGCGCCGGGCGCCGCAGCCGCAATCGCAGCAAAAGAAGCCTGTCCCCCCGGACCAGACCAACGCCGAGAATTTCTATTACGTCAAACAGATGCAGGCCAAGACAGCCATGGTTTTCGTGCTCAAGGACGGGGAGACGCTGCACGGAACGATCGAGTGGTACGACAAGTGTTGTCTGAAGGTGAACCGGACCGAGGGGCCCAATTTACTCCTGTACAAGCCCAACATCAAGTACATGTATAAAGAGGCCTGATCGGGCCGCGCCTCTACTTCTTCACCCGGTTGCGCATGGCGAGGCGGTACTCGCGTCTTTCACCGGCTTCGCGATAACGCCGCTTTTCTATCTCCGTTTCCGGGATTACCGGGGGAATCGGAGTCGGTTTCCCGTTTTCGTCCAGCGCCACAAAGGTCAGATAGGCCGAGCAGGTATGCACCTTCTGACCAGTCATCAGGTTCTCGGTCTCCACGTTGACGCCGGCTTCGAGCGAGGTGTGGAAAACGCGGTTCACCGAGGAGCGCAGCGTGATCAAATCCCCAATGTGGCCGGGGTGATGAAACACCAGGCTATCCACGGCGGCGGTGACGGCCGGACGTCGCGCGTGGCGCATGGCGGCCAGGGCGCCGGCCAGGTCGACCAAGTGCATCACCTTCCCGCCCAGCACGTTGCCGAGCCCGTTGGCGTCGGTGGGCAGCGCCAACTCGGCGTATTCGGAGATGGATTCGCGTACGGGCTTTCCCTCCATAGTCATGCGGCCGCGGCCTTTCGGCGAAGATAGCTTCGGACGTAAGCCAGCGCCTGGCGGCCCAGCCATTGGCCATGGGGCGGATTCATCAGCGCTCCCGAGGCGAGCGAAAACTCCAGTGGGCCATGCGCAAAGGGATGGTGGTCGCGTTCCACCACGTAGTAAAGACGCAGCCCGGTTTCCTCCACCGCCTGAACGGTGAAACGCACGGCGTCGGGGCCCTCGCCGTTGGGAAAGCGGGGGCACGCGCCGCGCGCATAGCCGAGGTTGCACAAGCCCGCGTCATCCGGTTGGACTGGCGCAGCGGGCTCGGCGCGGCACAACCCCGCCCACTCGCCTCCCAGCGGCAGCATGGCGGATCCGCCGGCGCCGCGTGGTTGGGTGGGGTCGAAGTAGGGGCAGCACATCCCGAGGTATAGTAGCACAAGAGATGGCAACCTCCCGGCTGGAAGTCCTCAAAAGCATGGTGGCGCAGAATCCCGGCGACAGCTTCGCCCGTTACGGCCTGGCCATGGAGTATCGAAACGCGGGTGGCCTGGAAGCCGCGGCCGCCGAATTCCAGGCGCTGCTTGAAGCCGACCCGGATTACGCCGGCGCCTACTTTCATTACGGCCAGACCCTGCTGCGCGCGGGCCGCAAAGACGAAGCGCGCGAGGTCTATCGCAAGGGAGTCGAAGTCACCACCCGGCTGGGCAACGCTCACGCGCGAAGCGAGCTGGAGGGGGCGTTGGAGCTGTTGGGGTAGGATCTGCAGATGAAGCGGACCACCTTCGGCGATTTGGAATAACAGAAGGTATACGGGTATATCGATATTGGTAGAATGGTTCTATGGGACTGAACATCAAGAACCCAGAGACCGAGGGACTGGTCCGCGACCTGGCGGCCATCACCGGGGAGAACCTCACCGCTGCAATCACTCATGCTCTGCGCGAGCGCCTGGACCGCCTCCGCCACGAGCGCGGGGAAGGGCTTGCCGGGCGCCTGGTGGAGATCGGCCGCGACTGCGCGCCCCGTCTCAAAGAGCCGTTCCGCTCCACGCCGCATGGCGATCTGCTCTACGACGAACTGGGGCTGCCGCGATGATCGTGGATTCCTCGGCCATGCTGGCCATCCTGCGCGCCGAACCGGAGATGCTCGCTTGCGCGCAAGCGATCGAAGCCGCCGCCCGCCGGCGAATCTCGGCGGCCAACTTCCTCGAGACCGCCATGGTGATCGATGGCAGCCGCGACCCGGTCGCCAGCCGCCGCCTTGACGACCTGCTCCGGGCGGCCGATCTGACAATCGAGCCGGTAACGGAGGCGCAAGCCAGAATCGCGCGCGAGGCCTACCGCGATTTCGGCAAGGGCAGCGGGCATCCGGCGCAATTGAACTACGGCGACTGTTTCTCCTACGCTCTCGCCAAGGTCACCGGCGAGCCGCTGCTTTTCAAAGGCAATGATTTCAGCCAGACGGACATAGCCTCGGGCCTCGATGGTCCGGATCGAGTGGCTTCATAAGCCACACGGCTGCCTGCCGGCGTCGGCGCCGGTATTTGGGCATAGCCGCCGCAGTGGGGGGCCGCGCCCTGTATTTCTCTTTTGTTTTCAATAGATTCTGCAGTGGCGCCATTTTTGCCCTGCGTTCTGCGGCGCGTATGCTCAAGATTACCCTGTTCGATTCGCCCGAGGAGCTTCGGCTGGGCCTGGAAGGCAGCCTGTCCGGTCCGTGGGCGGGCGAACTGCGGCGGTGCTGGAGAGCCGCTGTCTCCGCCGCCCCTTCCCGCAAGACGGTTGTGGACTTGCGCGAAGTGGATTTCGTGGATGGCGAAGGGGAGTCCGCACTGGCGGAAATGCACCGGGCCGGCGCGCGGCTGTTGGCGCGGACGCCCGTTATTCGAGCCGTGGTGCGAAAGATCTCCCGCGCGACCCGGTGTGGTACGGTTGAAGAACAACCGGCGCCACGCACCGATGTCTGAGTCTGCCCCGACACCCCCGGACGAGACCCGCGCACGTTATGAGGCGCTGCTGGCAGTGGCGGAGTTCATCGGTACGCGGCGGCAGTTGTCGGCGCTATTCGCGGACCTCAGCCGCTGCCTCAAGCCGCTGGTCTCATTCGATTTCATAGCCCTCACGCTGCTCTACGAGAGCGAGCGGGTGGTGCGGCTGCACATTCTGGAGACCGACCACCCGGCCCCGGCATACACGGCGCCGGTTCCTTTCGACGATACGCCCACCGTGCTGGCGCTCGAAAACCGCCAGCCTTTCTATGCGCCGGATCTTGCGAGCGAGTCGCGCTTTCCCGTGATCCGCGAAATATTGGCGCCGTTCGGCGTGCAGAGCTTCTGCACATTCCCCCTGTTCACGGCGCAGCGGGACCTGGGCGGGCTGAATTTCGGCTCGGTTCAAAAGGATGCGTACTCCTCCCAAGATATCGAGTTCATGCAGTTGATTGCGCGGCAGGTGGCCGTAGCGGTGGACAACGCGCTTTCCTACCAGCGGATCGAGGAGTTGAACGCGCGCCTGGCGGAGGAGAAGGTCTACCTCGAAGACGAGATCCGCACGGACAGCCGGTTCGAGGAGATCGTCGGCCAGAGCCGCGCTTTGAAGGCGATTCTCAAGCAGGTGGAGACGGTGGCGCCCACCGATTCCACGGTGCTGATCTCCGGCGAAACCGGAACCGGCAAGGAACTGCTGGCGCGCGCCATCCACGACCTGAGCGGGCGGCGCCAGGGCGCCTTCGTGAAGCTGAATTGCGCGGCCATCCCCACCGGGCTACTCGAAAGCGAGATGTTCGGGCACGAGAAGGGAGCGTTCACCGGGGCCATCGCCCAGCGCATCGGCCGCTTCGAGTTGGCCCACCGGGGCACCATGTTTCTGGACGAGGTGGGCGAGATCCCGCTCGAGCTTCAGACCAAGCTGCTGCGCGTTTTGCAGGAGCGGGAGTTCGAGAGACTGGGCAGCTCGCGAACCATCCGCACCGATGCGCGGCTGGTGGCGGCCACCAACCGCGACCTGGCGGCCCTGGTGGAGGAGCGCCAGTTTCGTGCGGACCTCTATTACCGCCTGCACGTGTTCCCCATCACCGCGCCGCCGCTGCGCGAGCGGCGCGAGGACATCCCGCTACTGGTGCGCTATTTCGTGCAGCAGAACGCCCGCCGCATGAACAAACACATCACCGCGATTCCCGCGCAAACCATGCAGGCGCTTGCCCACTACCACTGGCCCGGCAACATTCGCGAGCTGCAGAACTTCATCGAGCGCGCGGTGATTCTCTCGCCCGGCCGAAAGCTCGAAGCGCCGCTCGGCGAGCTGAAACGGCCGAAAGCGGCCGCCGCGGCCAGTTCCGCGCCGACCCTGGCCGAAGCCGAGCGCGAAGCCATTGTGCGCGCGCTCCGCGATGCGGGCGGCCGGGTGGGCGGCGCAAATGGCGCCGCCGCCCTCCTGGGGATGAAGCGCACCACCCTGCAGGCCAAGATGCGCAAGCTGGGCGTTGCGCGGAACGCATAGTTGGGTCGGGCCTTCGGGCCTTAGGAACGCCAGCTCGAAGCCGGCGGCAGGCCAGAAGGCCTGACCCCACGTTATTCACCGCAAGATGTGCGGCGAATAAGGCGCCTAATCACCGCACCCCGCTCCCGCCCCGTCTGCCATCATTTTGTCTAGCGCCCAAATATTGGCAGATCCCGGGGTTGCCGGCTTAATCCTTCCAATTGGTTAGCTACAATTTGAATGGCGACCAAGATGCAATTATCGAGACTCTCTATGAACCGGAGCATCCTTATATTACTCGCGCTGGCCTCCGGCGGCCTGGCGCAAGACGCGGCTTCCCTGAAGCTCACGCTGCGCGACGCCGTGAACCTGGCGCTCAAACAGAGCCCGCAGGTAATTCTGGCCAACCTGGAGGTGGCGCGCGGCGAGCAGGCGCGCCTGATGGCCCGCTCCGGCCTCTTGCCGCAAGCCGGCGCCGATGTTTCGGAAATCGTGCACCGGTTGAACGTGCAGGCCATGCTGGGCTTGAGCTTTCCCGGCCTCCCGCAGCACGTGGGCCCGTACGAAACCTTCCAGGCGGGCGTCTCCGTCGATGCGCCGATCTTCGACCTGACGCTGTGGGAGCGGTACCGCTCCTCGCGGCTGGGAGTGGAGGCCGACCGCGCGCAGGAAACCGGCGCGCGCGAGGAAAGCGTTTTGCTGGTGGTCTCCCAGTACCTTGGCGGCCAACGCGCGGCCGCGGATGTCTCGGCGGCGCAATCGCGCGTGGACCTGGCCCAGGCGCTCTATAATCAGGCGGCGGATCTGCAGAAGAACGGGGTGGGCACGGGTATAGACACGCTGCGCTCCAACGTCGAGCTGCAAAACGAAAAGCAGCGACTGATTGTGGCGCGGACCGGCCTCGATACGGCCCTGTTCGGGTTGGCGCGGCTGCTCAATATCGATCCGCTGCGGCGCATCGAGCTGGCCGACCAGGTGAGCTTCTTCGAGACGCCTCCCACAGCGGTCAATGAAACCCTCGAGCGGGCTTACGCCACGCGGCCCGAGCTGCGCCAGATCGCGACCCGCCAGCAGCAGGCCGAACTGGCGCTGCGCACCGCCGGCGACGAGCGCCTGCCGCGCGTTTCGTTCAGCGGCTTCTGGATGCAGTTGGGCCTGGCGCCGGCGAGCGTCATCCCCACGTACCAATATCAATTCAGTCTGGACGTTCCTATCTTCACCGGAGGCCGCATCGAGGCGCAGCGCGCCGATGCGGGCCTGGCGCTGCAACAGCTCAAGCAGCAGGAGCAGGACATTCGCGGCCGCATCGCGCTCGAAGTGAAGACCGCCATTGCGCGCCTGGACGCCGCCCGCGGAGAAGTGGATGTGGCCAACCAGGGCGTCGAGCTCGCGCGTCAGGAAGTGGAACAGGCGCGCGACCGTTTTCAGGCTGGCGTGACCAACAATATCGAGGTAATCAGCGCCCAGGACGCCCTGGCGCGCGCCAACGACAACCAGATTGCGGCGCTCTACCGCTACAACCAGTCGCGCGCGGACCTGGCCCACTCGGCCGGGCAGATGGAGGCGCTCTACGCCAGATAACCCGCCGGCGGCCGCGCCGGGAAGATGGGCCGCCATGCGCAATGGGCTGCCCGCCGAGCGCAGCCACGCCACCATCAATCCGTGGATCGTGGCCGGAGTGGTCATGCTGGCCACTTTCATGGAGGTGCTCGACACGACCGTGGTCAACGTTTGCCTGCCGCACATCGCGGGCAGCCTTTCGGCCAGCGTGGACGAAGCCACCTGGGCTCTGACTTCCTATCTGGTTTCCAACGCTATCATTCTCCCCATGGGCGGATGGTTCTCCATGGCCATCGGACGGAAACGCTTCTACATGATCTGCGTGGCGCTGTTTACGGTGAGCTCCGCCATGTGCGGCTTGGCGCCGTCGCTCGGGTTGCTGATTCTGTTCCGCATCATGCAGGGGTTGGGCGGCGGGGCGCTGCAGCCCATATCGCAGGCCATCCTGGTGGAGAGCTTCCCCATCGAAAAGCGGGGCATGGCGATGGCTATTTTCGGCATCGGAGTGGTGTTCGCGCCCATCATCGGCCCCACTCTGGGCGGCTGGATCACGGACAACTACAGTTGGCGCTGGGTCTTCTTCATCAACATCCCGGTGGGACTCCTCTCGCTGTTGTTGAGCTGGTTCCTGGTTTTCGATCCGCCCTACCTGGTACGCAGAGGATTCAAGCAAGGCCTCAAGATCGATTACATCGGCTTCGGCCTTCTGGCGCTCGGCCTCGGCGCGCTCGAAGTGGTGCTGGACGAAGGGCAGAAATACGATTGGTTCGGCTCGCGGTTCATCACCACGTTCGCCGTCATCATGGTGGCTGCCCTGGTCGGCGTGGTGTTGTGGGAGCTGCGGCAGAAGCAGCCGGTGATTGATTTCCACGTCCTCAAGGATCGTAACTTCATGCTGTGCACCTCCACCATGCTGATCATGGGGATTGTGCTTTATGGAAGCACGACCTTGATGCCGCTTCTTCTTCAGACCCTGCTGGGCTACACCTCCACAATCAGCGGGCTGGTGCTTTCGCCGGGCGGCTTCGTGGTGATTTTCTGCATGCCTATCGTGGGGCTGTTGCTGCGGCGCGTGCAGCCGCGGTGGCTGATGATTTTCGGCGTGCTCGCTTGCAGCACGGGGCTGTTCATCATGTCCGGGTTCAACCTGTACATCGACTACAAGACGGCCGTATGGAGCCGCATGGTGCAGAGCCTGGGCTTCGGGTTTTTGTTCGTCCCCATCAGCACGGCGGCATTCGCGTTTGTTTCCAAGGCGCGGACCCAGTACGCCACCGGGCTCTTCAACCTGGCGCGGAACATCGGGGGCAGCATCGGCATCGCCACCGTGACCACCATGCTGACGCGCCGCGCGCAACTGCATTCGAGCCGGCTGGTGGAACATCTCACGCCCCTCGATGCAGCCTACCGGCAGTCTCTGTATGGGGCGTCACATCTCATGACCGTGCACGGCGCCTCTCCGCCGGACGCCGCCGCGGCCGCGCAAGGATTGATTTACGGGTCCATGCTCCGCCAGGCCAATATGCTGGCGTTCGTCGACACGTTCTGGTTCATGGGGATGCTGTTTCTGGGAATCATCCCGCTGATGTTGCTGATAAAGAATGTCAAGTCCACCACGCGTCCCATGGCGGCGGAGTGAGGAACGCGTAAGAAGGTAACCTGGAAGGTAAGATCGATGCCCAACCCTACTGAAGAATTCGCCCAGCCCGAGAGCCCCGAGACAGTTTCGGATTCGCGCTCCGCCGCCCGAACCAGGATTGCGATCATCGTCGTCCTGCTTGCCATTGCGGGAGCGGCCTACGCCGTCTACATGCACTATCGCGACCAGGTCTCCACGGATGACGCCGAAGTGGATGGTCATATCGGCGCTATCGCGCCCAAGATCTCGGGCAACGTGCTCGAAGTGCTGGTCGACGACAACCAGGAGGTCGCCGTCGGGCAGCCGCTGGTGCGCATCGATCCTCGCGATTACCAGGCGCGCGTGGACATAGCCAAGGCCGAGCTCGCGCGCGCGGAAAGCCAGTTGCGTTCCGCGCGCGTAGTGGTGCCGTGGACCGACGCCACTACCCAGTCGGGCTCGGGCGTTGCCGCGGCCCAACTGGCCGACGCCGAGGCCGAACTGGCGCGCGCCCGCCTGGCGCAGCAGCAATCCGCCGGGTCCGACCTGGCCTACGCCGAGGCGAATATGCGCGCCAAGCAGGCCAAGAGCGATCGGGCGCAGGCGGATCTGGCGCGAATGAAACCTCTGGCCGATAAGGCCGAGATTTCGCAACTGCAATTCGACGCCTACGCGGAGAAGGCCAAGGAGGCGGAGAGCGATCTCGAAGCCGCGCGGGAAAAGCTGGCCTCCGCCCGCGAGGACGCCGCCATTCGCAAGTCGGGGGTGGACGCCGCCGCCACGCGCGTCAGCCAGGCGCAGGCGGAGGTGGCGGCGGCGCTGGCCAATCGCCAGCAGGTGGGCATTCGCTCAGCCGACGCCGGCACGGCCGCGGCCGCGGTGGAGACGGCGCGCGCCAACCTGGCGGCCGCGGAGCTGCAGCTCAGCTATTGCGCGATTGTCTCGCCCATCGAGGGCGTGGTCACGCGCAAGAGCGTCGAGGTGGGCCAGATCGTCGCTCCCGGCCAGGGTTTGATGACCGTCATCCCGCTGCACGACACTTGGGTCACGGCCAACTTCAAAGAGACCCAGTTGGAAAATGTCCACACCGGGCAGCGCGCCGAAATCCACGTGGATATGTACGGCCGAAGTATCGCCGGGCGCGTCGATTCCATAGCCGGCTCCACCGGCTCGCGCATGAGCCTGCTCCCGCCCGAGAACGCCACCGGCAACTTCGTGAAGGTGGTGCAGCGCATTCCCGTGAAGATCCTGGTGGACCGCAACGAACGCCTGATCCTGCGGCCGGGCATGAACGCCGACGTGACCATATTCACCAAATAGCGCGGGTGTCTTGGCCGAGCTTGGCTCGAGGTTGGCAGGCGGAAGCGCCGGCCCCACAGCGCCCTCCGTGCCGTAGTAGCATTACTACTTGATCCCCAAAGGCACGGAGGCATACTCATGCAGCGAGTCTGTTTCATCTTGCAGGTCCGCCCGGAGCGCCTGGCGGAATATAAAGAGCGGCACCTTCGGGTGTGGCCGGAAATGCGCGCGGCGCTTTCCGCCACCGGATGGGGCAACTATTCCCTGTTCCTGCGCGACGACGGCCTGCTGATCGGCTACCTGGAGACGCCCGATTTCCAGGCCGCCCTCAAAGGCATGGAGGCGTTCGAGGTGAACGCGCGCTGGCAGAAGGAAATGGCTCCCTTCTTCACCGCCCTGGCCGGCCGGCCAGACGAGAACATGGCCCCGCTCGAAGAAGTATTCCATCTGGACTGATCCCGCGATGACTCATCGACTCGATATTCCCGTTCTCGATCTGGCGATCATCGTGCTCTACATGCTCGCCATCATGGCGGCCGGCGTGTGGTCCACGCGGCGCATGAAAGTCACCGGCCAGGTTTTCTTTCTGGCCGGGCGTTCCCTGCCCTGGGGCATCGTGGGCGCGGCCCTGTTCGCCTCCAACATCTCCACCATCCACCTGGTGGGCCTCACCGCTTCCGGCTACAACGAAGGGTTGGTCTGGGGCAACTTCGAATGGGCCGCTGTCTTCACCCTGGTGCTGCTCGCCCTGGTATTCGCGCCGTTCTACTTCCGCAGCCGGATTTCCACGCTGCCCGAATTCCTGGAGCGGCGCTACAGCCCGGCCTCGCGATCTTTTCTGGCCTTCATGGCCATCGTGGCCGCGCTCTTCATCCACATCGGGATGAGCATCTTCGCCGGGGCGGCCGTGTTCCAGCGGTTCTTCGGAATCGACGTGGTGACTTCCATCGTTGCCGTGGCCGTGGTGGTATCGGTGTACACGCTCCTGGGCGGGCTGCGCGCCGTGGTGGTCACCGAAACCATCAACACCGTCTTCCTGCTGGCGGGCGCCTGCACCATTACGGCCTTCGCCGTCCTGGCCCTTCCCCAGCACGGAATCCACAGCATCGCGCAGTTCAAGGCGGCCCTCAAGCCCGATCAGCTTTCCATGCTGCACACCCACAGCGCCGTGGGCTTGAACTGGTATGAGATCCTGCTCGGCTTTCCCATTCTGGGAATCTGGTACTGGTGCACGGACCAGACCATCGTGCAGCGGGTTCTAGGCGCGCGCAGCGAGCGCGACGCGCAGCTTGGCCCGCTGATGGCCGGGTTCCTGAAAATCCTCCCTGTGTTTGTTCTGGTGCTGCCGGGAACCATCGCCTGGGTGCTCTTCCGCGACCAGATCGGCGCGGCCAGCAACCAGACGCTGCCCGTGCTGATCACCCAGCTCATACCCTCCGGGCTGAAGGGTCTCATTTCGGCGGCCGTGCTGGCCGCTCTGATGAGCGCCGTCTCGGCGGCCCTCAACAGCTCCGGCACGCTGGTCGCCGTGGATATCGTGGGGCGCCTGCGGCCGGGCTTGAGCGACCGCGCGCAGGTCAACATCGCGCGCGTGAGCTCCGCGGTGGTCATGATCCTCGCCGTGGCGTGGTCTACCCAGGGCGGCCGATACTCCAGCATCTTCGAAGCCATCAACGCCATCGCGTCCAACATCGCGCCGCCCATCACCACCGTGTTCCTATTCGGCGTGTTCTGGCGGCGCGGCACCAAGGAAGCTTCGCTGGCCACTTTGATTTTCGGATTCTCGTTGGGAGCGGTCTGCTTCCTGCTGGACTTGCCCGCGTTCGGAACCGAGAAGCTCATCACCACCGGGCTGGGGATTCCTTTCCTGATGCAGGCCTGGTGGGGCTTCTGCCTCTGTTCGATCGTCTTCGTGGTGGTCAGCCTGCTCACTCCGCCGCCGCCTCCTGAGAAGGTCGAGGGCCTCACTTGGGAGCATCCCCTCGAGGTGATCCTTCGCGCCAAGCTGGCCGGCGCGTTCGATCCGCGCATTGTGGCGGCGGTATTGACCGCGGTGATGGTGGCGCTCTACTGGATCTTCCGCTAGCACGTAGAGCGGGCCGGAGGTCCGCTCTACCGGATTCGTCGACCCTGTTCCTTCGCGGCGAGATGGTCGTGAGCGCGCGATGCAACGCGAAAGAAGTCAAAACCCAACGCGTCATGCATTTTTCTCTTGACTTTCCTCGCGAACAACCTTATATATGAATCACATTGCGATTTTCCAAATCGCAAAATTTGATGTTAGGGAGAATCAATCGATGAAAAGCGCAACCAAGAAAGCCGCCCCCAAGAAGAAAGCTGCTCCGAAGAAAAAGAAGTAGCTTGGGCGCGCCCTGAACAAGGGCTGCAAAACAGGATCCACTTCGAGGCCCCGGTTTTCGGGGCCTTTTTTTTGTGCAGGCTCCTTCCCGTCCCGCCGATATCCGAAATCCCCAGCAGCATGGATCGTGCCGCTATCCATCCACTTCTTCGCGAGCCGCGGGCTTCCGCCCGTGGAGCGGGCCTCCGGCCTGCCACGCCGGCGTCCGCCGGCGTTCTTCCGGCGGCGTCCGAGCTTCGCTCGGGTTGGCAGGCGGAACCGGCTGCCCCACCGGAGATCACCGAACACGCCGCTGCAGCAGCACGCGGAACGTCTCGCCCATTCCGAACAACAACGTCTTAAGCTGCATGCGCCGCCGCCGGTTCTCGCGCGGATCGTCGGATTCGAGCGCGGCGGCGAACTGGTCGGGCTCGCCGGCCGCAAGCAATGTCTGCGCCAGCGTCTCCAGCCGTTCCTTCCGCAATCCGTGCGCGGCTCCCGTTTCTTCGAGCGCGGCAAAGTTCACGTGCGCCGTGAGGTCCCGTTCGCCGGGATCCTCCAGCACGTCCTCGCGCGCCGTGTGCCTTCGATAGCTCATCAACGTGCCGGCTGGGAAACGCGCCGATTCCGCGCGCGTGTAGCCGTAGTCGATGGTGAGCGCAAAGCCGCGCTCCATCGCGCCCGCGATGCGTTCCACCCAGCGCGGCGCATCGAGGGAAGCTTCATACCAGCGGCCCTCCTCGGGCGGCGCCGCCCAGGCGCGCAGCCACCGCTCCACCTCCGGCGGCGCGGCCCCGCCCGCGCTCCAGTGGAAGCGTCCCTCCGCGAAGCCCACGCGCTGCTCGCGGAACGCGCCGTCGCGGTACACCGCTACGTCCACCGGCAAAGCGTCGAAAAACTCGTTGCTGAACGCCACGCCCACGAAGCGCTCCGGCAGCGCGCCGCAACCGATGTCCACCGGAACGTAGCGCCACTCGGAGAACGCCTCCGCCATTTCCCCTCGCCCGGCGCCCAATTCCACCACCGTGAAATCGCGCGGGGCGCCCATCTCCTCATAGAGCTGACGGATTCGCGCCGCCATGAGAATGCCGAACACCGGCTGGATCTGCTCCGCCGTAAAGAAGTCGCCGGCTTTGCCGAATGGATCCCGCCCCCGGCGGTAGTAGCCGTGTTGCGGATGATACAATGCCGCCTCCATGAAGCGGCAAAAGGGGATGGGTCCTTCGCGGCGTATCTCTTCCGACAGCAGCTCACCCAATGGCGTCACGGACCTATGCTAGCGTGAAATCGGAACCATGGCATTGCCGCAAACCGTTCGCGTCAAGATAAGCTCGGAGGCCGCCGAAGCCATCACGCTCACGGCGGTGGTGGTTCAGGAGCTGCCGCTCGGCGAGTTGATCGAGCACATGCTCCCAGTGGCCGGCAAAGACGAGCCGCGCATCCGCGAAATCCTGCTCCGCGGCACGCTGGTGGCGGGAGCGTCGCGTCTTCGCTGGGCCGGTTGGGAAGCCGCCGCGGAAGATCTGCGCGCCTTGCTGGCGGCGTTCCCCGACCCGGACCCGTCGTTGCCCTTCGATCCCCAGCGCTGCTTCCGCGCGGTGCTGCGCGGCGGCCGGCGCGCCATCGAGATCCCCCGCGAGGCGGCCGCGCGCAAGGGCCTCTTCCGGCGGGCGACGTTTTGGGACGCGCTGATGGAGGTCGCCGGCGCCGGCGGCACCGTCTATTCCACTTACTCGTACCGCAGCCGCGCCGACCTTTACGTGCGCCACTTTAGCGCCGCCGAGGTCGCG
>JBEKPK010000087.1:0-27832 GCA_049520795.1 Bryobacteraceae bacterium
CCGCCGCCGCCGAGAGGATAAACAGGAAAAACGTGGTGGGCCAGATGCCCAGCCCCTCGCGGAACGCGAACGGGCGGCCGCGCAGCACGCCATAGAGCCCGCCGAGCGAGCCCTGATGAAAGAAGGAAAGAAACGTCCCCACGCCCGCCAGGACGTACATCACCTTGTGCATCTCGTGCTCGAACACCAGCAACGAAGGCACATCGCGCAGCTTGCGGTTCTTGAGCGCGATGGGCAGGTACTCGATGAACAGCACCATGAGGTAGCAACTGATGCAGAAGGTGACCTCGGTGAGCATGGAGTGCACATTGGGATACCAGAAGGTGAACCACGCGCGCAGCGGCTGGCCCACATCCACGGCCAGAATGCAGACCGCGCCGCTGTAACACACCAGGCCGATGACCACGGCGCTGTTGATGACCGACTTCAGCGCGTCGATCTTGAGGATGTATACCAGAAAGCCGGTGAAGAAGGCGCCGGCGCCGAGCGCAATCACCGTCAGGTCCAGGAATATCCACAGCCCGAAGGCGAAACGGTTGTCCATGTTGGTCTGGTTCAAGCCCTTGACCAGGCACAGGCCGGCGCAATAGAGCCCGAACAGCAGCATGGCCACCCAGGGGGCCAGCCATAGCAGGAACCTTCCGGTGGAGCAGCGTTTCACCCCGCGCGTGATGAAGTGTCTATCCACGGAGGTTCTCCTTTCCCATGGGCGGCCTGGGTGCATCGGCGATGCGCCGCACCCAGTCGCGTTTGGAGCTGTAGTAAATCTTGGGTTCGGTGTGGAGCTTTTCCAACAGGCGGAAGCTGGCGGGGTTTTTGGCGCCGCGGGCCACCTCGCCGGCCGGGTCGTTCAGGTCGCCGAAGCGGATGGCGCCCGCCGGGCACGCCTCCACGCAGGCGGGAACGTAATCGCCCGGCTGGATTTCCTTTTTGCCGGCGGCGGCGGCGCGCTGTTTGGCGGCGTGCCAGCGGCCATGGCAGAAGTTGCACTTCTCCACCACCCCGCGCATGCGGGGCGCCACGTCGGGGTTGAGGGTTTTTTCCATGCCGACGGGCCACGCCGGGTCCCACCAGTTGAAGTAGCGCGCGTGGTACGGGCAGGCGGCCATGCAGTAGCGGCAGCCCAGGCAGCGCTCGGGCATCTGGCCCACGATGCCGGTGGCCGGGTCCACATCCACCGCCTGCTGCGGGCAAACGTGAACGCAAGGCGTATCCTCGCCGCACTGCTGGCAGAGCACTGGCACGAACGCCGTCCGCTTGCCGGGGTAGTCTTCGCCGTTATCCACTTTGAAGACGCGAATCCAGGTGATGCCTTTGCGCTCGGTGGCGCCTTCATGCGCCGGCGGGACATTGTTTTCAACGGCGCAGGCCACCATGCAGGCGCCGCAGCCCGTGCACCGGTCCACGTCGATGGTCATCCCGTAGCGCTTATTCTTGTTGTTTCCGTTGGCCGAGGTCATGATTGCGCCACCCTGGCGCGGGAAAATGCGCCGCAGATATCGAGAATCTCCGGACTGGCGCCTACCTCCACCATGCCGGGTGGAACCGAGGGACTGACTGTCACCTGGATGGGGCGCTGGCCCAGCACGGTCTGGAGCATGGCGTGAGCGCCTTCGCCCACGCCGCACGCCGCCGCCGAGGCAGGGTTCAGAGCGGCGCGGTTGCGGCCCAGCCGCAGGTTCGATTCCTGGTACAGCTTGGACATGAGCGGCGAGACCAGGCCGGCCGAGCCCGGCAAATCGGTGAGCGCCACCAGCAGCGGCAGCTCGCTCGCCTCTTGTGAGGCAGGCGCTTTCGCCTGCCACCGAGTCCCTTCAACTAGTGGGGCAGGCGGTTTCGCCTGCCAACCGGCATCCATCCAGCATCCGCCTTCGTTCAGGGCTTTCCAGAAATCTTCCGGCTTCAACTCTTTCACCGGCCTGGATTTCACGTCCGCGCAGGTAAAGAGGGTTCCGCGGCCGGCTTTGTGGATGGCGTCCGCGCGCTCGCGAAGAGCGCCGGAGGCATCGATCCCCGCGGCACTGGCGATGAAAACGGCGGGGTCCACCATGCCAGATGGGGCCGGAACAAGGGGCGTGAAGATGCGAAACGCGGCCGCCGGGGAATCGATGGCGGCGGGCGCGTCGCCGGTCATCTCGGGATAGACGGCGGCCGGCAGAGTGAACTGCGCGTGGCGTCCGTAACCGCTCCGCGACCAGGCGAAGACCACGACGACGGGGTTACCGGGAACCAGCTTGGGCGCGATGGCGTTCCAGGGGATGTAATCGCCGGGGACGGACTCGTCGATGAGCAGCGCCCGGATGGATCCATCGGGGACGGAAGCCAAGCCCGCCGGCGGCGCGGCCTTCTTCCAGGAATCGGGGACGGGAGCTTCTGCGCGCGCCATAAGCGCCTTTCCCCACGCGCCAGTGAGGCGGTTGAGGGGAACGGCTTCCGGCACATCGTCGCCGGCCAGGACCAACGCGGGGCCGTTGCGAGCCAGCTCGCCAGCGAGATCCGCAATCTGGCTTTCGCCGAGACCGGTCTCCGCGGCGGCCTGGGCCGGCATCGCCTTTCCTTCAAGCTGGGCGATGAGGCTGAGCGCGAGAGCCCTTCCGGAGCCGGGCTTGATGCGCAGCCAGAGGTCGGCAAGCGAGGCGGTCCGCGATTCGAGCGGCTCGGCTTGGATCAGGCGGAAACCCGCGCGCGCGGCGAGCACGTTTCCGGGCGTGCCCCAGCCTTCCATCACCGGGGCGCCGATGCTCAGCACAGTGCGTGCCGCGGCCAGGTTTACGGCGGCGCCTTCCAGCGGCTGTGGCGCGGTGAGGTAGACTCCGTTCTTCACCGCCGCCATGGCGCGGCGATAAGTCCAGGAAGCCGTGCGTCCGGGACGCAGGTCGAGCACCGCGATGCGCTCGCCGGGGGCGCATTGGGCGATAGCGCCGGCGACGGCGGCGGAGGCCTCATGCTCCGGTCCCTGTTTCAGCCGTTCCGGATGGTATGGAAGCTGGTGGCCCGTCAAGCCGAACGGACACAGCGCGCCCAAGCTGAGCGGATGCGCCGGCACGCCCATCAGCGCCACGGGTTGTGAGCCTACCAAACGCGCGCGCACCGCGCACCCCGCCGGGCACAGCGCGCAATGGGTGTACCTGGTCTTGATTTCACCGCTCGCGGGGCGTGGGATTCCAGGCCAGTTTTCGCTCCACAGCGCGGTATCTGTGATCAGCCGCCACGGCGCCGGCGTGAACATGACGCCTACCGCCGAGCCGCCTAAGAATTTGAATAAGTCCCTGCGGGTAGTCTGCATAATGGGCCCGTGTCTACTTGTGGCAATCCAGGCAACTGTGCTCGAATCCATGCTTTCGATGGCAATCGACGCAGTCGTCCATCTTCATCCCTTTTGCGGCGGCGGTTCCCCAGATGTCGCGCGAGTAGCCGCTGATGCGGTCCTGCTGATAGGGACGCAACTTATCCGTGGCGCCCTCGTCGCCGTGGCAGGCTTCGCACTTCAATCCGCCCAGTTTGACGTGGGTGATGTGCGAGAAGTAGACATTTTCCGGCTGGCGGGCATACACCGACCATTGGGGCTCGCGGTTGGGCGTCACGTATCCGTCGATGAAGTTCTTCTCCGCTTGGGTGGTTCCCATGGGCGCGGCGTGGCAGCCGGAACACTTGTCCAGGGTGGGGACTCCGGCAAAGGTTCCGTCGTCGCGGAACGCGTGGCAGTCCTCGCATTTCGCGCCGGCCTTCTCGGCGTGGACTTTGTGACTGAAGTCAACCGGCTGCGGGCGCGATTGGTAAATTACATGGGGGAAACCAGCCCAGCCCGCGCCCAGGGCCGCCAAAGTTCCCCCCAGGAAAAACAGGTACCCGGGGATCCTCAATGTCTATTCATCTCTTCCCACTCGCATAAGGCGAGAAAAATTCGTGAAACAAAGCCAATTTCCGCTCTCGCTCGAGCTCACGCCCGATTCCGGCGGCGAACAGGCCTCCATCGGCGGCCAGGGGCCCGATGGAGCCCGTCATCTGCTGCTGCAAAAACTCGTTGACCCGCCGCTGCTCCTGCTCCATCCATTCGCGCGCGGCCGCACCATCCATCAGGTCGGCCGTAGTCCCTGGGACCGGGGTCCCCTCGAACAGCCAGCCGGCGGCGTACGGCTCGGCGGTGAGCTTGGAAGGATCGGCGCGCAGATACAGGTTGCAGTTGGTCAGCAGGAACTCATTGGGGAACACCACTTCGAGGTCCACCCCCGCCACGGTGAGCACCGCGGCCGGCCGGCGGAGCCCTTTGGTCCACACATAGGTGATGCGATCTACCTTGCCCAGCGTGCGGCTCAGAAACGCATCGATCCCGGCGTGGCACGTGCCGTCCTGGGTGACGTCCAGCCACATGTGGTTGGCGGAATAGCGCAGCCAGCCGGGCATGGATACTCCGTCTACCTCGTCGGCGGACATCTCGGGGTGCGCCATTCCCAGGTACAGATCGCAGTACTGGTGGCTGTCGTTGCCGCAGCGGGAAATCAGCGATTCGCTGTACGGCACGAACTTGGCCACCGGCGCGGCCCCGCAATACTGCATGAGGGACTCGCGCAAAAACGGGCAGCGCCCGTTAGCTTCCTCCGCCGGCTGGGCCTGGAACACCGGGCAGGAAACATAACCCGCCGAGGAGCACTTCTCATCCGTGCGGCCGTTGTAGACCTGGGGAATGAGCTTTCGGATAGCCGCCGATTGGCAGTACTTAACCTGAGTCTCCTTCAGAAACGGGCAGTTCATAAAAGCTACCGCTCTTCTTCTTTCTTTTCGGTCTCTTCGCCGCCATCGGCCATGGTCAGGCCCAGTCCCGGGACATGGAACGAATGCCCGTCGTAAGAGGCGACCAGGTCGGACACCTCACGGTCGAGCTTAGACATGGAGGCGGCCTTCTTGCGCCGCGCCGCCAGTTCCTGCACCACGCCGAAGGCAACGGCGCCGCAGCAGATAACCACCAACCCCAGCAAAGCGAAATTCGTGAAATTCAACCAATAAGTAGCCGGATCGTTCATGGAGTGACTTTTCCCTTCGGTGAAGAGGAGTGCACGTACTGGGCCATGCTGAAAAGAAAAGGGTTGCGGGATTGCGGCGACGCGGAATGGCGGGTTTTCAGACACTAAAATCTTGAAATGGGACACAGGGGCGGCGTGAGAGGAGATCCCTCGGGTTTTCGGCGGCATTTGACGGAACGAAGCCAATTTCAGAAAACGGGCGACGCGGTGACGCGACAGGGAAGGGCTTCCGGCCGGGGGAGGCAATTGACGGAACGAACCCAATTTCGGACGTTCCTCCACATATGAATTCGACCTTTCCCGCCCGCGCGGCGCGGCGCTGGGCGCCGGACGGGCGCCGAAACGAAAAGCTTCCCGGCGAGCGAGCGGCGTTCTTTCGATTTCAGGGTAGCAGGCGGGTTGGGAGGTTTCTAGGATGAGGCTGGTAAACGGGTGAAAGGGCTGGGCGGATTGTTTTGCGGGGGCTGTGATCGGTTCCGGCCGCGGATGCCTGTTTCCGATGAAACAGGCGCAAATCGCGGCTCCGGCGTCAGGTGATGAGCGCCAGCTTGCGCAGTTCCTCCAGCAGTTTCGCCTTACGGATGGGTTTGGCCAGAAAACAATCGCATTTCCCGCGAATGGCATTCACCACGTTTGGCAGGTCGGCGAGCGCGGTGGTCATCACAATCTTGACCCGTCTCGACGTCGCGACGCTGGCGGCCGCTTCAAGCCGGCGAATCTCCTTCAACGCCGCCTGACCGTCCATTCCGGGCATCATGATGTCCAGGCAGATCAGGTCGTAAGGCTCCTCCGCCTGGAGCGCCGCGCGCGCGGCCTCGACAGCTTCCTTGCCGTTGACGGCGATATGGCAGTCGCCATAGCTCTTTAGGAATTCCTGCAAGAGCAGGCGGCTGGTGAAATCGTCTTCGGCAATCAGTGTCTTCACGGAGTTCCCTTCTCTTCGTCGCTAAGGTTCGCGGCCTTTTGTCATGGCTTCCTTCAGCCGGACAAACTCGCGCTCGAGGCCGTCCATGCCGGCCGCCACGAAGCCCAGGTCGCCGGCCTTGCCGGCTTTCTCCATCTCGGAGGCCAGCGCGCCCAGGGCCTCGCCGCCCACGTTGGACGACGCGCCCTTGATGGTGTGGGCCTGCCGTCCGGCGCCCGGGGCATCGTGGGCCTTGAGACAGCCCCGCAGCGCCTCGATTTGCCGCGGGATGTCGTTCAGAAAGCCCCCCGTGACCCGTTGCGCCAGATCCTCATCGTCGCCCAGACGCTCCAGCATGCCCGCCCGGTCGAAGACAACCGGGGCCGGTGAAGGAGGTATGGGAAGCGGAGCTTCTCCGCCGTGAGGCATATTCGATTCATCGGGATTCCTGGCCGGCAGCCAGCGATCCAGAACCTCCGCGAGGGCCGGCGGCGACACCGGCTTGGACACATAGTCGTTCATGCCGGCCGCCAGGCAGCGCTCCCGGGCGCCCGGCATGGCGTCGGCGGTCATGGCGACGATGGGAATGGCGCAATTGCGGACGCTCAGTTGCAGATTGCGGATGCGGCGGGCAGCCTCGAAGCCGCCCATCACCGGCATCTGCACGTCCATCAGCACCAGGTCGTAAGGGATGGATTCCAGCGCTTTGACAGCCTCGGTTCCGTCGGCCGCCGTGTCGGCGCCGAGGCCGAACTGCTTGAGGATGCCCACCGCCACCTGCCGGTTGGTGAGATCGTCCTCGGCCACCAGGATGCGCGCCTGGCGGCCGGCGAACCAGTACGGGGTCTCGGGAGCCTGGGGCTCGGCGGGCGGGCGAGCTTCCGTGCGCGCCCCCTTAGGTTGTTCGCCCAGGCGCGCGGTGAACCAGAACTCCGAGCCCTTACCCGCTTCGCTCCGCACCCCGATTTCTCCGCCCATTTTCTCGGCCAGTTGCTTCGAGATGGCCAGGCCCAGCCCGGCGCCGCCGTATATCCGCGTGGTGGAGGCGTCCACCTGGCTGAACTTCGCGAAGAGCACTCCGATCTTGTCTTCGGCGATGCCGATGCCCGTGTCGCGCACCGAGAAGCGCAGCCGGCACTCGGTCTCTCGCTGCTCCTCCAGCGACACGCGCACGGCCACTTCCCCATGCCGGGTAAACTTGACGGCATTGCCCGCCAGATTGGCTAAAATCTGGCGCAAACGGCCGGGGTCGCCGCGGAGCAGCATGGGAACCGCGGGCTCCACGCTGCAGAACAACTCCAGCCCCTTCTGGTGCGCCCGCACGGCCAGAGTGGCGGCGAAATCGTCCAACAGGCGCTGGAGATCGAAGTCCAGCGTCTCCAGGTCGAGCTTGCCGGCCTCGATCTTCGAGAAATCGAGGATATCGCCGATGATCTCGAGCAGCGATTCGCCGCTGGCCCGCACCATCCCGGCGTAGCGGCGCTGCTCTTCGTTCAGTTCGGTATCGAGGAGCAACCCGATCATGCCGATTACGCCGTTCATGGGCGTGCGGATTTCGTGGCTCATGTTGGCCAGGAACTCGCTCTTGGCGCCGGTGGCGGCCTCGGCGCGGTCCTTTTCCTCCCGCAACGCCACCGCGGCGGCCTTTCGGTCCGTGACGTCGCGCAGCATGCAATACACGTACGTGCGGCCGCCTATATTGGTCGCGCTGGCGCTCACCTCGGCATCATAGATGGAGCCATCCTTGCGGCGGTGCCGGGTCTCGAATGTGACCGGAGCCGAGCAAATCCCCGTGAGCCGGCTCAGCAACTCCTGGCGGGTCCATTGGGCGTCCCAGTCCCAGACGTACAGATCGCGCATTTCCTCCTGCGTGCGGCCCAGCATGTCCGCGAAGGACCGGTTCGATTCCAGCAGCCTGCCGTCGAGACCGAGGACGACGATGCCGTCCTTGGACTGCTCGAAGAGGATGAAGCGCCGCAGGACCTCTTCCGCCAGCGCGGTTTCCGCCCCCTTGCGCCCGGTGATGTCACGCAGGATGCCCACCGCGCACCATTCGCCGTTCAGACGGACCGCCGAGAGCGAGAGGTCGACGGCTATCTCGCAGCCGTCCTTTCGGCGGGCCGCCAGCTCCAGGGTCTTACCGACCGCGTTTCCGCGTCCCGTGCGAACGAACTCGGGGAACGCCGCGCGATGGGCTTCGAGGTAGCGTTCCGGAACCAGCAGCTTGTGGAGGTTTTTCCCAATCGCCTCTTCGGCGCGGTAGCCCAGGATCGACTCCGCCGCCGGATTCCAATAGGTGATGGCCCCGCGAGGGTCCAGCATGAGGATGGCATCGTGGGCCGAATCGGTGATGGCGCGCAAGCGCGCCTCGCTCTCCTTCAACGCCGCCTCGGCCCGCTTGTCCGGCGTCTTCCGGGGCCCGTTTCGCCGTGTGGGCATCTGGTCTCCGAAACTGCTCCTCATGGATCTTATCGGCCGGATTTCGGCAGCGCAGACGCAAATCGGCGGAGAGACCCGGACCCGTGGCGGCGTCAGGCCAGGCCGGCCAGCTTCAGGGCCTTGCGGGCGGCGGAGCCGAGGGGGATTTCGGCCAACTGCGACGGATCGACCCAGCGGAGGCCGTTGCGCGCGGACGCCTCCCCGCGCCAGCCGCTGGCCTGGAACACCGTAAACAGATAGCGGTGATGGGTGATGCTATGGCGGAAGGAGCCGAGACGGGCGCCGTGGCGCGCGTTGGGGAGGTCCTCCGGCGTGGGCAGGTCCCAGAAGCCGGTCATGAGGGCGCGCCGCAGCAACACCCGTTGCGCCCGACGCACCACCAGCAGGGAGCTTTCCAGGCGCACGGTAATGGCCGGAAGCGGTTTCACCGGAAGACTGGCGGCGGTTCCGGCGGCGCTCGCCGCGCAGCGGGGTTCGAGCGGGCACTCCGCGCAGCGCGGACGGCGGGGCAGGCACACGGTGGCCCCCAACTCCATTAACGCCTGGTTGAAATCCCCAGGGGCGTGGCGCGGCAGCCACTCCCCGGCGATGGCCCGCAAGCGTTCCCGGGCGCGCGCGGCGCCGATATTCGAGGAGTCGTTTTCCACACGCGCGATCACCCGCAGCGCGTTCCCGTCCACCGCGGCGCGGGGAATTCCGAAGGCGATGCTGGCGATGGCGGCGGCCGTGTAGTCGCCCACGCCGGGCAGCGCGCGGATGGTTTCGTAATCGCGCGGGAACCTGCCCGCGGCGGCGACCATGCGCGCCGCGCGCAGCATGTTTCGGGCGCGCGAATAGTAGCCCAGCCCGCTCCACAGCGACAGCGCCTCCTCGTCTTCCGCCGCGGCCAGGCGCTCCACCGTGGGAAAGCGCTCAAGGAAACGTTGGTAGTAAGGGATGACTGCTTGGGCTCGGGTCTGTTGGAGCATGATTTCGGAAACCCACACGGAGTAGGGGTCCGGCGTGCGCCGCCAGGGGAGATCGCGGTGACCCTGGCGGTACCAGGCGAGCAGACGCCGGGCGATTTCGCCTTTTTTCACTCCAGGACGCGAAGCCATTCCGCGACTACCGCGAAACCCTCGGGGTCCACGTCCCAGGGCTCGAATTCGGGGTTGAGCGGTTCCAGGCGGATGCGCTCGTGGCGCCATTCGTCTTCGCCGGTTTGCCTCTTCACGCTGGTGTATCTCTTGACCGTGCACCCGGCGGTCTTATCGAGAACGCCTTTGCGCTGGATCAGCAGGATCTTGTTCTGGCGGGAGCCCGCGGGGTGCAGGCGGAAGATATTCAGGCTGCCATCGGGAATGCGCGGCTCCATGGAACGTCCCACCACGTGCACCACGATGAGGTCGCGATCGAGACGCATTCCCTCGGGCGCGCGCACCCAGTCCTCCTCTTCGGGGCGCATCTCCTCGCCGATGAACCCGGCGGCCGCGCGCATTCCGTACAGCGGCAGGTGGACCGCATACGGCTCGATGGGAAGAGGTTCCACATGGCGGCTGAAGAGGCTGTCGAGCACGCGGGTGAAGGCGTCCACAGGCACGGCCGCGCGCTCCCCGACGCGCAGGGCGTTGGAACAGGAGTCCTCGAGCGAGCGCAGCCATCGCTCGCCGCCTTCGCGCGCGATGCCGTGGCGGAAATCCTCCTCCAGGGCTTCCAGAATCTCGGCGTCCTCGGGGGAGGCTATATCGTCGAAGCGCCGGCGAAAACGCACCCATCCGCGATCCGCGGAAGGATCGATCAGCAGGACGCCGATGTTATGCGGCGGGCGGCCGGGCAGGCAGGCTTCGAGGAGGGCGTAGACGCCTTCCCGCCGCCCGGTTATTGGCACAATGGTCGCCGGCACGATATTATCCTATCTTCTTATCGGAAGAAAAACCAGAAAGGGGTTGAACTTCGGCGCGGAGAAGCCTGGACGCGGAAAGGCGGGGAAAATCATCGATTTGCGAACTCAATCCCCGAATTCTTGAAGTTCCCGGCGATCTAGCCATCATGGCGGCCGTGTTCCCGGTGCAACTGGGGTTCCGCAGAAAGCGCGGCGGCGGGGGACCCGGAACCGCTGGATCTTCCGGTTCACGCCGCAACTTCGACCTGCTCGATGTGCGTCGTCGGCTCCGGAATTGCCTCGCCGTGCAATCGCATGCCCTCAATGTGGAATTCCATCGCCTCACGGATCAGTTCCCTGGTTTCCTGAAGCGTTGCGCCGGCGGCGATGCATCCGGAAGGTCGGGAACATGCGCGCTGCAGCCGGTAGCGGTTGGTTCGAAGAAAACGGTGTACTCGTTCATCTCCGCCCTGCCTGTTTCAGTATAGATGCCTGCGTCTTCGGGTCCCCGAATTAGACCTTGACAGCGTAACCGATTAGGCCTACATTGTAGCTATAATAATTCCCGGCGAGTTTGAACAGGTCGTTTTGCTGGCGATCCTGCGTCTGGGCGATGATGCCTATGGCGTCACGATCAGGGCGGAGATTTCCAAGCGCGCGGGCCGCCAGACCGCTTCGGGAGCACTCTATACTACTCTCGACCGCCTGGAAGAAAAAGGCTGCGTCATGTCTCGCATGGGTGACCCCAGGCCGGAGCGAGGCGGCAGGGCAAAACGCTTCTATACGGTGACGGCCATGGGCCTTGCGAGCGTTACCGAGGCCCAACGTGCGTTTCGGAGCTTGCTCCAAGGCCTGCCTATATTCGGAGAATCCAATGCCTAAGGACGCTGTTGCCGAGTGGCTCCTCTCGCTGTTCACGGCTCCCGATAAAGCGGCCGCGATTGTGGGCGATCTTTCGGAGCAGGGCCGGGGCACGTGGGCGAATTATCTTTGCATGGCAGCTTCGCTTGTGGTTCGAAGCGCAGCCTTGCGGCCTGTGCGCCTCCTGCTGTCCATCCCGTTGGGGTGGTCGGTCTTTTTCGGGGTAGGGTACTACCTGGATCGGATTACTTCCAGCGGTGGTCTCTGGACCACAATCTTGGCTTCCATTGTTGCCGGCCTGGTAATCGGGCTTTTTGATCGAGGTCAGGAACTCCCTGCCTGCTTAGCCATGGCCGTCACGCTCCTGGCTTTCTTCTTGTATGTGGCTATCGCGTTTCCGCTGCTGTACATCTTGGGCCCTGCCACGTTCGTCTGGAGCGCAATACATCCACCCTTCCTGATCGTTTCCACGGGCATGCTGATGCGAAAGCTCCGGCCGGTTCATTGAACGAGGTGCGCGGGTTAAGCTCCGGAGGAGCGAAAGAAAGTAGCCCACGGCGTGAGCCGTGGGAAGACATAGAAATCGACTAAGCCCCGGCAGGGGCGAAAGAACTTTCTTCCGCCCCCTCCGGGGGCTGCCACGGTTGCTACGCCTGGATTCCTGCGATTCGCTTCGGAATTCGAGAATCCGCCACCCCATTGAACCAGAGTCCGCGCCGCCGCGCCTATGTGAGAATAGAATTTGGCGATCGTAATCGACGGCATCTACTACGCGGCTGCGCTGGCCGCGAGCGGGGGTCTGGTGGCTTGGCTGGCGGGGGCCTGGTTCGCTATGCCGCTGTGGATTCTGGCGGCCTTCTGTCTCTATTTCTTCCGCGACCCGGAGCGCGCCATCCCCCCCGGCCTGGTGGCGGTCTCGCCGGCCGATGGAAAGGTGGTTGCGGTGAAGGCGGAAGGCCCCGGCCTGAACCGCGTGAGCGTCTTTATGAGCGTCTTCGACGTCCACGTGAACCGCGCGCCCATCGCCGGCCGCATCACCGCGGTGGAGTATCGGAAGGGTTCGTTCCACGTCGCCAGCAAGGAGGAAAGCTCCACCGGTAACGAGCAAAACATGGTGACCCTGGCGGGCGACGGAACCAGCGTGGTTTTCAAGCAGATCGCCGGCCTGATCGCGCGCCGCATCGTGTTTCGCAAGAAGCCCGGCGACCGCGTGGCGCTGGGTGAGCGCGTGGGTTTGATCAAATTCGGCTCCCGCATGGACGTGCTGTTTGGCCCGGAGTGGGAGATTGCCGTGCGGCCGGGCATGCGCGTGGCGGCGGGTTCGAGCATCATCGCGCGGCGTCGCGACGGGGGTGAGGCGCATGGGACTTAGAGACAAGCTGGTGGACCCGCGCTCGCCCGAGCGCCGGCCGCGCCGCGCGGCCTACGCGCTGCCCACGCTGTTTACCGCGGGCAATGTTTTCCTGGGTTACATGTCCATCCTGCGCTCGTTTAAGGGGGCCATGGTGGGCGCCACGGAGGGCGACGCCGCCGCGGCCGGGCACTTCGCCGGCGCCGCTCTAGCCATCATGACGGCCGTGTTCCTGGACGGATTGGATGGCCGCATCGCCCGCATGACCAACACCACCAGCGACTTTGGCCGGGAGATGGACTCGCTGGCCGACGTCATCAGCTTCGGCATCGCCCCCGCCGTGCTGGCTTTCGCCTGGGGCGTGCAGTTCGTGGACCTTTCGCTTATACACTCCGGGCGCAGCCAGCTCTTCGACACCGGCTATTTCGTGGCCTTTCTGTTCCTGCTGTGCGGGGCCGTGCGCCTGGCGCGTTTCAATATCCAGAAGAACCCCATACCCAAGAACCCCGGCCGCCCGGACCGCAAGTACTTCGTCGGCTTGCCCATTCCGGCGGCGGCGGGAATGGTGGCGGCGGTGGTCTACGCCTTCGGCGCCGCGCCGATCGCCTGGTGGCCGCTTTCCGTGGTCTGGCTGGCCCTGCTGGCGCTGCTGGGCTTCCTCATGGTGAGCACCTGGCGCTATTACAGCTTCAAAGGCATCGGTCTCCAGAAGCCTTACACGCCGCTGCTGATCGTCGCCGCGGGCGCTCTCATCTACGCCATCTGGAATTACGCCCAGCCGGTACTGCTGGCAATGATGACGGCGTATGTCGCGAGCGGCATCGCGATTCGGATCGGCGGAATTGTGCGCCGGCGCTTGCGCCGCGCCGCTCCTCCGCGCGCCCCGGAGCACGAACTTGGTTAAGCGGCCCAAGGTGGCCCTGGTGGGCAGCGAAACGCTGCTCGGCCGGGAGATTCGCGATCTGGCGGCGGAAACCGCGCCGGAGCTCGACCTCCGCCTGATCGCCGCCGAAGAGGGCCGGTCCGGCCTGCTCACGGTCCTGGGAGACGAACCGGCGCTGGTGACGGCCTTGGACGCCGACAACCTCTCCGGGATGCGCGCGATCGTCCTGGCGGGCTCCGAAGCCTCCTCCCAAAAGGCCCTGGAACTGGCCGCCGGCGAGCCCGATGCGGTCCTTATCGACCTCACCTTCGCGGCCGAGGAACTCCCCGGAGCGCGACTGCGCGCCCCGGCGGTGGAATTGGAGCCGGATGAAGAGGAAGACGCCGTGCAGATTGTGGCCCATCCCGCGGCCATCGCGCTGGCTCTGTTCCTTCGCCGGCTGCACGCGCACAACCCCATCCGCCGCTCCGTAATCCAGATCCTCGCACCCGCCAGCGAGCTCGGCGCCGAAGGCATCGAGGAGCTACAGGCGCAGACCGTGAGCCTGCTATCTTTCAAGAACCTGCCTAAGACGGTTTTCGACGCGCAGCTCGCTTTCAGCCTCCTGGCGCGTTACGGAGACCATGCCCCGGCGCCGCTCGATCGGACGGCGCTCACGATAGAGCGCCACCTGGCCGCGCTGCTGGCGCTGCCGGGCGAAGGCGAGGGCGCGCCCATGCCGTCGCTGCGTCTCATCCAGGCCCCCGTGTTTCACGGTTATAGCTTTTCGGCGTGGGTCGAGTTCGGAAGCAATCCCGGGATCGAAGCGCTGGAAAGCGGACTCGCCTGCGAGTGGATCAATGTGCGCGGCGCGGACGCGGAGCCGCCTGACAACGTGGGGAACGCCGGCCAGCCCGGCATCGCCGTGGGCGGCATTGCCGAAGACAGCGCTTGTCCGGACGCCTGTTGGTTCTGGATGGTGGCGGATAACCTGAAGCTGGCGGCTGAAAACGCCGTGGCTGTGGCCAGGGGGCTCGCATGACGAGGCTGTGTGCAGTCGAGATTGCGCTGGCGGCGTGCTTTGCCGCCGGCTGCGGATACCAGATAGGCGGCCACGGCGACCTGATGCCCTCGACCGTAAAGACCATTGCGATTCCGGCATTTAGCAACGTGACCACGCGCTACAAACTGGCGCGCTTGCTGCCGCAGGACATCGGGCGCGAGTTCGAGTCGCGCACCCGCTACCGGATAGTGGCCGACCCCAACCAGGCAGACGCCGTCCTCACGGGAACGCTGGCCTCCTTTAGCGCTTACCCAACCGTATCCGATCCGGTTTCGGGGCGCGCAACCGCGGCGGAGGCGGTAGTGAATCTGCGCCTCACGCTGAAGGATCGCCGCACGGACAAAGTTCTGTATACGCAAAACGGAGTCGAGTTCCGCCAGCGTTACGAGATTGCGCTCGATCCGCAGCAGTACTTCGACGAAAGCGGTCCGGCCATGGAACGTATCAGCAAAGACGTGGCCCACGGCGTGGTGAGCGGAATCCTGGAGAACTTCTGATGCAAGGGGCGGCAAGCCAGGAGGCTTACCCCACAATATGACTCCCGCCCAATTCCTGGCGCGCCTCAAGAAAGGGCCGCCGCCCGCGGCGGTGCTGCTCTTGGGCCCCGAAGCCTACGAACGGCAGCGCATCCGGGACGCTCTGGCCGCCGGCTTCCCCGAGGGCGCCGTGACCAGGCACGACCTTTCGGAGATCCAGCTCGCCGCCATTATGGACGACGCCCGGGCGCTCTCTCTATTCGCCGCCGAGCGCCTGATCTGGGTGGCCAACGCCGAAGGCGCTTTGCCCCGCGCCCGCTCCGACGACGAGGGCGGGGCCGCCGCGGCGGGCGACCCTGCGCCGCTGATCGCCTACCTGAAAGACCCCACCCCCGGCGCGACCCTGGTTTTCGAGGCCGCCCGCTTCGATTTCGAAGGCGACGACAAGCGTAAGCAGGAGCGTGTTCGCAAGTTCTACAGCGCGATTTCCGAAGTGGTGGAACTGCGCCGCTATTCGAGCCACGAGGCGCACGTCGAAGCCGAGGCGCTGGCGCGGCGCGCCGGACTTCGTCTCGACCCGGACGCGCTCGACCTGCTGGTGGAATCGCTGGGGGCCGGCATGGCCCGCATAGCCGTCGAAATCGAAAAGCTGGCGCTGTTCGCGGGCAGCCGCGTGGTGACCTCGGAGGACATCGCCACGCTCGCGCCGGAGGCCCGCGCCACCACCATTTTCGCTTTGGTGAACGCGCTTGGCCGCCGCGACCGCGCCCACTCGCTCGAAATACTCGACACCCTGACGCGCGAGGGCGAGTATCTGCCTCTGGCGCTGGCGTTTCTCTCGACCCAGTTCCGCATGGCCCTGGTGGCGCGCGAGGCGGGCCTGCGCAGCCCCCAGCAGATCCAATCGCATTTCACGCGCGCCGGCGTCCCCATGTGGGGATCGCGCGCCGAGCAGATCTACCAGACCGCCGGCAAGTTCACCACGCCGCAACTGGAGCGCGCCATGAACCTGATCTTCCAGGCCGACCGCGGACTCCGCGACGCCCGCCCGGACGACCGCATCGTCATGGAGCAGTTTGTCTTGAGCCTGACGGCCTGACGTTTTGGCTATCATAACAGCAGGCTGCTCCGGCCACGCTCAAGAAAACGGATGAGATCGAAAAACTGGTTAAGCAGATCCGTTCGCGCATGCGCCACGATTAGCCTCGCGGCGCTGGCCGCCTGTGGCGCGTTGATCGCCCAGCCCGCGCCGTCCAGGGTTCCCGCGCTGGCCCTCATGGATCAGGCCGACGCCGAGGCATGGCGAAACTGGACCAAGGATCTCGGCTGGCGCGTGGTGACCCCCGCCGGGCTGCCCGCCAACGCCACCATTGACCAGCGCGTCACAGCCGTGGCGGCGGCGGCCCGCGAGGCGGCTAAAGACCCCGCCGTGGACCCGGCGCGCATCTACCTGGCGGGCCGCCTCAATGCGGCCGCCGGCGTGTTTTACGCCATCTCGCGCATGCCGGACGTGTGGGCCGCGGGGCTGGCCCTGGGCGGGTCGCCGCAACCGGCCATCGATTCCGGCCGGGTGTACGCCATCAATTTCAAGAACGCGCCGGTTTTGTGGGTGGGGGCCAGCGCCGACGACCAGGCGCTGGCCGGCAAGCTGAAAGACGGCGGGCTCAACCTGGAATATCGCGCCGCCGAGAACCTGCCCATGGCTGCGCTGTTCGAGTGGCTGGCCGGCCACACGCGGAAGGATTTCCCGGATTCGATCGACTGCGAGACCAATTCGCCGCGGTTCGCGAGCTGCTGGTGGGTGCGCATGATGACGTTCGACGTCGGCGAGCGCAACGACATCCTGCCCACCACCCTCATACCGCCCAACTCCGGCGCCACCTTGGACCTGGGCGATTTCACCTTCAAGAAGGACGACCCGGGTCCCGGCGTGCTGGTCTCGCTTCCCGCCAAGTACAGCGGCCCGCTCAAGAACGGCGACCGCCTGGTTTCGCTGGACGGCAAGCCCATCGAAAACGCCCGCCAGTTCGCCGAAACCCTATACGCCACCGTCGAGGAGAAACCCGCCGCGGTGATGGTGGAGCGCGGCAAGAACCGCGTCCGCCTGGAGACGCGCATCGTGCTGCCCAAGCGGGACGCGTTCGCCACCGCCCGCGCGCAGGCCAGGTTCATAGTGGAAGACAGGGAAATCCAGATTGTGACGCGCACGGTGACCCAGTTGCAGGTGAATGTGCCGCCGCATTGGGTTCCCGCTACGCTCTATTGGAACGGGCTTTCGCTGGAGGAAATCAAGGCCTCTGGCTGCATCGCGCTGAAAATGGAAAAGGAGTTGCTGAGCGCCGAAAAGTGCCAGTAATCTTGTGGGACAGACGATCGGTTCTTGTCGTCTGTCAACTCCGCGGGGCTCCGATATGAAGCCCGGTCTGACATCCCAAGAAGCGGCCCGCCGCCTGCTGCGCGCCCCCAAGAGCGCTTCGCGCGACGCCGCCATGCGCAAAGCCATCCGCCGGATTCCGCGCGGGAAAGTGGCTACCTACGGCCAGGTGGCGGCCGCCGCAGGGTACCCGCTGTATCACCGTCACGTGGCGCAGTTGTTGCGGCGTGAAGGCAACCGGCTGCCGTGGCAGCGGGTGGTGGGCGCCGGCGGACAAATCAAGCTCAAATTCGAAGCCGGCCTGGAGCAGCGCACCCGGCTGGAACTGGAGGGCGTGCGCTTTCGCGGCAAGCGCGTGGACATGGCCGAACATCAGCATCGCTTCAGGCCCTGGGAGTTCGACTAAGCGGTCCATGCTGGCAGTAACTGAAATGGAGGGAGCGAATATATGAGCATCATGCGTCCTGAAGGCGGCTGGAATATCACCCGTCCCCCGATTCATCCAGGCGAAATGCTCCGCGAGGAGTTCATGAAGCCGCTGGGAATTTCGATCAACGGCCTCGCTCTGGAGTTGCACGTACCGGTCACCCGCATCAGCCAGATCGTCAACGAGCGCCGCGGAATTACCGCCGATACGGCATTGCGTCTGGCGCGGCACTTCGGCACGAGCGCCGATTTCTGGATGAACATACAGAAGGACTACGAATTGCTCCTGACCAGGCGCAAGTCATTGAGGATGATCGAGAGACAGGTTCGGCGGCGCACAATTGCAGCATGAAAGATAATGCATCACATTATGATGCATTATGCATCGTTCTTCTGATACAGTGAATCGATGACGATTTCTCTCAGGAACCTGCCTCAGGAGGTCGAAAAGGCGATTCTTGAAACCAGCCGTCGCGAAGGCATCAGCCTCAATAAGGCCACCATTCGATTGCTGGAGGCGCAACTGCGCAGACCGGCCAGGAACTCCGATTTTGAGGAGTTTCGCGGAGCATGGTCGAATGCGGAGGCTGACGCGTTCGACGCGGCCCTGGCGGAGATGCGTCAAGTGGAACCCGCGGACTGGGAGTCGGCCGGGTGAATGTGTTGCTCGATACGTCGGCCTACTCGGCGCTGCTGCGCGGACACCAACCTGTTCTCGAAGTGATGCGGCGATCGGAGACGGTGGCTGTTTCAGCCGTTGTTTTGGGCGAGTTATACAGCGGATTCCGGGCCGGAAATCGCTGGGCGGAGAACACGGCGCAGTTGGCGCAATTTCTGAGTAAGCCATCGGTTCGCATCTTGAAGGTGACTGAAGAGACCGCGCTGCGGTATGCCGAGGTGGATGTGTATTTGCGAAAGGCAGGCCGGCCGATTCCGCGCAATGATGTCTGGATCGCAGCCACAGCCCTGGAGCACGGGCTTCAACTCCTCACGTTGGATGCTCAGTTTCGTGAAATTCCACTGCTTCTAATCCAGCCGTGAAGTTCGCGAAGCGGGCCCCGGTCCGCGAAATCTGACAAAAAGCCGACAGACGACAAAAACCGATCGTCTGTCCCACTTCCGGCGCTCACCGCATATAGAACAAACTCAACCGCGGCAGGCCCTCGGCTTCGAGCAGATTTCGCTCCAGGTAGCGTTTCTCGAGCAGGGCCAACTGGTCGGCCGTCATCTTGCCGCGGTAGGGCCGCAACTGGCGGTCCAGTTCGCGCCGCGCGTTGAACATCTGCTCTTCGCTCTGGCGGGTGCGCGCGATGGCGACGGTCTTTTCCTCCAGCACGGTCAGGCGCTGCTCCAGCGCTTCCAGATCGGCGAAGTGCCGGTCCACTTCGGCCGCCAGGCGCTCCAGGGCTTCGGCGATCTCCGCATACCCGGCGGGCAGAGCGGCGGCGCTCGAGCGCAGATAACCGTGCAGCTCTTCGATGGAAAACGGGGCCGCGGCTTCCCGGCGCGCGGCGCGTCCGGCTCCCGCCGCGGCCATGATTTGCGCTTCGGTGACCACCGCCTGGGCGCAGAACGCGAGCGAGTTCACCATGCGCGTTTTCACCTTGCGGCCGCGCCATTTCTCGAAGGCGGAATCGATGCCCCGCATCACCGCTTCGAGCGGCACGCCCGCGTCTTTCCAGGTGTCGATGAGCGCCCAATCGAGCGGCGAGAGCAGAAACAGCCCCGTCCCGCGCGCGCGCTGGAAGTGCTCTTCAATCTCCGTGAAGTAATTGAAGTAGTTGTAGACCCAGTCCTGGCCCGGTTCGGCGGAAGGCGCGTGGCTGTTGTCTGGTTCGCTCACCGGGAGTGATTCCGCTCCCAGATCATTTGCAGGCCTTCGAGCGTGAGGTGCTCGTCCACGGTGGTGAGATAGCGCGACCCGGAAACGATCAGATGCGCCTGGCCTCCGGTGGCGACGGTCTTGGTATCCGGACCCATCTTGGCGATTATACGCTCCAGGATTCCGTCGATCATGCCGACCGCGCCGAAGTACAGGCCGGATTGCATGCTGGCCACGGTATTGGAGCCGATCACGTCCTTGGGCGGCCGGAAATCCACAAGCGGCAGGCGCGCGGTCCGGGAGAACAGGGCGTCGATAGCGATCCCGATGCCCACCGCGATGGCCCCGCCGAGGTATTCGCCGTCTCTCGATATCACGTCGAAGTTGATGGTCGTGCCCAGGTCCACGATCACGCACGGGCCGCCGTACTTGCCGAACCCGGCCACGCCGTTCACCAGGCGATCGGCGCCCACTTCATTGGGATTGTCGTAGAGGATGGTCAGGCCCAGATTGGTGCGCGGCCCCACGAACATAGCCTGCGTGTGGAAATAGCGTTCCGCCATGAACGCCAGGGTGGAATCGATGGGCGGCACCACGCTCGAAATGATGATGCCGTCCACGCTTTCGATATCGAGGTCGGCCGGGCCGAACAAATTATGCAGCAGGATGCCCCATTCGTCGGCCGTCTGATCGTGGACGGTGCGCAAGCGCCACTGGAAGACCAGGTTGCGCCCCTCGAAGGCCCCGATGGTAATGTTGCTATTCCCCGCGTCAAGCGCCAGCAGCACGCACGCCTCCAGCCAATATCAGGGTATCGGTTCCATCGTCCCGGCGCACGATCAGGAACCCGGCCGGGTCCAGACCGGCCGTGATACCCTCAATCACGCCGTCCGCCTGTTGCACCACCACGTGGCGGCCGCGGGCATAAGAGGAGGACTGGGTAAACAGCCGCAGGATGTCGGCTCGCGGCAGCGCGGCGTAGAAGTCCACGGCCCGCAGCAGCGCGATCAGAATGTCTTCCCGCGAAAGTTCCGGGCGGGGGGTTTGTGGAACCCCCGGTTGGCAGGCGGAAGCGCCTGCCTCACAAGGCTGCCCCGTGGGGCTGTCGAAGGATTCGCCGGCTTGTGGGGCAGGCGCTTCCGCCTGCCAACCGGATGTTCTTTGGGGCGGCCACCCGCGCAGCGAGGCGGCTTCGCCGGCCAGTTCCGGCGGAAAGGACGTATGGTTCACATTGATGCCTATGCCGGCGACCGCGCGACCGCCGCCGCCCTGCGCTAGAACGCCGGCCACCTTCTTGCCGCCCAGCATCAGGTCGTTGGGCCAGCGCAGGTCGCAGTGCAGTCCCGTGGCTTCGAAAATCGCCTTTTGCGCGGCCAGGCCCAGCGCCAGAGTCAGCGCCGGCGAGGGATCGAGCGCGATCGAGCAGTAGATTCCGCTGCCCGGCTCCGAATGCCACGACTGGCCGTGGCGGCCCTGGCCCGCCGTCTGCTCCTCGGCGACCACTACGGCCCCCGGTTCCAGGCGCGCCGCCGCGTTCATCGTGGAATCGACGGTCGGGTAGTATTCGATGCGCCTTCCGGGCAGCGCCTGGCGAACACGGTCGATATCGAGAGGGGTCATACCAGATCCAGGCGGAAGCTGATGTCCATGGCGCGCGAGGAATGCGTGATGGCGCCGGAGGACACGTAATCGGCGCCGGCCTCGGCGTAGGCGCGAACGTTTTCGATGGTGATTCCTCCGGAAAGCTCCACCGTGGCGCGGCCGTCGATTTCGCGGATCCACTCGGCGGCCTCGCCCGGCTCCAGATTGTCGAGCAGCAGGCGCTCGGCCCCGGCTTCCAAGGCGTCGCGCAGTTCCTGGAGCGTGCGCGCCTCCACCGTCACGGGTATGCCCAGCGGCCGCACGCGCGCGATGGCGGCGCACATGCCTCCCGCGGCGGCAATATGATTGTTCTTCACCAGGATGGCGTCGTAGAGCCCCATGCGGTGGTTAGTGATGCCGCCCGCCTCGGTGGCCAGTTTCTCCAGCACGCGCAGGCCCGGCATGGTCTTACGGGTGTCGAGCACGCGGCAGCGCGTCCCCATAACCCGCTCCGCGAACAGGCGCGCGGTGGTGGCCACGCCGCTCAGGCGCTGCATGAAATTGAGGGCCACGCGCTCGCATTCGAGCAGCGTCCGTGCGGACCCGAACACCTCCGCGACGATCTCGCCGTCCTCGCAGCGGTCGCCGCTATGCTTGAAAATCTTCAACTCGTGGACCCCGCCGCGCAGCCCGTAAATGACGGGAAGCAGAGATGGGCCCGCCAGCACCAGCCGCTCCCGCGCCAAAAAACGGCCGCGGGCGTTGAGCGACTCCGGCACGCAAGCCTGGGTGGTGATGTCGCCCGTCCCAATGTCCTCATCGAGCGCCAAGCGCACGATTTCGAGGACCGCCGAAGAGGTCCAGTCGGTGGGCGTCATGAGAGCGACCCCGAAACTGAACCTAAGAATGACGCAGAGGCGCAGAGACGCGGAGAAGGTCTTTTGACGCAGAGACGCAGAGACGCGGAGAAGATCGAGAGAAAGAGAAAGAGGAAGACATCGACAGCCCTCATCGTCCTGTTCTCTCTTTCCTCTCCAAACTCTCTGCGTCTCTGCGTCTCTGCGTCAAACCGGTTCCGCGTCATGGCCGGCCGCCCAGCGCTTCCTCTATCTTGCGCAACTGTTCTTCGTATTCCACCAGCTTTTTCCGGATACTCTCCACCACCTGCCGCGGCGCTTTGCTCAGGAACGTTTCGTCGCTCAACTGCCGTTTGGAATTGACTATATTCTTCACGAGCTGCGCGCGGTCTTTTTCCAGGCGTTTTTGTTGCGTCTCCTGCTGCGCGAGCGGCAGTTCCAACACCAGATCGAACTGCGCCGAGGAGCGCATGGACGTCGCGCCGCCTGCGTGAGGCGCGGCTTCCGCGCTGAATTCGAGTTTGACGTTGGCCAGTTTCTGGATCGCCTCCGCGCCCCTTTCGGCCAACTCAAGCGCCTCGGCGCGCGCGTATGCCACGCCCCGCAATTGCTGCTTGGGGTCCAGCTTGCTTTCCGCCCGCAGCGTCCTCGCCATGGTCACCAACTCCTGCACGATGCCGATCTCGCGCTCGGCTTCGTAGTCGGTAAGCTCCCGCCGGTACTGCGGGAAGCCAGCCAGGGCGATGGAAGCCGGCCGGCCAGCCGCGCCCTTGGCCAGGCGCTGCCAAAGCTCTTCGGTGAGGAACGGCATGGCCGGGTGCAGCAGGCGCAGCGCGGTTTCGAAGGCCGCCAGGATGTTGCGCCAATCGGCGTTGGGGCCGGAGTTCTCCCGAAAGCGCAGCTTCTTCAGCTCCACGTACCAATCGCAGAACTCGTGCCACAGGAATCGCCACAGCGCTTGCGCCGCCTCGTGATAGCGGTATTGGCCGATGGCGCGGTTCACCAGCTCTGCGGTGTCGTTCAGACGGCTGAAAATCCACCGGTCTTCGATGGGCGCTTCCAGGGTGTCCTGGTCCGACTCGGGGCGGAACTCCTCCAGACTTTCGGGGACCCACGGCTCCACGCCGCAGCGCTCCATGTTCAGAAACAGGAAACGCGCCGCGTTCCAGATCTTGTTGGCGAAATCGCGCGAGCTCGCCATACGCTCCTCGGTGAGCACGATGTCGGTGCCCGGAGCGGCCCCTTGCAGCAGCGCCATGCGCACCGCGTCGGTGCCGTACTTTTCGGTGACCACCAGCGGGTCTATAGTGTTGCCCCGCGTCTTCGACATCTTCTGCCGCTCGGCATCGCGTACCAGGCCGTGGATATACACCTGCCGGAAAGGGACGTCGCCCATGAACTCGATTCCCATCATGGCCATGCGCGCCACCCAGAAGAACAGGATGTCGAAGCCGGTGATGAGCAGCGAGGTGGGATAGAAAGTAGTGAGATCTTCGGTTTTATCGGGCCAGCCTAGCGTCGAGAACGGCCAGAGCGCGGAGCTGAACCAGGTATCGAGCACGTCGGAATCCTGCTCGAGGCGTGACGATCCGCAACGCGGGCAAGTGGCCGGCGCCTCGCGCGCCACCACCGTTTCGCGGCACTCCGCGCAGTGCCACGCCGGAATCCGGTGGCCCCACCATAGCTGCCGCGAGATGCACCAGTCGCGGATGTTGTACATCCATTCGAAATAGGTCTTCGACCAGTTGGCCGGAATGAACTCGATACGGCCCGATTCCACCGCCTGGATGGCCTTTTCGGCGAGCGGCTTGGTGGACACGAACCACTGCATCGAAACGAGCGGCTCCACGGCCGTCTTGCAGCGCGCGCATGTTCCCAGGCTGAGGGCGTAGTCTTCCTTTTTCACCAGCAGGCCTAGGGCTTCCAGATCGGCCACCACCCGGCGGCGCGCCTCGAAGCGGTCGAGCCCCGCGTAAGCGCCGGCCGCGGCCGTCATCTTGCCCTCTTCGTCGATCACCTTCACCTTGGGCAGGTTGTGGCGCCGGCCGGCTTCGAAATCGTTGGGATCATGCGCCGGGGTCACTTTCACCACGCCGGTTCCGAAGGCCGGGTCGGCGAGATCGTCGAGAATCACGGGGATCTCTCGGTCCATCAGAGGAAGCTGCGCCGTCCGCCCGTGCAGGCCGGTGTAGCGCTCGTCCCTGGGATTCACGGCCACCGCCGTATCGCCGAGCATGGTCTCCGGACGCGTGGTGGCTACCACTACGGACCCATCCGCGAGCCCGTTGATGGGGTAGCGGATGTGCCACAGCCAGCCCTGCGAGACGGAATGCGCCACCTCCAGGTCCGACAGCGCCGTGTGGCATTGCGGGCACCAGTTCACCATGTACTCGCCGCGGTAGATGAGGCCCTTTTCGTAAAGCCGCACAAAGACTTCACGCACCGCCCGCGAGAGCCCTTCGTCCAGCGTGAAGCGCTCGCGGCTCCAGTCGCAGCTAGCGCCCAGGCGGATCATCTGGCGCTTGATGGTGTCGCCGGACCGGGCCTTCCACTCCCATACGCGCGCTTCGAACTTCTCGCGCCCCAGATCGCGGTAATTCACGCCTTCTTCGGCCAGTTGGCGAGCCACCACCATCTGCGTGGCGATGCCGGCGTGGTCCGTGCCGGGCAGCCAAAGAGTGTTGTCTCCCAACATCCGGCGCCAACGGATGGTGACATCGATTTCCGCGTGTTCGAGCATATGGCCGATGTGCAGCACTCCGGTCACGTTGGGCGGCGGGATCACCAGCGAAAACACCGGCGCCGACCCCTGGCTGGAGGCGCGGAAGACGCCGGAATCGATCCACCACTGCGCCCAATACGGCTCGAACCGCTGCGGTTCGTACACTTTCTCGATTTGCATGGGGAGAATTCCAATATAGCAGGGGCCGCGCAAAGTCCGCTCCGGGCGGGATGGCCGCGTCGACAGACGAAAGCGTGTGTCCCACAACGCGGATTGACAGACGAAAGCGTCTGCCCACCTTATTTGGAATGCGCCTTCCGGGAGGACTTTGTCGATTCTCTGCGATCCATCCGTTGCCGAATGGCCACCGTCGGCGTCCGGAAGGTCTCGCGCGCCAGCGCGCCCATCAGCGCCACGAACAGCAGGATCAGCGCCGCGGCGGGCGTGTCGAGGTTGACGTCCAGGTAATCCGCCGCCATGTCCCCCACGTGGCGGATCTGGTTGTTGTGCCGCGCGAACCAACCGTGCCAGAAGACCTCGTCTCCGTCCATTACGGCCTGAAACCGCCCATAGACCACCAACCAGAACTGAAGAGACGCCGCGTCCGGCATACGCCGCCTGGGAAGCTCGCGCAGGTACTCCTCGCCGATCTCATACTCGTGCTTGGCGTACCAGTTGCTTGCGGATTGAATGGCAGGCGAATCGGAGGACGTGATAGAAGGGCCGGGACGGCCGTCCTTGTCGAAGGCCACTTGGAATCGGGTTCGCCCCGGAATGTTTTCCAGGCTCTCTATGCGCGCGTGCAGATAAACGCCCAGCCCGAAATCGATGGCGCAGCCCGCCAGCAGGGCTATGGCGAGAGATCGCCGCCAGGGGAAAGCGGCCGCCACCATGGTGATGCCCAGCGCTTCCATGGGAATCAGCGTCAGGTGCGCCACCCCGAAGGAATCCCGCTCACCCACCACCACGATCCCCAGCGGCACGATACACAACACGAACCAGAGCCAGAAGGAACGCTGGCGCGCGCGCCAGGGGCTCGAGCGGCAGCGGTCACGGCGGCGAAACGCTCGGTACAGCAGCCATATCACCAGCGGCCCTCCCACCAGCCCCATGGCCGGTATCAGGCTGACCTGGTAAGTCAGGAACGCCACATCGCGGACGAAGCCCGCCCGGCTCGGCTGTTTGAACATGCGGAATAAGCCCGGATTGCGGACCACCGCGGGAACCACGGAATCGAACAGATTGGCTCCCATTTTGACCAGGTTGTTGCCGCCGTATCGTTGGGACGAGGTGACCGAGGTGTTCGATTGAAATGTGGTCTTCCAGCCGAACGTAGTAAGCGACCAGGCGAACCAGGTGGCCAGAAGCACGCCGCACAGCGCAACAATGACGCCCAGCTCCCTCCATTTTCGTGGGCGGCGCCAGAAGATCCGCGCCAGATAATGCAGCCCCAGCAGGGCGCAATACGGACCCAGGGAATAGTGCACCAGCAGGCCCGCCGCCAGCGCCACGAATGCAGCGGTGATGCGCAGGCCGTCATTCTTTCGCCAGCCGGCCAGGTAAAACCACAGCGCCAGCACGGCGTAGAAAGCCGCTAGCGACTTGGTCCAGGGGTAAGTGGCGTTCTCCATCACGAGCGGGCTGGCGGCGAAAAAGGCCGTCAGGGCAAGAACGCGGCCCCTGGCGAGCCCGCGGCGGCCGGGCACGCGGCCCGCCAGCGCCGGGAGCATTAGGCAGCAAGCTAGAAACAGCAGCAGGTTCAACGCCGTGAACACCACCTGGTGGATGGCGAACTGGTCTCCCACCTGGCCCAGGAAAAACGCTCCCAGCACGTTCATCATGGGCGGCCTGGCGGGCAGCTCGTATCCCACCCAGACGGGAGTGCTGGTCGGGAAGCGGTGTAGGAAGTAAAGAACACGCTGGAAATGCTCCATCCAGTCGATGGACCACCCGGCCCCCGAGTGGATGCGGATCATCGAGAGGATCACCAGCGTCCAGGCCAGCAGAAAGCCGTAGCCCGCCAACTCGCGCCGCGCCTGACGAGCACTAAGCAAGCCGCCGATGTCCCGCCTCGCGGCTATGGCCGCCGCCGCGCAGACGCCGGACACCAGGAACCAGGCCGCGGGTCCACCCGGCGGGCGAATCAGGTAGATAGCCCAGGAAGCCAGATACAGCAGCGCCAGCGACAACCCGATGGAGCCGCAGAGCTTCTCCATGGGGCTCCAGCGCAAACGGCGCACAAAGAAGAAACCCGGGGCGAAGCCGCAGATTGCCAAGAGGCAGAGAACCAGGAAGAAAGACATTCCAGACTGCTCCAGCATAGCAGCCGGCCGGTGAAACACTCACGGCGCTGCTTGCGTCGGATTCAGCGCCGAGTCGCGGAGAAGTCGCGGAGTGAAGGTGAGAATTCAAGGATTCTGCCCGTTCTCTCCGCGTCTCCGCGTCAAGAAGGCGGCTGATCGTCTATCGGCGCAACGCGCCCTTGCGCGTCACGTACAAGGTGACTAGCGCGGAGGTCAGCATGACCCCGGCCAAGGCGAGCCATGCCAGCATCATGCTGCCGGTATGGTCGACAATAGCGCCAGTGGCGTGGGGACCGGCATAGCCGCCCAGGTTGCCCACCGCGTTGATCCAGGCAATACCGGCCGCGGCCGCGGTGCCCGCGAGAAGCGCCGTGGGAACCGCCCAGAACATCGTGAAAGCGCTCAGAACGCTGGCGGTCGCGAGGGTCAGGCCGGCCAGGCTCACCGCGCCGGGTATGCCCGGAAGGGACAGGATGGCGAAGCCCAACGCGGCCCCAAAACAGCAAAGCGCCAGGTGCCAGCGGCGCTCGCCGGTCCGGTCGGAGTGGCGCCCCACCAGGAGCATGACCACGGTGGTAACCACCCATGGAATCGCGTACAGCCATCCGATGACGACAGGGTCCTTGCTGATGCTGTCCTTAATCACCTTCGGCATGTAGAAGCCGATGCAGTAGTTGGCCGCCGAAATTCCGAAGTACACCAGGCACAGCAGCCAGACGCTGCCGTTGGCGAACGCGTCCACCAGCCGGGACTTGGCGCCGCCGGCGCGCTTGTCGGCTTGGTGCTCGGCTTGCAGGCCCTCCAAAACCAGTTTCTTCTCATCCGCGCTCAGCCAGGCGGCTTGCTCCGGATCGTTGGTCATCACGAAGAGCGCGATCACCCCCACCACCGACAAGGGAATGCCGAAGA
>JBEKPK010000088.1:0-16225 GCA_049520795.1 Bryobacteraceae bacterium
TCGGCGGCCACCGCGCGGAAGAAGAAGGTCGCCATCAGAAGGCCACCCTACCAGCCCCGGAGGGGCGCCAGAAAGTAGCCCATGGCGTAAGCCATGGGAACCGATGCATCCGACAAACAGCCCCGGAGGGGCGAAAGGGCCGTTTCACGGAAAGTGCTCGATTTTCGGATACGTAGGTCCTTCTTACGCCCCTCCGGGGCTGGAGTGTTTCCGAACCGGTTTCCCAGGGCTCACGCCCTGGGCTATTCTCTAACGCCCCTGACGGGGCTATGTCCGAACGTGCGCCGCATGCCGTCGAACTGGCAGCTCTGTGAGGCATGCCCTGTCGCCTGCCCACCATTTCCTTCAGCGCTCCCCGCATCAGATCTCCTGGGTGACCCGCATCACTTCCGCCACGGTGGTGACGTGGTCGCGGATTTTCTTCCAGGCGTCTTCGCGCAGGTTGCGCATGCCGTAGCGGCGGGCGGATAGGGTGAGCTGTCCGGCGTCGGCGTTATTCATGATCAGCTTGCGCAGATCGTCGTTCAGCTCCATCATTTCGAAGATGCCGACGCGCGAAGCGTAGCCGGTGCCGTTGCAGGCCTCGCATCCCGCGCCGCGCCAGATTTCCACCATTTCGCCGTCCGGGGCAAGAGCCGCTCCGGCGGGCCCGGCGCACTCTTTGCAGATGACGCGGACCAGGCGCTGGGCCAGCACGGCGACCAGGGAGGAAGTAATCAGGTAGTTTTCCACGCCCATGTCGGTGAGGCGGGTGATGGCGCTGGGCGCGTCGTTGGTGTGCAGGGTGGAAAAGACCAGATGCCCGGTGAGGGCGGCGCGGATGGCGATATCGGCGGTTTCGCGGTCGCGGATTTCGCCCACCATAATCACGTCGGGGTCCTGACGCACGATGTGCCGCAGACCGGCGGCGAAGGTCAGACCGATCTGCGGGTTCACGTGGACCTGGTTGATGCCGTCCATCTGGTATTCCACCGGATCCTCGATGGTGATGATCTTCTTGTCGGGCAGGTTGATGCGTTTGAGCGCCGAATAGAGGGTGGTGGACTTGCCGCTGCCGGTCGGCCCGGTGACCAGGAAGATGCCATGCGGAAGGCTGGTGAAATGCTCCATGCGGGCCAGCATGCGGTCGTCGAAGCCCAGGCGGCGGAGGTCGTAGAAATCGCCGGCGGAGCGATCAAGGAGGCGCATCACCACGCTTTCGCCGTAGAGGGTAGGCAGGGTGGAGACGCGGAGGTCCACTTCACGGCCCAGAATCTTGATTTTGATGCGGCCGTCCTGGGGCAGGCGGCGCTCGGCGATGTTGAGCTTGGCCATCAGCTTGAGGCGCGAGATGATGGCCGCCTTGAGCTCGCGCGGCGGGGTGTCCTGGTTGAAAAGCACGCCATCCACGCGAAAGCGGATGCGGAACTCCTTTTCGAAGGGCTCGATGTGAATGTCGCTGGCGCGCTTTTCGATGGCCTGGGCGATCATGGCGTTGACCAGGCGAATGACCGGCGCCTCGCTGGCCATGTCGCGGAGGTGCTCGAGGTCGGCGGTGGCCTGCTCGTCCTCGCCCTCTCCGACGGTGGTCTCCCGGTCGCCATGGGCGTAGTGCTTCTCGATGGCCTCGAGGATTTCCTGCTCGGGGGCCAGGGCCGTGCGCACCTCAAAGCCCGAAAACGAGCGAATGGCCGCCACCGTCTCGAAATCCAGCGGATCGGCCATGGCGACGGTGAGAGTGGAATCGGCCAGGGCCAGCGGGAAGGCGCGGCACTGATGCAGAAAGCGATGCGAAAGGCCCTCGATTTCGGGAGCGGAAGGCGGGGGCTGGTCCACGGTTACCAGGGGGATGCCAAGCTGTTCGGAGAGCGCGGCCAGCATATCGCGCTGGGCGATCAGCCCCATGTCGACCATGATCTTGCCGAGCTTGTCGCCGCGCTCGCGCTGCAGCTCGAGCGCGCGTTCGAGCTCGTCGGGCTCGATCTTGCCGCGCTCGAGGAGCATTTCGCCCAGGCGCAGGGAGCGCGCGCCGAAAGCGGACTCCGGAATCGTGGATTCGATGGGCGTCACTGTTCTTCCAGTAGGATGGCGCCGGATTGCGCGGATTTGCGGTCGGCGGTGGCGACGATCTGGTGGGGCAGCCCGGCCGAATCTTCCCAGTTCATGTAATAGATGCGCACGGCCACCGAGATCTTGCGGTCCATGGGCAGGGTGGAGAGCGAGGCGGCGGCGGAGGCGACCATCTCCCGCGCGGCCTGTCTCAAGGCCGGGAGCTGGGCGATCTTGCGCTGGCGCACCTGCTCCTGGTCCTTCTTGGTGAACTGCTGGCGCATGGGGGTGATGCCGGGAGTGTAGATCAGATCGAGCGGCACGGTGACCACCACTCCATAACCTTCCAGATAGAAGCCGGCGCTGGCGCCCAGCGATTGAAATGGTTCGACGCCCTTCAGGGATCTGACTTTGTCTTCGAAGTCCTGTTCCAGTCGCCCGAGGGTCTGCGGAGAGACGAGCGGCGCCACGGCGGCAGCGGCAGCCGGCGCCGGCGCCGGCGCCGCAGAAGGGGCCGGCTTCATCTGGGCGGCGCAGACGCAAGCCAGGGCCAGGGACAGTAACGCGACAGGCGACTTCATGGCAGCAACCTCGTTTCGGCGGTGGTACGGTACGCGGCCACTTTCCGCGCGCCGTCGCTCCGCTCCAGATAGCGATTCAAGTCCTCGGCCCGCACCCGCATGATTCGCTCCTGCTCCTCGCGGTATAGGGAATCGGCCACCAGCTTCTGGGTTTTCTCCTCCTGGCGGGCCTCGCTTTCCTTCACGCTTCGAGACACGGCGGCCTGGATCAGGTTTTGAACCTCGACGGGGGAAATAGAAGCGGCCGTCGCGACCGGCGAGGAAACCAACGGGGCAAGCGGCGCCGGCCGCACGAACGCGTGCACCAGAATGGCGATGGAGAGCATGGCCGCGGAGGCGAAGCCCAGCCGCGCGGCCGAGCCCCAAAAAGCGCCCCACCAGCGGCGCCAGGGGGCGGGCTCGAAAACTTCGTCCGAGACGAACCCAATCCGCTGCGGAACTTCTTCGTCGCGCAGGGCGAACAGGGCCGCTTCGGTGAGCCGCAGGCGGTCCAGTTCTTCCCGGCAGGCGGGACACGTCCGGAGATGATCTTCCACCGGCTGCCGGCCGGCGTCCGGCAGCTCTTTGAGGAAGTAGTCTTTAAGATCGAATGGCGAGCAACTCATGATACGCCTCGGGTTCCAATGGGAGCCAGTTCCACCTTGAGAAGTTCGAGCGCGGTATACAGCCTGGACTTGACGGTAGAAACGGGGCAGGAGAGGATTTCCGCCATTTCGTCGAACTTGAAGCCCTGGTAAACCTTGAGGACCACGGCTTCGCGCTGCTCCGGGGAAAGGCGGGTGAGGGCAGCGGAGACCGCCAAACTCAGTTCGATGGGAAAAACGGAACTTCCACCCACCGTGATTCCGCCTCCCACGCCTTCCGGCTCCAGCTCGTCCACATCCGTTTCGGGCCGGCGCCTGCGAAACATGGAATAGGCCTCGTTGTGCGCGATGCGGTACAGCCAGGGGCCGAACCGCCCCGGGTCTTCGAGTTTGCGAAGGTTCTGATAGGCTTTCAAGAAAACGTCCTGCGCCAAGTCCAGAGCGTCTTCCCGGTTAGAGGTAAGGCGCAGCAGGTAATTGTAGACGCGCTTCTCCCAACGGGACACCAGAAGGTTATAGGCCTCCACGGCGCCGCGGGCCGCATGACGAATCAGGTCGGCGTCTTCAACCGCCCGAAAGATCAAGTTTCCGACTCCATGTGATGAGACGCAGTTCACCCGCAAAAAGACGGACGCGGGTAAACCACCAGTGTACAGGCATTGCGGGGAGTGGGGTCAGGCCTTCCGGCCTGCCGCGCCGGTATTCCCGCCGGCGTTCGTCCAGCCAAGGCGCCTCGCGCGTGTGAGCCGGCAGTTGGCAGGCGGAAGCGCCTGCCCCACAATTCCGGAGTGTGAGAATCTCGCGTGAGACCCGGCGATGGAAACGCGGGCGAGAGTTTACCGGCGGGCCGCCACTATATCTTATTCGATGCGGGGTTAATGGATGACCAGATTGGGATTAGGGCTGGCGCTAGGGGTTTTCGGCGCGGCCGCGTGGGGCCAGGCGCCGGCATACCCGGCTGCGGGCTTCGTCAACGCATCGGACTACAGCGGCGGTCCCTTTGCGCCCAATTCGGTCCTGTCCATATTCGGATCGAACATGGCCTGGTCCGCCCAGGCCATCACCTCGGGCGATATCCAGGCCGGGCGCCTGCCCACCATGCTCAACGGCGTGGAAGTGGTCCTGGCGGGCTGGCCCGCGCCAATTCTCTACGTGTCCCCGAGCCAGATAAACTTCCTGATCCCCATCAACTGCGTAGCGGGCACGGTGACGGTCCGAGTGGTGCGGGAGGGGGTCACGGGGCCGGAAGTGCCCATCACGCTTATCGATGCGGCCCCCGCGTTGTTCGACTATGAGGGCTACGCGATTGCGCAAAAGTGGCCCGATTATTCGCTGATCGCACCGGATTCGCCGGCTGCCCCCGGCGACGTGGTGATTCTCTATGCCACCGGGCTGGGGAACACCCAGAACGATCCCGCGACGCCCGACCAGATTCCGCAATACGGCGGGAAAATATTGTTGTTCAACGAGCTGGAAGTCTATTTGAACGGGGAACCATTAGATCCGGCGGACGTGCTGTGGGCGGGGTTCTCGCCCGGAAACGCGGGACTCTACCAGGTGAACCTGCAGTTGCCGGAGGATATCGCGCCAAACCCGGAAATCCGCCTGCTGATGGGAACCCAAACGAGCGCCGGAGGCATCGATCTGGCGGTTCAAACGGGCGACCCGTCCGATGCGCAACGGAAACCGGCAAGCGGACGTTAAACATACAGGATAGAATCGGTTAAGGAGCCAGGCATGTTTCGTTCGCCGATCGCCCTATGGATGGTGTTGAGTGCGGGCCTGCTGGGGGGGCAGGAGCCCGCCCGGAACGACCAGCCGGACCAGGCTCTCGAGAGCCAGCCACCCGCTCCGGCCGGCGATTACGTGATCCCAGCGGGGACCAAGGTGCCGCTCAGCCTGATCAACAGCATCAGCACCAAACACTCGGCGGAAGGCGACCGCGTGTATTTGGAGACCGCGTTCCCGGTGATGACGAACGGGCGGATCGTGATTCCGGTGGGGAGCTACGTGGTAGGCACGGTCACGCAGGTGAAGCGGCCGGGCAAGGTCAAAGGGCGAGGGGAGCTGTATATCCGGTTCGACGCCCTGACGCTGCCCAACGGCGTGAGCCGCGACTTTCACGCCCGCGTCGGCGGGTTGGACGGCACGACCGCGGCCGAACTGGATCGGGCCGAAGGGACCGTGAGGAGCGATGGGAACAAGGCGGGCGACGTGCGGACGGTCGGCGAAGTGGCGGGCGCGGGCGCGTCGGTGGGGTCGATAGCGGGCAGTGCGGCGGGACGCCCCGGCATGGGGATCGGGGTGGGCGCGGGGGCCGGCGCGGCGGCGGGATTGATGGCCGTGTTGCTGACGCGCGGCCCGGATGCGGTGCTTGCCAAGGGCAGCACGGTGGAAATGGCGTTGGACCGGAATCTCAGCTTCAGCGAAAGCGACCTGAACTTCGGCGGCTACCAGCCGCCGCGTACGATACCGGGGTCGGCCGCCACCGACTCGGATACCAAGAGCAACCCAGTGGGGTTTCCGGGGCGCCGGTTCCCGTACTGAGCCTAGGCGCGCGCCGCCTGGCCGGGCGTGCCGGCCGCTACGGCCTGCCCATGCGGATATTCGGCGGGAGGCCGCTGTTGGTCATTCCCATCCCGCCCGTCTGCATGCCCGGGGGACCGTTTGTCTGACCCGCCTGCCCCGTCTGCATGCCCGCGGCGTTGGTTTGACCCGTCTGCAAGCCCGCGGCGCCACCCATCATGCCGCCGGCGCCCTGCGCGCCGCCGGCTAAAAACCCTCCGCCGCCGAACCCGCCGCCCGCGGACACTAAGGACTGGTTCGTCTGACCCGCCGGCGTGCCAACCCGGTTTGCGGGAGTGCCGCCCGAGCTGCCTCCGGGTGGAGGCGGTACCGGCGGAACCTTGGTTGGGTCGAAAATGAACTCCCACTCGTTATAAGCGGTGCGGTCGTTGTAAACCATAATGCCTTCGAGCTTGGCGGCGCTGGCTATGCCCGCCATCCCGCTGCCGCCGACCCCCATCGCCGATCCGATCGCGCCGGGCGCACCTGTCACCCCGATCGCCGTCATCCCCGATGCGCCGCCGGCCTGCTGCTGCATCTGCTGCGCGCGCTGCACGGCGTTGTACCCCGCCGGGTTGGGCTGCGTCAGTATGTTGGCAATCATCTGCGTCGCGGCATTGGGAGCCCCGCTCGGCGCGGACGGAATCCCCGGCTGCCCCGACTGCATGCCCGGCATGTTCTGGTATCCGGGCGTGTTCTGATATCCGGACGTGTTCTGATATCCGGACGTGTTCTGATATCCGGACGTGTTCTGATACCCAGGCGCATTCTGGTATCCGGGCATGTTGGGATTGGGCTGAACGGGGTACACCGAGGAGGGTGGCGTGGTAGAGGTCGAGCCAAGCCCCGGCAAGGAAGTCACATAGCCCCCGCCCTGGTCCTGGGAACTCGCGGCAGGCTGCCCGCCCGGCGTACCCTGCGGCATGCCGGTCATTCCAGGCATGCCCGGCATACCCGGCATGCCCGGCATCCCAGGCATTCCGGGCATTCCTGACATTCCAGGCGCCCCGGAGGTTCCCGGCGGAGTGTTCGCCGCCATTCCGGGCATGCCCTGCCCCTGGTTGCCCGGCATTCCCGGTTGCGGCTGCATTCCCGTCTGTTGCTGTCCATCCGGATTGGCGCCGTCGGCCGGGGCCATGCCCGCGCCCGGCATGCCGGAGAGCGCGCCGCCCGCGGCGGAGGGCATTTCGCTTGCGCGCCGCCGGTCCTGCGGGCGGCCTTGCTGCGGCCCGCCGGACGCCGATTGATCGAGCCCCGCGAGCGCCGTGATGTAACTGCTATCGCCCGTGCTCTGCTGCTGCTGGTTGTTGTTGTTCTTGTTCAGCACCGAATCCACCAACACGCCGTTCTGAATGTGGATGATCCGCCATTCGGACTTGCCGGTCATCGGATCGATGTACTTGTGGCGCAGAAAGTGGCGGGTCTGGGTGGTCTCGAGATCGTCCAGGTTCTGCGGATAGCGCTTGTTGGTGGCGTAGAACACCTGAATGGCGCGCTTGTACTGCTCGCCGCGCTCCATCAGGAGTTGCTCCTTGTGACGTTGCGATTGAAACGCCACCCGCGGTATCTCGCGATACAACCCAATCGCGATAACCGCGGCCATCAGGAAAACCAGCATCAAGGCGTATCCGGATTCGCCGCTGGGTGGCGCACGCCGTAGAGCGGGCTTCCAGCCTGCCATGCCGGCATCCTGGCCGGCATTCTTCCCAGGCGGCGAGCTGAAGCGCGCCGCTGCCTCGAGCCGCGGCTGGCGAGGAGCGCCGGGGTTGAAAAAGGCAGGCGGAACCGCCTGCCCCACCAACTCCGGCCAGGTGGGGCAGGCGGTTCCGCCTGCCAACCGCCATGCCGCGATATGGGCCCTAGCCTGCATTCGCATCCTCCACCAGTTGAAGAGTAGACTGGCGTTTCAGCTCGGTGTCTTCCAAAACCACCGAGTTCACCCCTATGCGCACCACGCGGTAGCGCTTCTTCACCAGTTCGCCCTCGGCGGCCTTGTAGATGTCGTCGCCCTCGAGGAAAAAGGCCGTCTTCAAACCCGTAAGGCGGTCCGTGATGACCCCGTAGTATTTGAAAGGCGGAGGCGGAGGCGGCGCTGCCGGCAGGGAGGGAGCCGCTGGCGGTTTTGACCCCACGATAGGCTCGGCTCCGCCCGGCAATTTCGAGCCCGCCCCTTTCTTTTCCGGCGGCGGGGGCGGCGGGCCAAACTGGAACAGGTTCCGGCCGCTGCCTTCGTCCGCCACTTTCTGCAGTTTCGCCAGCAGTTCCAGGTGTAACTGGGGGTCGATCCTGCTCAGATCGGGCCGGTCTTCCTGCCGCTTGGGATGCAGCGCCGGATGGAACTCTTCGTTGCGCCCGCGCGTCACCTGGGCCCGCGGAGAGGCCTGTCCGGAAGACGCCGAAATCGTCGGCGGCGCGTCAGCGCTCGCGGCAACGGCGGCCGGCCGGCTGGCGGCCGGGGGAAGCGAGGGCCCCGCCAGCACGTTCGTGTACAGCATGTACCCGCACACCAGGACCAGCACGCCCAGAATCGCCCTCGCCGCCTTGGGCTTGTTCTCCAGACCCAGGTTCATGACTGCGCTCCCGGCGCGGCGCGCACAAACGCGTCCAGCTTCACGGTCACGTTCACCGTTTGCCCGGCCTGCTGCTGTTGCTGCTGGGGCGCGGACACCGACAGATTCTCGATAATGAGGAAGCGCGGCGACTTGTCCAGCAGCTCCACGAACTTCCTCAGGCTGGCGTACTGGCCTTCGTACCCGGCCGCAATCGAAACCATGGTGAGAGTGCCGCTGCCCTCGATGGGCTCCGGAGTCCACATGGAGGGCAGAGGTTTGAGCCCCGCCTCCGTGGCCACCCTGTCCAGCTCCTCTCTCAGCGTGGAGGTCGCGGTGCGCTCGTCCAGCACGTACCGCTCCAGGAACTCGCCGCCCTCCTTGCGCGCCGTGTCGATATTGGCCACCAGCGCCTGGCTGCTCCTGGCCCGCTGTTCAAGCAGCACGATCTGGCGTTGCAGTTCCGCCTGCTGGCGCCGCAAATCGTCGGCCGACCCGCCGAACGGCTTGAACGCCACGATGGCCGCCGCCAGGTTGGCCGCCAGCAACAGCCCGATCACCACGCGCGTGGCCACGCGCGGATCCCTCAGGGCCGCGCCCGCAAGCTGCGTCAGATCGTCGGGCCTAAAGTTTCTGGGCATAGGACGTCGTCACCTGGTAGCGATACAGCGGGTCGGATTGGTTGGGAGGAATCCCGCTCACTTCCGTCACGTCCCCGAAGAGAGGCGACTTCTCCAAAGCCATCAGCAGTTGCAGGTAGGCGGCCGGCGTTTGCGTGGCCACCGTCATGTTCAGCGTCACCTGGTTCTGCGCGTCCACCGAAGGCCTTATGACCGTGACCTTCACGTTGTACGGCACGACCTTCTCCAGGTCCGAGAAGATGCCCGTCCAACTGATGCCCTTGCGGTACAGCAGCGTGTTCAGGAAAACGCTCTGCTCCAGCACCTCGGCGTTCTCCGGCTTGGTGAGCACGGCGTTGAGCGTGGCCTGCTCGGCGTTCAACGACTGAATCCGCTTGTTCAGCCGGCCGATATCCAGCCGCACGTCGGCCACCTGCGCGCGGTCGGCTGAAATCAGCATCATCAGAACGCCAAGCGTCCCCGCCAGCAGCAGGCTAACCGCGACGGACGCCGCCAGCATGGCGCGATCGCGCCGGAAGGGCTGGCTGGCGAGATTGATGGGAATCTTCATATCAGTTGTTCTTGGCTATGGACCGCAAATAGCCCAGCAATCCGGCGTTGTTTTCCCCAGGGGAGCCGAGCGGCGACCGCAGCGGCTCCACCTCCACGGAGAGTTCGTCCGCAAAGCGCCGCGCGGCCTCGTCCATGCGGGCGCCGAATCCGCACAACTCGAGCTTCTCCGCGCGCCCGCCCAGGTTATCCTCCACGTAGACGAAGGTGGGAATCAGCACCGCCGCCACATCGTCCAAATCGGTGGACGGCAGTTCGACGCAGCGCGCCAGCTTCAATGTGGCCTTGTCGCGGACCAGGACCGAAAGCGCGCGCCCGGTCAGTTTGGCCACCGCCGTGAGACCCTTTTCGGGGGCCAGCTCGAGGGCCGCCAGGGCGGACATGGTCACCAGGCCCGGGTGCATGCCGGCCGCGCGGAAGGGGGCCTCGTAGCGGGCTATGATCTCGAGCGGCGTCACCACCGTCACAACGTCGACCCGCTGGTCCGCTCCCGCCTGCGGCCAATAGCCTACGGCCGCCGATTCCACGTCGAAGGGCACGCTGCGCTTGAGCCGGAACTTGACCAGCGCGAGCTGCTCCTTGGGCTCGGAAGGGAAGCTGTCGAAATCGAGCACCGCGAGCCGCGAGCTGAAGTCCGGCAGAATCAGGGCCACTTCCTTCCGCTTGCGCGCCGCCTGAGTGCCCGCCAGCGCGCGTACCGCCTGGGCGAACGCCTCCGGATCGGTGACGTTCTGATGAATGGGCGAAACCGATACTGTGCCCGGCTTGAGCGGCTGGAAACCCAGTTCGGCGCGCGAGCCGATGCGCGCCGCTGCAATCCCGGCCTCCGAAATCTCGAACGCCATGCCCGGGGGAGGGTCCTGTAAGAGAGATTTGAGACGGTCTAGGAGCATGGGGCTTCGACCTCCCGGGCTTCAGGAGTTTGACGCGGAGACACGGAGACACGGAGGAAGATGCGAGAGATAGAAAGAGTTTGACGCGGAGACACGGAGACACGGAGGAAGATGCGAGAGATAAAAAGAGAAGATGAGAACCACGAGGTCCTTCCGTTTCTTGTTCCCATCTCTCGATCCTCTCCGCGTCTCCGTGTCTCCGCGTCAAAACGCATCTCCACGTCTCTATCCCTCAATGAACGTCACCTTGTTGATCTCGCGCAATGTGGTCACGCCCTGGCGCATCTTGTGCACCGCCGATTCGCGCAGAAACGTCATGCCGTCTTCCCGCGCCATGCGCCGGATCTCCGAGCTGGGGCGCCGGTCCAGAATCATCTCGCGGATGCGGTCCGTCAGATTCAGCAGCTCGTGAATCGCCGAGCGGCCGCGGAAGCCCGTACCCCCGCACTCGAAACAGCCGGCGCCCTCCATGAACGGATGGTCGCGCCATTCCTCGGGGTTGAGCCCGCTTTCCACCAGGAAGCTGTCCGGGTAGCGCACCGGCTTCTTGCAATGCTCGCAGATCACCCGCACCAGCCGCTGCGCCAGAATACAGTTGAGCGAGGAAACGAAGTTATAGGGTTCCACGCCCATGTTCAGGAAGCGGCCCAGCACGTCCAGCACGTTGTTGGCGTGCACCGTGGTGAACACCAGGTGGCCGGTGAGCGCCGAGTTGATGGCGATTTGCGCGGTCTCCTGGTCGCGGATCTCGCCCACCATGATCTTATCCGGGTCGTGCCGCAAAATGGACCGCAGCCCGCGGGCGAACGTGAGCCCCTTCTTTTCGTTCACCGGTATCTGGGTGATGCCCTTGATCTGGTACTCCACCGGGTCTTCGATGGTGATGATCTTGTCTTCGTCGTTCTTGATCTCGCTCAGCGCGGCGTACAGCGTGGTGGTCTTGCCCGAGCCCGTCGGCCCGGTCACCAGCACCATGCCGTAGGGCTCCATGATATAGTGCCGGAACTTGACCAGGTCGGCATCCGAAAACCCCACCACGTCCAGGCTCAACTGGGCGAATTTCTCGCTCATCGATTCCTTGTCGAGCACGCGCAGCACGGCGTCTTCGCCGTGAATGGTGGGCATGATGGAGACGCGGAAATCGATCAGCCGGTTCTTGTAGCGCACCCGGAAGCGGCCGTCCTGCGGCACCCTCCGCTCGGCGATATCGAGCTCGCTCATTACCTTGATGCGCGAGATGATGGTCTGCTGCCAGTCCTTGGCGATGGGCGGCATGGCGTAGTGCAGCACGCCGTCGATGCGGTACTTGATGGCCACTTCCTGATCGCGCGATTCGATGTGAATATCGCTCGCCCGCCGCTCCAGCGCGTTGAAGATGGTGGTGTCCACCAGCTTGATCACCGGGGCGATGTCGCTGTCGGTAGCGGTCAGCTTGTCGATCGAAAGCGTCTCGTCCTGCTCGCCTTCGTCCGCCACCACGTCCAGGGTGAAGCCCTCGGTGACTTCCTCCAGTACGCGCTGGGATTGCTCGGTCTTCTTGAGCAGCTCCGAAATCTGCGAAAGGGTGGCCACCTTGACGCGCAGCTTCTTGTTCAGCAGCAGGGTCAGCTCGTCGATCAGGTTCAGGTTGCGCGGATCGGAAAGCGCGATCTCGAGGGTGCCGTCGTGCGCCTTCATGGGCACGAAGTTGAAACGGAACATCAGATCCACGGGAATCGAGCGGAACAGGTCGTGGTCGATAGCCTCTTCCCTCAGGTCCACGAATTCGCAGCGATAGCGCGCCGCCATGGCTCGCGACTGCTCCACCTCGGCGGCGGAATCGGCAAGACGCGTCTTATCGGTAGTCGCCATGCGTCACCGGATGGTATCCGCCAAGGAGAAGATCGGCAGATACAGCGATATCAATACAAAAGCCACAAAGATCCCCATGAAAATCATGATGGCCGGCTCGATCAGCGAGAGCGTCGCCGTCATCCGCGTGTTCACGTCCTCTTCGAAGAACTCGGCCACGCTGTTGAGCATGGCCGGCAGGGCGCCGGTGGATTCTCCCACCTCGATCATATCGATCGCCAGGCCCGGAAAAAGCTTGGAGGCTTTAAGGGAGCTGGAAAGCGGCTGGCCCTCGCGGACGCTCTTGCCGGCGCGCTCCACCGCCCCGCGAAGCAGCGGCGTGCCGAGCGAATCGGCGGCCGTTTCCATGGCCTGTACCAGCGGAATGCCGCCCGTCAGCAGGGTGCTCAGAATGCGGGAAAGCTGGGCCACCTGGTATTTCAGCCAGATATCGCCGGCCACCGGCAGCGACAGCTTGAAGCGGTCAATCTTCATGCGCGCCGAATCCCGCCGCGCCCACCATCGGAACCCGGCAATGGCGCACAAAAGCGCCCCGGCGAACACCACGATGTAGCTGCGCGCGGCCTGGCCTATGGCAATCAGCGCCACCGTCATAGCCGGCAGCTTGGCCGACATGCTGGTGTACAGGGTGGCGAAGGTGGGCACCACATAGGTCACCAGGAAGACCAGCAGGAGAACCACCAGCACCACCAACACCGACGGATACATCAGAGAAACTACGACCTTTTTCTTCACCGCCAGGGAGAGGCGCTGATAGGTGATATAGCGGTCCAGCACCTCCGTCAGGCTGCCGCTTTTTTCCCCCGCCATCACCGAGGACACGTAGATCTTCGGAAACACTCCCTGTTGCCGGAAAGCCTCGGAAAGCAGAGTTCCGTTGCGCACTTCGTCACGCACGGACTTGATGTAGGGTCCCAGTTTGGGGTCCACCAGCCGGTCCGCCAGCAGGTCCAACGACTTGAGGATCGGCAGGCCGGCGCGAATCAGGGTCACGAACTGCTGGTTGAAGATGAGGAACTTCTCCAGGTTGAGCTTTTTGCGGCGCGAGAGCAGGCCGGCCGCCTCAGCCACCGCCCGCGGCTTGATCGAGTAGACCAGGAAACCCTGTTGGGAGTAGCGCTCGCGCAGTTCCTTTTCCGAGGCGGCGGCGGCTACCTGCTGATGGATCTGCCCGCGGCCGTCGGCGTACTTGAGGACGAAATCGGCCATGGCCTATTGTCCTTCCTCCACCACCTTCGCGCCAATCGGAGGCTTGAACCCGAACAACTTGGCGTCGAGCGGCGGGTCCATCTTCTCCTGGTCGAAGGCGAAGGCCAGAACGGACTGGTCGAACCCGGTCACCTTCACCTCCCGGATGCGGAAATCCGGCGTCACCAGGAACTCCACCGCCGAATAGGGCAGGTTGTCCGTTTTCGGTTCGGCCGCGATCCGCGTGCCGCCCCCTTCCGGACGCGCCTGCAAATTGCGGAACTCCTTTTCAAAGTTCAACTTACCGAGGAGAAAGGCGAGCGGAGCGCGCATGTCCTCGCTTTCCTGAAGCTTCATCTTCTCGGCGCGGTTGTCGAGCGGGGTGTAGAGCCACAGGTTCTTGCCGTCGGAAACGAAGAGCTTGCCTTTGGGCTGTTGGTAGTCCCATCGCATGCGTCCCGGTTTGCGCAGCATGAGCTTCCCGCTCTCCGTCCGCGGAGCTTTTCCGAGAGGCGTATACGATTCAATAAAAAGGACTTCCAAGGTCTTGGCCTGGTTGTAGCGACGCTCCACCTTGTTGAGCAAAGTACTCAAACCGGCATCCGCGGCGAATCCCGATACCACGAGCAGACCTATTCCTAGCCGAAACAGCCTCACAATGATCCAGACGTGCCGGAGGCCGAAAACGTGGAAAGATAATGACTTAACGCAAAGGAACTCTGGTGGGGCAGGCGCTTTCGCCTGCCAGCCACGTAGGGCGCACGACCCTGAAGTGATGCGGATTCGGGCGCTGGTTGCTCGCTTTTGGGCAAGTTGCCCAAAAGCATAAACGTAAGTATTTGAAATAAAACCAGTTATTTTCTTGGGACCAAGCGTTTTTGGGCAACTTGCCCAAAACCCTCTTGGCCGGGCTCTTCGCCCGCCGCCGTGATACCCTCCTAACCAGGAGGAAATAATCTGGTGAAGCTTCGCCTGACGACGGTCTTGATCCTGGCGCAACTCTGCGGCGCCGCTTTCATCCATGCCCAGCCGGCCAACAAAGAACACTGGGTGGCCACCTGGACCACCGCGCAACTGCTGGCGCGCGACCAGCCGGCGCCCCAGACGGCGGCGACGACTCCCCGACCTCAGGCTGCGGGCGCACGTGGCTACAACAACCAGACCGTGCGGATGGTGGTGCGCGCGAGCATCGGCGGACGCCGCTTGCGCGTGAAACTGGCCAGCGCTTTCGCAAGCGCCCCCGTAGCCGTCGGCGCGGCGCACATCGCCATCCGCGTCAAGGAATCCGAGATCGCGCCCGGCACGGACCGGGCGCTGACATTCAACGGCAAGCCGTCTTGCACTATCGGGCCGGGCATGGTCATACTGAGCGATCCGGTGGACCTGAATGCGCCGCCGCTGGCCGATCTGGCCGTGAGCCTCTACTTCCCCGGCGAAACCGGTCCACTCACCAGCCACGCCACCGGCCTGCACACCACCTATGTCGCCGATGGAGACCTGACCGGCCAGACGGCCATCACCGGCGGCTCTACCACCCAATCGTATTACTGGCTGGCCGGCGTGGATGTGCTGGCGCCTGCCAACGCCTCGCTCATCGTGGCGTTCGGCGACTCCATCACCGACGGCGCCCGCTCCACCCCCGAGACCAACCACGCCTGGCCCAGCCTCCTGGCCGCGCGTCTCGCAGCCAAAAAAGACACCGCCCATTTCGCGGTGGCCAACATGGGCATCGGCGGTAACCGGCTGCTGCGCGATGGAACCGGCGCGAGCGCCCTGGCCCGCTTCGACCGCGACGTGCTGAGCCAATCCGGGGTGAGCTGGGTGGTGGTGCTCGAAGGCATCAACGATATCGGCCGGGAGGCCACCGTGCCCGCCGAAGCGGTGACCGCCGATGAGCTGATCGGCGCCTACAAGCAGATTATCGAGCGCGCCCACACCCACGGCATAAAGGTGGTCGGCGCCACCCTCACGCCCTATGAAGGCGCCAGCTACTCCCGCGAGACGGGCGAAGCCGTGCGGGAGGCTCTCAACCAGTGGATTCGCTCGAGCGGCGCCTGCGACGCGGTGGTGGATTTCGAAGCAGCCACCCGCGATCCCGCCAACCCCAAACATATCCGCGCCGATTTCGACCCCGGCGACCACCTGCACCCCAACGACGCGGGATATCAGGCCATGGCGGATGCGTTTGATTTGGGAATATTCACTGGGAAGGGGAAGGCGGGGAAGCGGTAGGCGGGGAAGCGGTAGGCTTTAGAGGTGGGGTCGGGGGTTCATCCCGCCGCCGCGCCCTCTGGGCCCGCTTCCGCCCGGCGTTGTTGTTCTTGCCGGCGGTGCGGATGGCATCACGGCTCCCGCGCCGGCCGTTTTGTGTTTCCGCACGCCGCCGGACTACAATGGAAGCCGATCGGCAGAGTGAATGAACGAGGTCCTGATCCGGATCAAGCGGGCGGTCTTGGCCGGACGGTATGCTTTCAGCGCCAAAGCGCGGCTGGAAATGGAATGCGATGGTTTGACGGAACTAGATGTAGCCGAGTCTATTCTGAATGCCGTGGCGATATATAAGAAACTCCGCTCCACCAGCCGGTTTCGCGCCGCAACGGAATACCTGTACGTCATCCAGAGTTCGAACCTGGAGGGCCTTGCGATCTACTCCAAGGGTAAACTGGTCAAGGAAAGCGGCGTCGAGACATACTATTTTCTGATCTCGGCGAAGCGAGCGCTCTAATATGCAGATCAACCGATGCCCGACATGCGGTAGTACAAGGATCGAGAGGGTGCGGCGCGACTGGACCGGCG
>JBEKPK010000089.1:0-16168 GCA_049520795.1 Bryobacteraceae bacterium
GGAAAATTGAACCCGCTCAGCATGAAGGCCGGGCTGGAGAAGAAGAAGGACGCCATGTTGGCCTGCTGTTGGGTGCGCGAGATGGTGGAAAGGTAGAGGCCCGCGCCCAGGCTGGTCAGCAGAAACAGCGTGGCGCTGAAGAACAGCACCAGAAAACTGCCGCGGAACGGAACGCGGAAAATCAGCAGCGCGCCCGCCGTCACGAGCACCAGGTCCACCAGCCCGATCAGGGCGAAGGGCAGCGTTTTTCCGAGCATCAGCTCGATGGGGCGCATGGGCGTCACCATCAACTGCTCCATGGTGCCGATCTCCTTCTCGCGGATGATGGCCTGCGCGGTGAGGGTGAGCGTCACCATGAAGAGTATGTTCACCGCGACGCCGGGGACGAAGTAATTCCGGCTGCGCAGGTCGGGATTGAACCATACCCGGGTGTCGGCGGTCACCAGGTTGGACGTCATGACCGGCGCCTGGCCGGGACCGCGGGCCGTCAGCTTGATGGTCTGCCGGTTCTTCGTCTGGCCTGGTTGGGCGTCGCCCGCGAAAGAGGCGATCACCTGTTCGGCGTAGGCCGACACCAGCGCCGCGGTATTGGAGTTGGAGCCGTCCACCAGGACCTGCACCTCGGCCGTCCGGCCGCGCGCCAAATCGCGTGCGAAATTGGGCAGCACGCACACCACGGCGTGAGCCTGGCCGCGGTCGAGGACGCTCTGCACCTCCGCCTCGCTGTGCGGCGTGGCCACTATTTCGAATCTTCCCGACCCTTGGAAACGCGCCAGCAGGGCGCGGCTCTCCGGCGTTCCGTCGTTATCCATCCAGCCGATGCGCGCGTTGTCCACGTCCAGCGTCACCGCGTAGCCGAAGATGATCAACTGCAGCAGGGGCGGGATGAAGAGCAGGGCGCGCATGCGCGGCTCGCGCAGCACTTGGATGAACTCCTTGCGCAGAATGACGATGATCCTCTCCCACATGATTCAGGCCACCTTCTTATTGAGTCTTCGCACCGACCGCCAGAAAACGATGACCGCAAAGAGAATCAAATAGACTATCTGCGGCCACAGGATGTTCAGTCCCACCCCCTTCAAAAACAGGGCCTTGAGAATGGTGACGAAGTAGCGTGAGGGCACCACGATGCTGATCGCCTGGATCCACTTGGGCATGGTGTCGATGGAGAACACGAAGCCCGAAAGCAGGAACCCGGGCAGGAATGTGGTCAACATGCCCATCTGGTACGCCACCACCTGGGACCTCGCTCCGGCCGAAATGAAAATCCCCCAGAACATGGCCCCGCACAGGAATACCAGGGTCGAAACCGCCAGCACGAACAGGCTTCCGCGGAACGGCACGGCGAAGACCGTCACGCCCGAGACGAAAGCCAGCACGGCGTCCGCCAGGCCCACCAGAAAGTACGCCAGCATCTTGCCCAGCACCATCTCCGCGGGCCTCAGGGGCGTGGAGAGAACCTGCTCCATGGTCCCCAATTCCCATTCGCGCGCGATGGTCAGCGTGGTCAACTGGCCGGTGAGGATCATAAGGATTACGGCGATCAATCCCGGCACCACGTAGTTCTTGGATTCGAGCGAGCTATTATACCACACGCGCGTGTGCGCGGCCACGGGCGGGGCGCCGGCTTTGACGCCGCGGAGATTCAGGATGTCGGTTCGCGCCCCCATGGAATAGCGCTGCACGATGCTCTCGGCATAGCCGATGGCGATGGAGGCGGTGTTGGAATCGCTGCCATCCACCAGGAGTTGCACGGCCGCGCCCCGGCCGGATTCCACGTCCTGACCGAAGTTGCGCGGGATCACCACGCCCAGGAGAATCGAATTATCGTTTATTCCACGGTCTACGGCGGCATAGCTGGCAGCCATGCCCTTGACGTCGAAGAACCGCGAGCCCTCGAATCCGCGCGCCAGGTCGCGGCTGGCCGCCGAGCCATCCTGGTCGTAGATTAGGGTGGGGATATCGTCAACATCCAGGCTCAGGGCGAAGCCGTACAGCAGCAGCATCATGGCCGGCATGGCCAGCGCCAGGCCGAGGCTGCGGCGGTCGCGCACGATGTGGCGCAGCTCCTTGATCAGAACGGCTTTGGTTCGCCGGTAGCTCATGCCGCCTTCCGCTCCTCGGCCTCGATCAAGGCCACGAACACGTCTTCGAGCGAGGGTTCGATGGGCTCCAGACGCCGGATGGCGATGTTGCGCGCCCCGAGCGCGGCGCGAATGCGCTCCATGCCGGCCGCCGCATCGTCCACCACCACGTGCAGGCCGCTGCCAAACACGGCTACGTCGAGAATACCCTCTTCGTGCTCGATGGCCCGCATGGCGTCGAGCGGCGCGAGCGTATCCAGGCGCAGCAACCCATGCTCCTTGAGCAGCCGCTTCAAGCCGGACGGCTCGCCCAGGGCGATCACCTTGCCGGCGTACATCAGCGCCAGGCGGTTGCAGTACTCCGCTTCGTCCATGTAGTGCGTGGTCACGAAAACGGTGTGCCCGGTGCGCGCCAGTTCGGCGATCAATTCCCAGAAAGTGGCTCGCGCGATGGGGTCCACTCCGGAGGTCGGCTCATCCAGAAAAACCACCGGCGGATCGTGGAGAATCGCGCAACCGAGCGCCAGGCGCTGCTTCCAGCCGCCGGAAAGAGTTCCCGTCAGGCTGCCGCGGCGATCAGCGAGGTTGGCCATGTGGAGAACGTAGTCCTTGCGCGACTGGCGGAGCTCCCGCGGCACGCCGTACATGCCGGTGAAGAAATCGATGTTCTGTTCCACGGTCAGGTCGTCGTACAGAGAGAACTTCTGCGACATGTAGCCGATGTTGCGGCGCACTCCTTCGGGATCCGCGGCCACGTCGATGCCGGCCACCGAAGCGTGGCCGGAGGTGGGCGAGAGCAGCCCGCAGAGTATGCGAATGGTGGTGGATTTGCCGGCTCCGTTAGGCCCCAGAAAACCGAAGATCTCGCCCTTGGGCACTTTCAGCGAAACATGGTCCACCGCCACGAAGTCTCCGAAGGTCTTCACCAGGTTGTCGATCTCTACCGCCCAATCGCTCATCGCGCCTCCAAAGCATCGGCCGCCTGAATGGTCTGGACAAAGACGGCTTCGAGGCTGTCCACGCCGGCGGCCGCACGCAAGCGTTCCGGAGTGTCGCAACGTATAAGTTTCCCGTGGTTCATGAGGCCCACGCGATTGCATCTTTCGGCTTCGTCCAAATACGCGGTGGTCATGAAGACGGTGATGCCGTCCTTTAACAGTTGGTAAAGGATGGCCCAGAAATCGCGGCGCGAGACCGGGTCCACGCCGTTGGTGGGCTCGTCGAGAAGCAGGATTTGGGGCTTATGCAGCAGGGTGCACATGAGCGCCAATTTCTGCTTCATGCCTCCCGAAAGCCGGCCCGCCTGGCGCTCGCGAAACGGCTCCATGCGGGTCATGTGCAGCAGGCGCGCCGTCAGCTCGCGGCGGTCCGCGCCCACGATTCCGAACAGGTCCGCGTAGAAGAACATGTTCTCTTCCACGGTGAGATCGCCGTATAGCCCGAACCGCTGCGCCATGTAGCCGATCTGGTCTTTCACCGCCCGCGGATCCTTCTCGACATCGTGCCCCGCCACCCGCGCGCTGCCTTCGGTGGGGTTCATGAGGCCGCACAGAATGCGTAGCGTGGTGGTCTTGCCGGCTCCGTCCGGACCCACGAGGCCGAAGATCTCGCCCGCGGCGACGCTCAGGTTGAGATGGTCCACGGCGGTAAGATCGCCGAAGCGCCGGGTGAGGTCGCGGATTTCGATGATGGGTTCCATGGCGGCGCTCTCCGAAATCTCGATTCTTGCTCTCGTCCTTCCTCGGCGCCTCGGCGCCTCTGCGTCAAAAAGAGGCCTTCACGACAGGCACTCGGTTCCTCTAATCCAACACGATCTCCGCGTCCACCGGCATGTTCGATTTCAACTCGCGCTTGGGATTCTCCACTTCGATCTTGATGCGGTACACCAGCTTCACGCGTTCTTCCTGGGTCTGAATCTGCTTGGGCGTAAACTCCGCCTCGGAGGCGATGAACGTCACCCGCCCGGGGTAGACTTTTCCGGGGTAGGAATCGGAGGTGACCTTGGCCTTCGACCCGATTTTCACCTTGGCGAGGTCGGTTTCATTGACGTAGCCGCGCAGCCAAGGGTGGTCGATGTCGCCCAGGGTCACCACCGTGGTTCCCGCGCCCAGCACCTCGCCCACATCGGCGGATTTCACCAGCGTCACCCCGTCCACGGGCGATGCCGCCACCGTATCGGCGAGCTGCGAATCGATCTGCGCGATGGCCGCCCTGGCGCCGTCGATATCCGCCTGGCGGGTGGTCAACTCCTGCTCGCGCCTCTTCATTTCGAGCTCGTTCGCTTCGGCCATTTTCAGCGCCCCGCGCGCGTGCTCCACCTGCCCGGCCGCGGCATCCACAACTTCCGCCCGGGGCCCGGCCAGCACCAGCGCATCGCGCTCCTTGGCCTGCTTGAGAGCGGCGGCGGCGGATTCCCAGCGGTTGCGATACTGATCGCGCTGCTCGGTGGAAATGTCGTCGTTCTTGTAGAGCGTCTGGGCGCGCTCCCAATCGCGTTGGGCGCGGTCGAGTTCCGACTGCGCGGCCTCCACGGCCGCGCGTGACTCCTGTATCTCCTGCGGGCGGGAGCCGTTCTTCAATTCCGCCAGCCGCGATTCGTTGGAAGCCAGGTCGGCTTTCTTCTGCTCTATGTCCGCGGCCAGCGTGGCCTTTTCCCACTCCAACGCAGTGCGGGCCTCGGCAAGCTGCGATTCGGCCGATGCCAGCTCCGCCTGCTGGCGTTGCTTCTGCGCCGCCAACTGGTCGCGGTCCAGGCGCGCCACTACCTGCCCTATCTTCACCGGGTCGCCTTCGTCCACGTCGCGCTCGATCAGCCGGCCCGCGGTCTTGAAGGCGATGTTGACCTCGTTCAGCTCGATGTTGCCGGAGACCATGATGCGGTCGTCCGGCTTCCGGCCGAACCACTTCTTGTAGCCATAGAACGCGGCGCCGGCCACCACCACCACAATCAGAATCGGAATCAGTCTCTTTTTCATTCGCTTGTACCTTCAGTAATGGTGGGGCGGACCCCCTGGTCCGCGCGGGTCCCCCTGGACCCGCTGTTCGCCTGAAGAAGCCGGCCAGGGGGCCGGCCGCGGACCAGGGGGTCCGCCCCACCGGGACGAGTATGTAGCATGGGGCTCAGAGCGTCTCCCGCACCTTTCCCATGGCCTGGGCCAGGTCGATGCGCGCCAGGTTGTAATTGAACAACGCCGCCGTCTGGTTGTCGCGCGCGCGCTCCAGGCGGGTTTGGGCGTCGGTCACTTCGAGGCTGTTGGTCACGCCGCCTTCATAGCGGCGGCGCGCCTGGGTGAGCTCGTTGCCGGCCAGATCGAGCCCTTCCTTGGCCACCGCGACCTCATCCGCCGCCGAACGCAGCTCATCGAGAGCCAAACGCACATCCAGATCGATCTGTTCCTTCAGGTCGTTGGTCCGCACTTTTTCGGCGCGGTATTGCGAGTCCGCCTCCACGCGCCGCGCATCCATGCGTCCGCCGTCGAATAGTGGCAGCTTCACGGAAATGCCGTAGGTCCGCGTGGGCAGCGCATTTTCGAAGCCCGTCCCGTTGGAGCCGTAATCGCCGAAAGCCGCCACCGAGGGCAACCGCTCCAGTTTGGTGGCGCTGGCGGCCATGCGGGCGTTCGATTCGCGCTCCTGCTGCGCGCGGTAATCGGGCCGTTCCTTGACGGCCAGCGCCTTGGCCTGCTCGAGCGTCACCGGGTCCACCGGGAGGAACTCCAGCTTGTCGGTCAGCGCCAGTTCCGTATCCAGCCTCAGTCCCATGGCGCGCAGCAGTTGCAGGTAGGCGGAGCGGCGCGCGTTTTGCGCCACTAGGAGGTGTTGGCGATCATTGGCAAGCTGCACCCTGGCGCGGGTGATTTCGATGCCCGTGCCGGTCCCTGCGTTCTTCTGGTTCTCCGCCTGGGTCTGGACGGCCAGGGAAAGGGTGACGTTGGATTCGGCCGTTTCCACATCCACGGTGGCTTTCACCGCCGCCAGGTATGCCCGCGCCACCTGCGCGGCCACCTGCTCCTGGGCGGCGTTGACGTCGGATTTGGCGGCCGAGACCGCCGTTTTCGAGGCCTGGAAGCGCCGGATGGATGCGAAATCGAAAACGCTTTGCGAAGCGCTCACGCGCGCATCCATGGTGGTGAAGGGGCCCACGAAATGCGGGAACTCGAAGCCGGGGATGGGGATGGCAAGGCTGGTGAGGCCCATGGCCGCCAGGTTGCTGGTGCGGCTCTGGTCCGAAAGCGCGGCCGAGACGTCGGGCAGCAGCGCCGCGCGCGCCTCCGCCGAACGCGATTGCGCCTGCTTGAAAGCCTCTCCCGAAAGCTGGACCTGGGCGCTGCCCTCGGGCGAGATCGCCAGCTCCACGGCGCGCTTCATGCTCAGTTCGAGCGGCCCCCGTTCGGCGGTCTGGTCCGCCGCCCACAAGCTAGAGACCGCCAGCGAAAGTATCAGAATCGGCTTCATTTCCCAACCTCGACGTTTTCCGCCGCCCCAACCGGCGCGTTGATTCCGCCGACCAGGAAGGCCACCAGGCGCTGGACCCGCGACGGCCAGTCGTCGGTCGCCGGCGTGTGGAACGTAGGCGGACCGCACATGGCGATGCCCATGGCCCCGATCATGAAGTGCAGCCTCCAATAGAACTCCTCATCGGGGAGCCCCGGCACAGCTTTCCGCATGGCCCCGAAGAAGCGCTCGCCGATTTCCTTGAAATGCCGCTCGCGAATCCTCTGCATCAGGCCCTCAAAGTGCATCCGGCCCATGAGGCGGACGGAATCCGGATGGTGGGCGGCCAGTTCTCCGGCGGGCATGAGGAACGCTTCGAGAACTCTGTCGAGCGGAGGCGGCTGGTCGCCATATTCGGCTTCCAGGCGATCCATCATGGCCAGGCGGTCAGCGTTTACCGGGTCCATTCTGCGCGCGATTACGTGGTCCAGCAGCTCTTCCTTGCTCCCGAAGTGGTAATGCACGGCAGCCAGGTTGACCTGGGCCTCGGCTATGACGTGGCGCAAGGACGTGGCCGCATAGCCCTGGTCCGCGAACAGGCGTTCGGCCGCATCCAGAATTCTATCCTTCGTATCAATCATTCGATTGCTTTAAGCGAATGATTTAATTATACGACTGAATTAAAGGTTGTCAAGGGGACAAAAAGAGGTGGCGGTTTAGTTCGAAAAATGGGTCAACCAGAGAGCCCGCTCTCGGCAACCGCACCACTGGAGCGTGCGAAGGCGAGAGGAGAGGGCACGGGATGACTACGATAAAGCTCACGCAATCATCCGGCTATGATTCCTACTTCCCTGAAAAAGTCGAGGACATTCATGGCCCGCAGGTCGCGGCACATAAATCCAGCATTGCGAAGAACACCTAATTCCTCGTCAGATGCTTCGAGGAGGCCCGCTACATGGATTCCGGACTCGTACATCAGGCGGTCTACGGCTTCCAACAGGCGCGCAACGCGGTGGAGCAGAGTGTCGCACGGAAACGTAGCACGAGGCCGAGCAGTCCGCAAGGGGCGGCTTTGGCGGTCAAGGGCAAGCCGAAAAGCAACCCGGGGCCAGTACAGGCAACCCGGAAAGCTTCAGAGACTGCTCAACCTCCTAAACTCAGAGTGCGCCTTTTATGGTACATTGTACTAAATACGGTGCAGGATGCCAGGCGACCCGCAGCCACAAAAAATCCCGCTGATTTTCTACCATACGGCGGCGGGTCGCGAGCCAGTGAGGGAGTGGCTAGAAGGGCTGGATGAAGCGGAGCGCCATGCGATAGGGAAGGACCTGCTGCGGGCGCAATGGCGGTGGCCGGTGGGGATGCCGCTGTGCCGCCCGGTGGGAAACGGCTTGTGGGAGGTGCGCACGGACCTTCCGACGAAACGGACGGCCCGTGTGTTGCTCTCTCTTTACCGCGAGCACCTGGTTGCGTTGCACGGGTTCATCAAGAAGACGCGAGCCGCGCCGGATGAGGATTTGGCAACAGCGCGAAAGCGCCAAAAGGAGTTGGAGCGATGAGCAAGAAACACATGGGTTCCAGCATTGACGACTTCCTCAAACAGGAGGGCATCTTCGAAGAGGCGCAAGCGCAGGCGGTCAAAGAGGTCGTCGCGTGGCAACTCGCCGAGGCCATGAAGAAACAGAGGATCTCCAAGAACAAGCTGGCAACGCTGCTTAAGACAAGCCGCACCCAGGTTGACCGTATCCTTAATCCGAAAAGCGACATTACGCTCGGCAGCCTGCAACGGGCGGCGACGATGGTCGGTCGCCGTGTAACGATCGAGTTGGTGTAGTCCGCGACGGCTATCATTGCCCGGAGGCGTCGCGAATGGCCGCTATGTCGCGTGCGAGATCGTCCATCGTGTAATCGTGGCAAGCCCCGGCGCCGCGGAGAAAGGACTCCGCCTCCCACCGCGATCGCAACCCGAGCATCTGCTGCACCTCGGCGGTGGTGATTGCGCCCGACCGATACGCTTCGGCCGCGACCGCTTGCAGTATCGCACGCGAAACACCGCCAGCCTGAGCGGCGAGCACGCGCCCGATCTCGTCCGGAATATCGATAGCGACGTTCACAGCGGCCCCCTTGCTCCCTACTCTACCGACAAATGCCGTTGCGGACGAGGAGAAGAAACCGGGACGAAATCCCGGTTTCCCGAAGGCTTGGCCCTACATTGCTATTGCGGCCGCCAAGTCATTTCCACGCGAACCGGGATTTCGTTCTTCACCGCCACCGTGAGGAGCGACGGCGGATCGATCTTGAAATCGGACAGCGTTGCCGGGATACTCCCGGTAATGTGGGCCTGGTTTCCTTGCGTCACCCGCTGGAAGGTGACCTGCTTATACTGGACCGTCTGGCCGGCGAACTGGACTTCCAGATCGCAATGGATGGTGGCGGATGTCAGCTCCGCTTCGCTCAGCGCGAAGCGCACGCTGACGATGGGGAACTGGGCGCCGTGGGTCACTTGCAGCATGTGAAGATCGCGGTTGCTATCCCCCGAGTCGAACGACTTGACGGCCACAGCCACCAGGAAATCGCAATGCCCCGCCTGGCAAACGCCCTTGCCGCGGGCCGCGTGGCTGACGCCTTCGCTCTGATGCAGCGGGTGAGACACGTGATAGGTCAGAGTGGATTGTTCGAGAACCCATTGGCTTTGCGCCCGGGCGAGTGGGGACAGCGCCAGGAGCAAAGAGGCAGCGCGTAGTTTCCAATTCATCCCGGCGCCTTAGAATTTGATCATTACCGACAGCATGGCGGCCCCGTACGCCACGCCCGTCACAGCGGCCACCGCCGAATGCGCCGAGGCAATCCCGTGGACCTTCTCGCCGTTGTTTCGTTGAGAATACGCCATCGCCCCCAGGATGGGCGTCAGCACCATGCCCGGGCCGTGGATACAGGCCAGGGCCTTGTGCAGGACAATGGGCCCGCGAGCTTTAGTCCCCGAAATCTTGGGCGCGCGGATGGCGAAGTAGGCCGTGGTGAGATACAGGCTCGCCGTCGTTATGCCCAGCGCGGCGTGCAAGTCGCGGCTGGACGTGCTGCCAGTGCTGGCGGCGGCTCCGGAGGACGTGCTGCCGCCTTTGCCGGCGGCCCCGTTGGAAGTGATGAGCGTGGCGAGGAAAGGCGCCAGGGTGATCAGACCGAGCCGTTGATGGATCTTGAGCATGTGCGAGCGCTTGTCGAGCCTCGCCTGATCCGCCGCGCTTCCCTTGGACTGATCCGGAGAGATGCCCAGATCCCCCAACGATGGCGGCGCCTGGCTTGCCGGCGGCGCCGCGCCAGTTTGGCCGCTGCCTGGGGCGTCAGCCGCCTGGGCCATCAGAGACGGACTAAATACGATGAATAGACACGCCACCACCACGCCCGGGACTGCGCTGGACCGTTTGCGCAAGACACTCCTCAACATCCTCTCTACCCCTCCTGTTCTCAAAGTGCGGAATCTCACTACGAGTTTAAGGGTTCATTGGCGAGCGGCGTCCCAAATGCTGAGCCCATGCGAGTCGCCTGTGAGAAAACGTACTGTTCGCGGCGCCATGCGATCCACCCCCCTGGGCCCGCAACCGGCGCCCCCGTCGGCCTGTCCCACCTCAGAGCGCCAGTTTTCCGTCGAAGGACATTTCGTCCACATAAAAGGACTGCGTGAACTGCAGACGGCCGATCTTGGCGTCGAACTCGATCCGCTTGTCCTTGTCCGTGATTTCCTTCTTCTTGGGAAACAGGTAGACGACCACCGCCCCACTATCCCGCTGCAACACCTCGACGTTGGAGGGCTTAAGGTCCTTCTGCCCATCGCGCTTGATGGTGGCCTGCTTCTTGAGTCGATCGGTCTCCGTCCGGGAACTGCCGTCGATCATGCGGCTGGGAACGCCGTAAACCGCGATGGCGTAATGGGCGTCATCATCCAACGTGGGCGCATTGGCATCGTGGGACTTGAGTTCCGCCTCCCGGATGGGAAACGCGCTTTCCCATCGGAGATGGAGAACCGGGGGCCCGGAATTGGCGCCGTTCCCCCCTGCTTGGCCCTCCCCGCCGCCGTTGCCCGGATAACCCGTGCCGGTGTTGGTCGGATAGCCGCCGCCTGGATAGCCGCCGCCCGGATAGCCGCCGCCTGGATAACCGCCGCCGGGATAACCCATGCCGCCGCGGCGTCCCATGCCCCCGGGCATCCCGAGAACAACGCCGCCAGGGCCACCACGGTTCATGCCGCCTTGCCGGGCGTTGGTAGACTGATCGACAGACGGCGTCACCGTCTTGGCCCACGGCGAATCCGCCAGGATTAGCTTGGTATCGTCTGCATTCCAGTCGGGGACCTTCTTATCCTTCCACGGCTGAGGCTGATCCGCAGCCGTCAGAAGAGCCAGGGAAAGTGGGATGAAACCTAGCCGCCACTTGTGCATCATAAGAACGCGTTTCCGCCTCTGTGCATTAAACGTGGCGCGGGGCGGGTGGGTTGCGCCGATATGGGGGAGGCGCTCCAAGCAAGCGGCCCTCATCGAGGTATATCCCTCGGGATTGCCCTATAATGGACGCTATGAGGACGCAACCAGCCGCGGGGAAGAACGGGCGTACCTTGTACGTGAAGAATCCCGCCGCCCACCGCTTGGCTGAGCAGGTCAGCAAGCAGATGGGGGTTACCCTCACCGAGGCCGTGATCTCCGCCCTGGAAGACAAGCTCCGGAAAACGCCACGCCCTCTCGATCGCGCGGCCATAGATGCAATATGCGCCAGGCTGGACGCTCTTCCCGATATCGACACCCGTACTCCGGATGAGATTCTTGGGTACGACGAATTCGGGATCCCGCGTTAATGGTAATCGACACGTCGGCAATCGTTGCGATTGCGCTCCGGGAGCCGACCCGCCGCCGGTTGTTGGATGTCATCGAATCGGCGAGCAACCGGATTATCTCGTCGGTGTCGCTCCTGGAGGCCGGCATGGTTCTGCGGGCAAGACGAGGCGAACCGGGGCTCACTGAGTTGTACCAGTTTGTGGACCAGTTAGTGAACGAAGTAGTTCCATTCGACGACGCTCAGGCGCGGCGGGCCATTGCCGCGTTTGCGTGCTTTGGAAAGGGAATGGGACACCGGGCGCAGCTCAATTTCGGAGACTGCGCCGTGTATGCGCTGGCCGTGTTGCGAGGCGAGCCGGTGCTGGCGACGGGCGGTGATTTCGCGGCCACGGATATCGGCGTCTACCGGCTGTAGCGGCGATTCAACTTTACCCGCATCTCTTACAGCGGCAGTGCCCGCGTCCGCGGCCTTTCGAGTCTGGCAACTAGGCGCCTCTCGCGGCGGCGGATGGCAGGTGTATCTTCAACCGCCAGGGCGGCGCGGGTCATCTCCAGCGCCATGGCGTAATTGCGCTCGCGGCGCTCGTAGTGCCGGGCCAGCTCCTCCAGGGCGCGCACGCGATACGGATTGCGCGAGCCGGCCAGATCCGCCGCCGCGGCCACGGCGGCGTCGTGCCGCCCCAGGCGTTTTTCGGTGGCTGCGATGTCCCACAGCGCGCGGAAGAGCAAGTCGTCGGGCAACCCCAGATCCACCGCGCGGCGATAGAGGCGGAGGGCCTCCTCGCGCCGGCCGGCCTGCTCCAGCCAGCGCGCCAGGCCAATTAGGTCCGCGCCGTGGCGCAGCGGGGCATTCTCGGGAGATCGGAAGGCGAACGGCACAATCGCCGTGAGGCAGGCGAGGGAAAGAATGTCGATGGCGTTGTGGTGGAAAATGGGGACCACGCCAAAGGCCTCCCGCGTGCGTAGAAACTCGAAGTAGCAGTAGGGGATCATCTCGCCCGGAAGGTCGCCTTCGCGCTCCACGCCCAGGACGCTGCGCTCGAGCTCCACCAGCCGGCAGCTTTCCAGGCGCAGCTTCCACAAACGCCGCGCCCCGAACAGGAGGTCGAGGTGCTCCATCCGGTCGAAGGGGCGCAGGCGCCCAGTGTACGCGCGCACCATGCGGAAGCGCGTTTCGAGCAATGGCTGGTCGTAGGATTTTCCGTTGTAGGTGACCAGCACATCGAATCCCTTCAGGTGCTCGGCCAGCCGCCAGAGCAGAGAGGGTTCCTCGCCGTAATCGCGCATGAAGAACTGGCGCAGCCGGAAGCCCGCGGGCTCTATGGAACCGACGCCGATCAGGAATGCGTAAGTGCCCGCCCCGCCGGCCAGGCCCGTGGTTTCGGTATCGAGGAACGCCCACCGCGCGGGCGGCGAGACCGCGGCCCCGGCCGTGAGGGGACCGAGCAGGTCCTCCGGCAACTCCGCCAGGTCCGCGATATCCACACTGCCGTGGCGGCGGTGGCGCTCCCACAGCCTCTCGGTTTCGAAGTGCTCCCCGTGCGCCGTGCGAACCACTTCGCCGCTCATGAGCTGTTCGATGCGCAGCGGCAGGTCTTCCGGCGTCAGGCGGGGCAGGGGAACGGCCTCGCTCCGGACTGAGATTCCCGCCTTCTCGCGTCCGGTCCATTTCCGGTCTATGCGGGCCATCCTCCTGCGCAACTGCGCGAGCTGTTCCTGGATGTCCTCCATTCGCTTTTTCTTTGCCTATGATAGTCCGCCGTGGCGGCGATATCAAGTTGCGAGGTCCGGAAACATCCTTTGACGCGGAGACGCTGAGACGCGGAGAAATTCGAGAAGAAAAGCGAAGGAAGGACAGAGAGGACACCCGAATCCAAGCGTCGAAGAAGCAATTGTCCTTCATCTCATCTCATCTCCCTCCTTCTCCTCTTGAATTTCTCCGCGTCTCTGCGTCTCCGCGTCAAAGCGGTGGACGCGTCAAAGCGGTGGCGCGTCAAAGCAGTGGACGCCTCAAAACAACGGCCTCTCACGCTGCTATATTCGAGTGAATGATCCAGAGCGCGGTGATTCCCGTTGCTGGCTTGGGGACGCGGCTGTTGCCCGCCACCAAGTCCCAGCCCAAGGAAATGCTCCCGGTGGCGCGCAAGCCGATCGTGCAGTACGTTGTGGAGGAGCTGGTTTCGAACGGAGTTCAGCAGATCCTCTTCATTACCGGGCGCAGCAAGGCTTCCATTGAGAACCACTTCGACCACGACCCCGAGATGGTCCGCACGCTCAGCGAGACCAACCGCATGGACCGGCTGAAGGATGTGGATTTCGAAGCCCTGAAGGCCAACTTCTTCTATACGCGCCAGCGTTTGCAGAAGGGCCTGGGAGACGCGGTTCTGTGCGCCGAGAATTTCGCCGGCGAAGAGCCGTTCGTGGTGGCGCTGGGGGATTCCATCATCGGGTTGAACGCTGTTTCAAGCGCGGTGAGCCGCATGGCGGAGGTGTTCGATTCCCGGCGGGCCAGTTGCGTGATCGCGGTGGAAGAGGTGCCGCCGGAAGAGACGCGGCACTATGGCATTGTGCAGCCCGCGGACGGACCGGGCGACGTGTTCCGGGTGGCGAACCTGGTGGAAAAACCCGACCCGCGGAACGCGCCCAGCAACCTGGCCATCGCCGGCCGTTACGTGTTTTCGCCGGTGATTTTCGATATGATCCGCCGCGTGAAGTCCGACGCGCGAGGGGAGATTCAGCTCACCGATGCCATCCAGTTTCTGTGCGACGAAGGCCGCCGCGTGGTGGCCGTGAAGCTGGCGCGCGAGGAGAAGCGCTACGATATTGGCAACTTCCCCAGCTATTTCGAGAGTTTCGTGGAATTCGCGCTGGCGGACCCCGCTTACGGCGCCGGTTTCCGGCGCGTGCTGGAGCGCCTGCTGGAGAGGACCGCGGCAACCGTCTGAAATACAACGTGCATCCGATCCCTAAGAGAACCACAGGTGGGGCAAGCGGTTCCGCCTGCCTCGCCCGCTGGCGGGCGATTCTTTCACGGCTCGCGCCAGGGGCCGCTGTCTTTCACCCTTTCGGGTTGAGAATCGTCGCGGTTTTTGAAGCGATTGATGGATAGTAATACAAGGCTCGTAATGAGCAAAACGCGTCTGGTCTTCGCGCTGCTCTTCGCGCTGCTGTTGGCCGCGCGCATGTGCCACACCGGGATCCTGTGGGAAGGCGACACGCTGCCCCTGGCGGCGGCCGGCCAGATGCTCCACGGCAAGGTTCTGTACCGCGACGTCTGGTACGATAAGCCCCCGCTCGTGCCCGTGTTCCACCTGCTTGCGGGAGGGGGCGCCGGGTGGGCCCTGCGCCTGGCCGGCGCGCTCTACGCCTTCCTGTGCTGCCTGATCGGCTATGGATTCGCGCGCGATTTGTGGTCGCGCCGCGAAGGGCTGTGGGCCGCCGCTCTGCTGGCCATCTACCTGACCTTCTACCTTCCCTCGGCTGTGATTCCGGTGGCGTCCGACCTGCTCATGCTGGCCCCCCACGTGGCCGCCGTGTGGATGGCTTACAAGCGCCGGCCATTCTGGAGCGGCGCGCTGGCGGGGGTGGCGTTTTGGACCAGCCCCAAGGCTGTGTTCGTGGCCGCCGCCTGTCTCCTGTGGCATCCAGCCGGAGCGCCAATGATGGCGGCAGGTTTCGCGGCCGTGAGCGGCGTGGCGGCGGCGTGCCTGTGGGCCGGCGGCGCCTTGGGCGCATACTGGCGCGAGGTCTGGGAATGGGGGAGGCTCTATGCCGGCGGCACGTTCGTGGCCGAGCCCTGGAAAAACGGCCTGGCCCGCACCCTGAACTGGATGGGGTTTCACGCCGCGGCGATCGCGGCGGCGGCATGTTTCTTCGTCAAGTTGGCGAGTGCGGGCGACCGCCGCGCGGCCTGGCGCTGGGGCGGTTGGCTGGCGTTGGCTCTCATCGGGGTGGCCCCGGGCCTGCGTTTTTTCCCCCGCTACTACTTTCTCGTGCTGCCTGTGGTGGCGCTGATGGCAGCCAGGGGCTTCGCCACCATGGGGCGGCGGGCGTGCATTGCGGTGGGGTTGCTGTTGATCGTTCCCGTCGTGCGGTTTGCCCCCTCCTACCTGGCGGCGGCGGCCGACCCGCGGTGGCGCGACACCGCCATGGACCGCGACAGCCGGGCGGCCGCCGCCATCATCCGCCAGACGGCCCGGCCCGGCGATACGCTGTTCGTGTGGGGATACCGGCCCGAGCTGTTCGTGTATACCGGACTGCGCGCCGCGTCGATGTACCTCGATTCGCAGCCCCTCACCGGCGTCCCGGCCGACCGGCACCTGACCCAATCCACTCCCGTGGAGACCACCGAAGCGCGCCGCCGTCGCGCCGAATTGGCGCAACTTCGGCCGGATATCGTGGCTGACGGGCTGAGCGCCTACAACCCCCTCCTGGCCATGACGCGCTACCCCGAGCTGGCGGCCTGGATGGACCACTATGCCTTGGCCGGCCGAACCGGCGAAACCGCGATCTACCGCCGGATCCCCTGAGCTTCGGGCTTGTCATGGAATGACCATTTCAACCTTTCCCTCACCGGGCGCCGTATGGGCCCGGCTCGCCCGGATCTTAACCTGGAATCCGAAGCCAAACTCGGCGAAGCTCCGAATTACCACCACCCAGTATTGTGAAGGAATTGTATCAGGGCATGGCTTCAGCCATGCCGCTGGAGTTTGTACATTTCCGAAGCCCGGAGGGCGAAACATCCTAGCCCACGGCGTGAGCCGTGTGGAATAGCACGTGAGAATGCGAGCCCCGGAACGGGGCGAAAGGCTGTTCTTAGCCCCA
>JBEKPK010000090.1:0-16102 GCA_049520795.1 Bryobacteraceae bacterium
GTCCGTCAGGCGAGTAGCCCGCCCGATTCTCTTTCTCGCGCTGCTGGCGGCGGCCACGCTCCACGCGGCCGATGGGCCGCGGCTGTTCTACTCTCGCGCTTTTCCGGGAAGCCAGCCGGCCTACCTCCAGATCACCCTGGACAAGGATGGGAACGGGGTATACGGAGAGGCCCCGGACGACGACTTCCCGCTCAAGTTCCGGCTCAACGAGGCCGAAACTCGGCAGGTGTTCGCGCTGCTGGAGAAACTGGACTACTTCAAACATCCGGTGGAATCCCCGGCCAAAGTAGCCTTTATGGGCGCCAAGACCCTGCGCTACGAGAACGGCGATCAGAAGCGCGAGATCCAGTTCAACTATACCGAGGACGCCGCCGCGCGCGAAATGCAGGATTGGTTCGAGCGCATGGCGCTATCGGCGCAGTATTGCGCCAGCCTGGAACGCGCCGCCAAGTACGACAAGCTGGGCGTGCCCAACGTGCTTTCGCTGCTGCGGTCCGCCATGGAACATAACCGCCTGGTGGCCAAGGATCAGTTCCTGCCCATGCTGGACCGCATCGTCAAGAACGAAACCTACATGCACGCGTCGCGGGTCAGCGCGGCCGAACTGGCGGAAGCCATCCGAAGCCCAAAATCGCAATAGCGCCTGTGGGGCGGGCTTCAGCCCCCTTAGTACTTCGGGCCGATATATTCGAGATTGATCAGGCCGTCCCGGTAATCAACCTGGATGCGGAAGTTGACCAGGGTCCCAACCCCGAAGATGCCGGTCATCCGCGGGGAATCGTGGCTCATCTTTGTCAGCGGAACTGCTGTCAGCCCGGGGACAGGCATTCGGTAATGGCCGAATTCGAATGTCAAACGCCCGGCGCTCTGCACCTTGGCCACCTTGCCCGATGCTCCTCGCACGGTCATCCGGTCCTCGTTTTCGACGCCCGTAAACTGCCGCGCGTAGGTTGGGTCGATCAGCGAAATAGCTCCTCCGGTATCGATGAGGAACAACACCGGCTTGGCGCCGTTCACCCGGGTGGACAGCAGGATAGCGTGGCCAACGTGCCAGAACCGGGTGAAACCGACAAACTCCGCGATCTTCTCCGGGTCGCTCCAATCGTCTTCCGTGGTCTGACGTTTGGGCAGCGGATCGAGTCTGAGAATCATCTTCTGCAGGTCCAACGTGACCAGGAACTGGGAGAAGACGTTCGTCCCGATCACGCCGTCTTGACCGGTGAGGAGTTCCCTCGCCGACACTACTATGGGGCAATTCCTGAACGAAACCTGTCCCGCCTGGACGGTTTCCGCCATGGCCATGTAGCCGGTTTGGTCTCCGGCATCCCCAATGCCCCAGAACTTGGCATCGGCGATTCTCTGCAATCCGGCCCTTTCCGCCGACTTGCGATTTAGCATGATGCCGCCCGCGCCGGTGTCCACCAGCAGGCGCAGAGGTTTACCCCCATTGAAAGCAACCGGCAGGGCAAACCCGCGGATTCTTTTGGGATCGTACATCAGGTGGGAAAGCTTGTTCTCCGTTGGTTCCAGGGGAGAACTGAGCGCGAACATGGCGCGACCGCCCGCCCACTTGAGCTCCGCGATTTGCTGCCGGACCCCACTGATGATTTCGGGATCGCCCCCGTCGCCGACCTTGGCCAAGTAGTTCTCCAGCATCGGCAGCCGCTCGGCGGCGGTTAGAGTGCTGGCGTATCGACGTTGCACCTCCAAGTCGCGGGGGTCCGCCTCATAGGCCGTCCGGTAACAGAGCCGGGCCTGCGCGTGGAGCGAGGCAGCCTGAAAGACCTTGCCCAGACCAACCCAGGCTAGCGCGCACTTGCTATCCAACCGGATCGCGTGCTTGAAGGCCATTTCGGCCTCGGGGAACTCGCCGCGCAGGTAATCGACGTCTCCGAGAAGCGCCTGCAATTCCACGGAATCCGCTTTTTGCGCCAGAGCCTTCTGCAAATCTTCGTAGGCTCCGTCCAGATCGTGGTCTTTGAGCTTGGTGCGCGCGTTGGTTAACGGATCTTCCGGAATTTGCGCGCATAATAGGCCCGCTCCGCATGCTACAGCGCAGATCCACTTCAGCTTCATCGCAGGAAAACAGCCGTTATGATCCGGAGGAATAGTATAGCGGATCGCGTGGCCGGTCGCTCACCTTTGCGGTTCCGGGAAAATCACATTCTCAGCAGGCGGATGCCGCCGTTCGACGTGCCCAGGTCGATCAGGGCGCCGCCGTTCCCGAGCGCGCCTTCCACGTGGTTCTTGTCGATTCTGCCCTGCATACGGATTCCGAAATCGGAGGTGATGGAAGCGTTGCTGGTATGCGCCACCAGGCGCGCATTGGGCTCGCTGGGCATGCGAACGGTGATGGAGCTGTTGGACGTGGTCACGCGGAGGTCGCTCGAGAAGTTGGCGGGCAGGGACAGATCCACGCCGCCGTTGGAGGTGTCCAGGCGGACGGACTTGACGGTTTCTCCGATCTTAGCTTCGATGCCCGCGTTGGAGGTATTGGCGTCGAGCGAACCGCGCAAACCTTCGGCGCGGATGTGGCCGTTGGAAGTGCGGACGGTGGCGTCGCCCGCGATGTTGAGGAGATCGACGCCGCTGTTGGAGGTCTGCGCGTCCAGACTCCCGGCGAGATCCTGCACGTGGATGGAACCGTTGGACGTGCGCAGGCGGGCCGGGCCCGCGCCGTCGATGGTGCGGATGGAGCCGTTCGAAGTCACGATGCGGTCCAGGCGGGCGCCGCGGGGGATCTTGACGACGAATCGGGCGCCCAGGTTGCCGCGGCGATCTGAGGGGCGCACCGCCCGCACCGAAATCTCCTCCGGACTATTCTCGATCTCGATCTTGAGGGTATCGGCGGCCTCCTGGGTCGGGCCGCTTTTCACGCCACTGATATCCACCGTGTTCTGATCCCAACCGGAAATTTCCACGGACCCGTTGAAGGATTCGATAGTGACCCAGCCATCGGATTTCAGAGGGTAGCTGTAATAGAAGTCCTTCTGGTAGCGCTGGCTATTGCTCCAGTCCTCGATATCGCAGGACGAGAGGCAGATCAGGGCGGCGCCCAGCGCCGGAAGAAGCAGTTGTGCGCGCATGAGTTGTCCTCGAAACACGGATTACGAAACTCCGCGGCGATTGGTTCCACGGGATCGGCGCCCGGCCCTGGCGGCGATGACGCGGGGGATGCCGGCGAGGTCCGGCTCGATGCGCCTATCGCTCCAGCCGCCCAGCAGGCCGGAGACGTATTCGGAGCTGCCGAAGCCCAGTTCCATGACGAGCCAGCCGCCGGGCCGGAGCACGCGGCTCGCGCCGGCTGCGATGCGGTCATAGAACTCAAAGCCGGTTTGGCCGGCAAAGAGGGCCACCCGGGGCTCCCAGTCCCGCACCTCGCGCTGAAGGCCCTCCCGTTGGGCGACGGGCACGTAGGGGGGATTCGAGACAATCAGGTCCATGGAGCCTTCGGCCATGGCTTCCAGCAGGTCGCACACCACGGTCCGGACCGGGGCGCCGAGGCGTTGGGCGTTGGCGGCGGCCACCACGGCGGCGGAACAGGAGATATCGCAAGCCCAGGCTTCGGCCCCGGTTTCGAGTTGCAGGGTGACGGCCAGGGCGCCGGAGCCGCAGCCGACGTCCAGGAAGCGCATTCCGGGGCGCAGGCATTGCAGAGCGGCTTCGACCACGTGTTCCGTCTCCGGGCGCGGAATGAGCACGTCCGGTGAGACCCGGAACTCGCGGCCGTAAAACTCCTGGCGTCCGGTGATGTACTGGGTGGGCTTGCCCTGAAGCCGCTCATGCAGGTAGCGGCCAAGGTGCAGCCATTCCACCTCCGTCAGCTCGTGCTCCGGGTGGGCGTGAAGGTATACGCGCTGCCGGCGGACGGCGTGGGCCAACAGCACCTCGGCCGTGAGGCGCGGCGCGGCGATACCGCCGTCTTCCAACAGGCGAACGGCCTGGAGGAGCGCGGCGTGGAGGGTCATGGGGAGATCAGGCCGCGCCGCCGGCCCCGAGCGTCGAGCGAGAGTGTGCGATGAGCGCTTCGATGATCGGATCGAGTTTGCCGTCCATGACGGACTCGAGCTGGTGCAGGGTGAAGCCGATGCGGTGGTCCGTGACGCGGTTCTGGGGGAAATTGTAAGTGCGGATTTTTTCGCTGCGGTCGCCGGCGCCCACCATGCTGCGCCGCTCGGCGCCCACGGCGGCCTGCTGTTTTTCGAGCTCCAGCTCATAGAGCCGGGAACGGAGCACGCGCTCGGCCTTGGCCCGGTTCTTGATCTGCGATTTCTCGTCCTGGCAGGAGACCACCAGCCCGGTGGGCTTGTGGGTGATGCGAACGGCGGAGTAGGTGGTATTGACGGACTGCCCGCCCGGCCCCGAGGAGCAGAACGTGTCCACGCGGATATCCTTGGGATCGATCTTGACTTCCACCTCGTCGGCTTCCGGCAGCACCGCCACGGTGATGGCCGAAGTCTGGACGCGGCCCTGTTGCTCGGTGACCGGGACGCGTTGCACGCGGTGCACCCCGCTTTCGTACTTCAGCTTGCTGTACACCTTGTCGCCGTTAACCAGGGCGATGACTTCCTTCAGGCCGCCCACGGGAGATTCGCTCGATGAGTTGATTTCCATTTTCCAACCCTGGGACTCGGCGTAGCGGGCGTACATGCGGAAGATCTCGGCGGCGAACAGGGTGGCCTCGTCGCCGCCCGTACCGGCGCGGATTTCGAGCACCACGTCCTTGTCGTCGTTGGGATCCCTGGGCAGGAGCAGAATCTTGATTTCCTCCTCCGCGCGGGCCAGCTCCGGTTCCAGCCGGGCCACTTCTTCCTCCGCCATGGCGCGCATTTCGGGATCGCGCTCCTGCAGCATGGGGCGGGCCTGGGCCAGCTCGCCGTCGATCCTTTTCCACTCGCGGTAGGCGGCGGCCATTTCGGAAATTCCGCTCTGTTCCTTGGTGACGGCGCGGTACTTAGCGGAATCGGAGATGACGGCCGGGTCGGCCATCTGTTGGGTGAGCTCGTCGAAGCGTTTTTCGAGCTGATCGAGCTTCTCAGTGAATTGCATGGAGGGTTAGGCGATGACCAATTCCCCACCTTGGCGGTGTTCCAGAGCCATGGCGCCTTCCAGGGCGCGAATCGCCACCTCGGTCTGGTCGTCGGCGGGAGGTTTGGTAGTGATGCGCTGGAGCCACAATCCCGGGGCCGTGAGGGCGGCCAGGAACGAGCCGCGGCGGCGGGCGGCATAACGGATCAATTCATAGCTGATGCCCACGATGAGCGGCAACAGCACGATGCGGGCGGCGAACTTGGCCGCAAAACCGTCCACCGGAACCAGCGTGTAGACCACCATGGAAATCACCATGACCACCAGCAGGAAACTGGTGCCGCAGCGCGGGTGGAAGGTGGTGAAACGCTGGGCGTTTTCCACGGTGACCGGCTGGCCGGACTCGAAATTGAAGACCACTTTGTGCTCCGCGCCGTGATATTCCCAGACGCGCCGCATGTCCTTCCAGCGTGAGACCAGGTACAGGAATCCCAGGAAAATCGCGATGCGGATGACGCCATCGGCGGCGTTGAAGGCCACCCGGCCGGCCAGAGCCGGATAGTAAGCCTGCAGCCTGGTGACGATCCACAGCGGCACGAACTTGTACATGAAGATGAAGAAGGCGATGGGGAGAAGCAAGCTGGCGGCCATGCCGAAACGCGAGGGCTCGGCGGCGGGTTGCGGCTCCGGAGACTTGCTTTTAAGCTCTTCCTCCAGCGCCACGTTGGCCGAGAAGCGCAACGCGCCGATGCCCAGCTTCATGGCCTGGTAGAGGGTTCCGATGCCGCGAAAAACCGGGTACTTATAGATTTTGTAGCGTTCCGACATGCGTCCGACGGGCATTTCCTGGGTGACGATCTGGCCATCCGGCTGGCGAACCGCGACGCAGTAACTGTGCGGGGCGCGCATCATGACGCCCTCCATGACGGCCTGCCCGCCGACGAGGGTTTCCTCGCCGCTTTCCAATGCGGGCAGCATCTGCGCGTGAACGAAAACGCGGAAAAAGGCACGGAGGGACACGGATACTCTCACTGTTCTTACTACATTATACGACGTACGGCGCGGAGGCTTCGGGCGGGGCCATGAGGGCCGGCCCGGCGCCGGCAGCCTCTCGCTCCTCGAAGGCTGCCGCCATGCCACGAAGCAGTCGCTCCGCCTCGGCGCGCGGGTTGGAGTTTTCCGTTATGGGCCTGCCGATCACCAGATAGTCGGCGCCGGAGAGAATGGCGGAGCGCGCCGTGGTCCTGCGCTTTTGATCGTCCGCGGGGGAATCGTCGTCGCGAATCCCGGGCGTGACCACCAGCAGGGCGTTCCGCGACATCTCCTTGATCTTTTGAACTTCCAAACCCGAAGCAATCACTCCATCGCAACCCGCCTCCAGGGCTTTGCGCGCCCGGAAGAGAACCAGTTCCTCGACGGAGTGGTTGGTGTACCCCATCTCGGCCATATCGTCTCCGTCCATGCTCGTCAGGACGGTGACGCAGAAGAGCTTCAGTCCACGACTACCCCTGCCCTCTACGCCCGCTCTAATGAGGGCGCTGGAGCCATGCATGGTGAGAAAGGAAACGCCCAGCTCGGACGCTCTACGGATTGCCTTTCTAAGCGTCTCCGGCACGTCGTAGTACTTGTAGTCCAGAAAGACGCGGTTCTTTTCGCTTATCAGCGAGCGGATGAACTCTTCTACGCCCACGGCCAACTGCAAGGCGAGCCCTATTTTGAAGAAATCGACGACCCCTTCCAGATCCTGGACCATCCTGCGTGCGTCGGCGATGGTGGGCAGATCGAGCGCCACGATGAGGCGTTCGGAAGGGTTGATTTTGGAATTTGGCATCGAATGGAGAACCCTCAGTCTAACAAAAGACGCCGGCGGAACACCCGCTCAGCCGCGCAGCAGGTCGGCCAGAGCCGGACCGAGATGCGGAAAGCGAAAGACGAAGCCGGCCGAGGCGGCGGCGTTCGGCGCGACCCTCTGGCTGGACAGCAGAACCTCCGACATCTCGCCGAACATCAAGCGCAGGGCGAACTCGGGCGCCGGGAAAACGGCCGGCCGGTGGACGGCGCGGGCCAGCTCGCGTGTGAAACCGGCGTTGGCAAGGGGATTCGGCGCCACCGCGTTCAACGGACCGCGAATCGGTTTTTCGACGGCCAAACGGAACAGCTCGGAGAGATCGTCCCGGTGGATCCACGACATCCACTGGCGGCCGTCGCCGAGCCTGCCTCCCACCCCCAGGCGGAAGGGCGGCAGCATGCGCTGGAGCGCGCCGCCGCCCGCATCGAGCAGGATGCCGATGCGCACGCGCACCACGCGTATTCCCAGAGCTTCGGCCGCCACTGCCTCCCGCTCCCAGGCCATGCACACCTCGGGCAGAAAACCGGCGCCCGGCGCGGACGACTCGGTGAGAATCTCATCCCCTCGCGATCCGTAATAGCCGATGGCGGAGGCGCACACCAGGGCGGAGGGCCGCCTGGGCAGCCTTGCCAGAGCGCACACCAGGCGCCGCGTACCCAGCTCGCGGCTCTCGCGGATGCGCCGTTTGGCGTCCCCGGTCCAGCGCTGGGCGACGTTCTCGCCGGCCAAGTGCACCACTGCGTCCGCATCTCGCAGAGCGTAATCGGGCGGTTCGCCCTGCTCAGGGTCCCATACCGAAAGGCGGACGTTTGGCGGGAAATTCGCGCCGCCCCTGCGGCTCAAAACACGCAGGGCATGACCCCGGGAAGCGAGGAGCTGGATGAGCCTTCGCCCGATCAATCCGGACCCGCCGGTAATCGCGATATTCAATGTTCCCTAGTTTCCGCTTTCCGTGCGATCGTCTAGAGCCGTTCCCGAGTATACAACGGGTTCGGCCGGTTCGTCCGTTACAGCTTTTGACGCGGAGGCGCGGAGACACGGAAAAAATCGAGGATGAGAAGATTAAGAACAACAAAGTTCTCTTTGGCTTCTTATCTTCTCGTTTTATCTTCTCTCTTAAATTCCTCCGCGTCTCCGTGTCTCCGCGTCAAAGTGGCGGCCCGACGAGTTGCTGTGGGCGGCGGGTACAATGGATGCAGCATGAGGGCATGGAACCGCGCCAGGCTTTTGTGGGGTTATCTGCGACGCCGATCGAGGCTGGCGGCGCTGCCCGTGGAGTACATCGTGGAAACCACCGCCAAGTGCAACCTGTACTGTCCCATGTGTCCGCGGGAAACCCACGCGCAGCCCAAGGCCGACATGAGCGGCGAGGTGTTCGAGACGCTGGTGGCGCAGGCGGGCGAATCCGCCGAGCACATGATGCTCATCGGCCTGGGCGAGCCGTTTATGGACCCGCACATCTTCGAGCGCATCGAGTTTTGCCATCGCCACAGCATTTCCACGCTGCTCTCGACCAATGGCGTGTTTCTCGACGAGCGCGCGGCCGGGCGTGTGCTCGATTCGCCGCTCGAGCAGATCACGCTGAGCTTCGATGGGGCCAAGAAGGAGACCTTCGAGTTCTACCGCAAGGGGGCGAAGTTTGAAAAGGTCCGGGACAATTTCGTGCGCTTCGCCAGAATGAAACGCGAGCGCCGCAGCAAGCTTCAGGTGGTTGTGCAGATGGTGAAGATGGAAGGCAACGCCGGCGAAGTGGACGATTTCCTGGCCTTCTGGCGCGCCGTGCCGGGAGTAGACCAGGTGCGAGTCAAAGAGGACGAAACCAACCTGATGCGCCCGGACGCCGGCCACCGGGCGGAGGAGTGGAAGTACCCTTGCCATTACCTGTGGCGCGGTCCGATGTACATTAAGCAGAACGGCGACGCGTACCCCTGCTGCCAGAGCTACATGCTGGACGGAGAGCCGGTGGGCAAGATCGGCCAGCAGCCGCTGATGGAGATCTGGAACTCGGAGGCGATGCAGCGGATGCGGCGATTGCACGCCGCCGGCCGGGGCGGAGAAGTGGATGTCTGTTCGCGCTGCTGCACCACCATCCCGCATCCCGCGCTGGTGACCGGCAGCCTGATACTGCACGGACGCACCGTGCGCCGCCTGCTGCCGCTGGTGGAGCGGCTGGCGTATCTATCGAAGGCCCCGCGGAGATTGCTGCAACCGCCCAAACGGACCGCGCCATCCCCGTAGAGCAGGCTTTCAGCCTGCCATGCCGGCATCCTGCCGGCATTCATCAACCTGGGGACAAAAAAAACGCCGACGGCAAGACCGTCGGCGTTTCCAAATGAAACTGGGGCGTACCGGGAGGGTCCGCCCGTACAACTAAGGTCGAGCTAAAACTCGAAGCGGCCTCCCAACTGCACGGTCGCCTGGTTGTAACCGTACTCCGACCACGCGCCCATAGTCCCGCTCATCGATCCAAACTGCGTCAAACTGCCGGTAGCGGTGGTGAACGAAGCATTGGGCGTGGTGAAGCTCGGCCGCTTCCAAGGCAGGTTATGGCCGTCCAGACGAACCATGACTTTGTACTTCTCCTTGAAGGTGAACTGCTTCTTGATCGCAAACCCCTGGAACGTCGTGAAGGGGCCTAAATACAAGTTCCTGGGAGGGGTGTTGCCCAGCGTGTAGGCCGCGGGATAGGCCCACGCAGAATACACAAAATAGGGGTTCTGAGGCGGCGTGGTCATGGGGAACCGGTTGGGACCGATGCTCCAGTTTTGCGTTATACCACCCGCCGTATTGGTCAGAATCTCCGGCTGGTTGCCGGGGGTGAGGTAGTTATTGGGGCTGTTGGAGAAGCCCATGCTAAAGGGCACGCCCGTATCGAAGACTTGGCTGAAGCTGAGATTCCAGCCACCGAAAATGTAGTCGAGCGGCCGGCTGCTGGTGTTAATGAAGCGCTGGCCTTTCCCGAAGGGCAACTGATACGAGAACTGCAGGAAGGCGTGCTGCGTCCGGTTGTAGCCGGCCACCGCTTTGTCTATGGAGCGGTCGTAGAACGTATCGCCGCCGCCGCATTCGTTGTCGCACACGTCGAGGGCCTTGGAGTAGGTGTCGAAGGCGGTAAAGACGAGGCCGCTCGACAGCCGTCTCTCGACCCGGACGGTGCCGCCGTGATAGGTGGCGTGGTTGTAGTTCGAGAGCAGGTTAACGCCCCCGAATTGCGTCCAGGGCTTGTAGATCTGCGTGTTGCCGTGGATGGTGTTCAGCAACGCGAGGTTGCTGCCGTTGTACAGCTCGTTGTATAACGGAATCTCGTTGATATTCCAACTGCCCATCAGCTTGTTCGACGAGCTGCCGTCATAGCGGACTTCCACCATCCAGTTGCGGGAGAGCTGGTATTCAAATCCACCCGCCCAGTTCATGACGTATGGATTGACCAGACCCGGATCCATCCAGTTGGTGCTCCGGGAGCTGTAACTCGCCGACGTGGGGTTAAAGGGGAACGTGCCATTGGCCGCCTGCGGGTAGTTGATGGGGACGCCGGGCCCCTGCGAAAGGTAGAACGGGATCGACGGGTTGCCATTGGCCTGGGTGATGTTGTAAGTTCCCGAGTATTCGTTGAAGTTCTGGCTCTGGTTGCCGGCGCCCAATCCAATGTCCATGGTCATGAGGGCGAAGGACGTGCGGAACACCAGCTTGGGTGCCAGCATCCAGGCCAAGCCCACGCGCGGCTGGAAGTTTTTCCAGTCGCTTCGGTACAGGTAGCCGGCGGGGTGCGTTTCGGCCCCCATCAGCCCGCTAACCGGATCGATGACATTGGGATTGAACTCCGAGTCCTGGTTGTATTTGGTGTGGTACGGCGTCTCATAGGACCAGCGCAATCCCAGGTTGATGGTCAAGCCCTTGGCCGCCTTCCAGTCGTCCTGAAGGTAGAGGGCGTGTTGCCACCCGCGCGGCAGCCAGTTGGCGAAACGCTGGGTGAAGGTGGCGCTGGTGACCGAGCCCAGCTCGAAGGCTGCCAAGCCGTTGCCGGTGTTGGCCACACAAGCGCTACCGGTGGCGGAGACTTGGCACGTACCCCCGAAGTTGTAACTGCCCGAAGGAATAGCGCCGTTAGCGGCGTCGTATTTCTCGCGCACGACTTCGTAGCCGGCCTTCAGATTGTGCGGCCCCAAGACCTTGGTGAAGTTCTCTTGAAAGGTGGTCTCGTCACCCTCGTAATAGGCGGGCGTATTGTAGCTGACCCCGTCTCCGACGTTAAACTCCGGGAACGTGGTTTGGGGGATGCCAGGGAGGCCCAGTGTTTGGGGCCAATTGCCACCAACGCCCCACGCTACAGTGGTGTTGGCGCGGCGGCTGTAGCCGAAGCGCATCTCGTTAAACGTGGTCGGGCTGATGATATAGGTGTCGGTCAACACGCCTTGGATCACGTCGGTGGGCTGCATGATGCGTTGCGTGTCCAAATCCCCCCAGGCTATGGCCACAACAGCGCCGTTCGGAGCCGCGTGGTGGTGCGCCTGCGAATAGCGGGCGCTAATCTTGTGCTTGTCGGAGAACTGGTGATCCACCTTAACGTCCCAGCGGGTGCGCGTGATCGGCTTTACGCCGTAACCGAGAAAGTTGTTGCTCGGCCCGCTCGGGGTATTAACCGCATCCACGGTGTCGTTGGGCAGTTCCCAAGGGGTGTAGGAGAGGAACTTCGCGGCCACTGGGTCGAACCGGTTCAAGGGCACGTCTTCGTTAGGAAATATGGTTCGGGTCCAGGCGTTGGTCGCCGAGTTTACCAGGGTGGTGCTCTTGGGATCGTAAAGCGGATATCCTATGCCTCCCATCGAGAAATCGCCTCCCAGCATGGCAGCGGTCGGCACGGCTTGCTGGTCGGTTGAGTCCCAGTGCTCCATGTGTCTGGCGAAGCCAAACAGGAAGAACGTCCTGTTCTTGCCGTTGTATACCTTCGGGAGCCACAGCGGCCCGCTGAAGACGCCGTCCATTTCATCGAAACGGAACGGCTGCTGGGCGGTTTCCTGGAAGTAAGACCGCTGCACCATGGAAGTGGTGATATGGCGGTCTTCATAGGATCCGTGCACGGTGTTGGCGCCGCCTCTGTAGGTCAACTGCACGGCGCCGGAGGCGGCGTGTCCGAACTCGGCGGACATGCCGGTAGTGATGATCTTGACTTCCTCCAGCGCGTCCGTGGTGCTCTGGAGCACCTGGTCGTTCTGGTCGAAGGTTTCCAGGCCGGGCCATTTGGCGCTGATGCCATCCATGGTATAGCCGATGGAACGCTGCACGCCGCCCAGGATGTGGTAACCCGCCGTGCCGTTGCCGTTCACGTCGGGGATGAAGTACAAAGAGCGGACAATGCGTTTCTGAACGTTGCTGGTGTCCTGGAGAAACTCCTGGGGCAGCATCTTGGTATCCTCCGCTGATTCGGTTTCCAGCAGCGGAGCCTCTCCAGTTACGGTGACGTTCTCGGATAGCGCGCCGACCTCCAGGTTGGCGTCAACACGCTGCGTCTCGCCGGCAGTCAATGTGAAACCTTCCCGGATAAACTGCTTGAATCCTTGCGCAGCCACGGTGACGCGGTACGGTCCCCCCGGATTCAGGTAGGGAATGTAATAGTTCCCTTCTGCGTTACTGGAGCCGTCGGTCACGAACTGGGTACCCGTGTTGACAACGGTCACCTTTGCGCCAGGTACGGCCGCTCCGGTGGCGTCCCTTACCGTTCCGACAATAGTGCTCTGTGAGCCGGTCTCCGTTTGCGCAATGGCGGCGCACACGACGGCCAAGAGCAGAAAGCAAGTCAGCGGAATACAGAAACCAGCGTTCCGCGAAAGCGAACTCGCGCGAAGCTTCATAGACCCCTTATCTCCCGTTGAGCCTTTCGGCGTTTGTGGACCTTGCCGCGGGGTTTTGGGCCCGGCGGCGCCTCGATTTGCGTAATGCGCAAATAGTTTTGCAGCCGAAGTTTATCGCCCGGTGGACAGGAAGTCAAGCGGAAAACGAGGATCAAGTTCCCGATTATCAAGAAATCGCGCCGACGCCTGTCCCGGTTCCTCCGGCTGGGGCTTAGTATACAAGCCATCGCAACCGAGTACAAGGAAAAAAAGAGGGGGAAAAGGTGGTAAAAAAGGGGCAAAAAGGCCCTTTAGAGTTCGTCGAACAAGCCGATCTGCTCTTTCGGAGCGGCCTTGGCGCGGCGTTTCCTCAGCGGGCTGCCCACCACGCCCAGCACTTCCGCCGAACGCAACGCCACGCGCGGGACGAAGACCCGCTGGTTGTTGCTATAGGGGTCGGGGGGAATCACCGTAAAGCCATAGCGATCCAACTGCAGCAGGCTGTTGGGCATAATGCCCTCCATGACTTCCCCGTCCCGGAACTGGAGGCTTACCCAGAGTCCTTCGGTCTTCGGGCGCGTTTGGAAGACCAGCCGCTCCGCTTCCACGCCGCCCTGGAAGTCGCGCACGAAGGAAATGGACTTGATTTCGTCGTAAGGGATGGCGGAAACATTGCCTTGGGCCGACAGCAGCTCCACCCCCGCCGGTTGCAGGTAGGTCAGGGGATTCACGTAGCCGGTGAGCGGCTCCCGGTCAAAACGCCGGAGAATGGCCTTTTTGGTGGTGGATGCTGCCAAATATCGCCTCTTTTTGGCTCTTATGTTACAAACATTTCGGCGCCTATTGTATCATTGGCTCGATGGCCGGCGTCCCCACCGCGGAAACCACGCGCTTCCGCAACCAGATAACGGCGTTCCTGAACTTCTGCCGGCTGGAGAAGGGACTGGCAGCCAACTCCCTCCAAGCCTATTCTAATGATCTTTCGCACTTCAGCGCATTTCTGGGCGATATGGCGGCTGCTCCGGACGCGGAGGACCTGCGGCGATACCTCGATCACCTGAACAGCTCGGGCCTGAGCGGCCGTTCCGTGGCCCGGCGGCTCACGACTCTGCGGAGCCTGTTCGGATTTCTGTTGCGGGAGGGCCTGATCGAGGCCGATCCCAGCGAACATCTGCGCGCCCCGCGGCAGTGGCGCGCAATCCCTAAGTTTCTGAATCTAGAAGAGATCGAACAAGTTATCGGGTGCACGGAAAAGGCCACTCCGAGGGGCTTGCGGGATCGCGCGATGCTCGAGCTGCTGTACGCCTCCGGGCTTCGGGTTTCCGAGCTGTGCCGGGCCGGCATGAGCGACCTGAATCCGGAACTGGGCATCCTGCGGACTACCGGGAAGGGGAACAAGCAACGCCTGGCGCCGGTGGGGAAGGACGCCGTGAAGGCGGTGGAGGAATACCTGAAGAGTGGGCGGCCCGGTTTGCTGAAGGGACGGGCCAGCCGTTTCCTGTTCGTCACCGCGCGCGGGGGCTGCCTGACGCGCCAGGGGTTCTGGAAGCTGCTGGCCGGATATGGCAGAAAGGCCGGTATTTTCCGGCGGCTGACGCCTCATATGCTGCGGCACAGTTTCGCCACCCACCTGCTGGAGGGTGGAGCGGACCTGCGCAGCGTGCAGGTGATGTTGGGACACGCCGACATCTCGACCACGCAGATATATACGCATGTCATGCGGTCGCGACTTCGGGAGACAGTTGAGAAACACCATCCCAGGGCCTGAGCGGACCGCGCAGGTCTCGGGACGACCGGGGTCGCCCGGGCTGACGGACATAGGGACGGGACGAGAGCGCTTTCGATGAGCGACTACATGTATATGCTGGAAAGCCACCTGAGCCCGGATCAGAACCGGGTGGTGGCGGAAATCCAGGCGATCGCCGGGCAGGCGCGCGTCAACCTGTTCCTGACGGGTGGCGCAATGCGCGACATGCTGGCCGGATTTCATATCCGCGACCTGGATTTCGTGGTGGAGGGCCACGCGCTCAAGTTGGCCAAGGCCGTCTGCGAAGCGGCCGGCGCGCGGCTCACGTCGGTGGAGGAGAACCGCAAGTGCGCGGAATTGGCGTTCCCGGGAAACGTGACAGCGCAGATTGCCATGTCGCGGCTGGAGAAATACGGGCGGGCGGGGGGCAAGCCGCAGGTTTCGCCGGCCACCATCCAGGAGGACCTGCGAGGGCGCGATTTCACTTGCAACGCCATTGCGCTGTCGCTGAACAAGGCGTCGAGGGGGCTGTTGCTCGACCCCATGAATGGCCTCGCGGATATTGAGCGGCGCGAATTGCGCGCGGTGAGCCCCTACGGCTTTTACGACGACCCTTCGCGGCTATTGCGGATGATTCGATTGCAGGTGCGCTTGGGCTTCGCGATCGAGGAGCGGACGCGGATGCAGGTGGCCAACGCGCGCGAAGCGGGCGTGGAAAACTCGATTGCGCCGCGAACCCTGGGCGAAGAACTGCGGCGCACAGCGGCCGAGGACAGCCCGGCGGAGATCCTCAAGGCGATCGACGAAGCTGGACTGCTGACGCTGTTCTCTCCGGCCCTGACGGGCCCGAAGTTCAACCTGCCCGGCATGGTGAAGCTGGAAAAGATCTGCCGCATGGCGCCGGGCGAGGAGCGCTGGCGCGTGGCGCGTCTCGGCCCCTTTCTGCATTCGCTGACCGAGAAACTGGCTTCCAAGGAGAGGCAGGCGTTCGCCAAGGCGGTGGACCTGAGCGCGGCCGAGGTGGAGTTGTGGCAGAAACTGGAAGTGCGCTCGAAGAAGCTGGAAACAGCGCTCGGTTCCGCGCGCATTCGCAAGGCATCCCAGGTTTATCACCTGGTAGCCGCCTCCGAGCCGGACGTGGTTCTGTTCCTGCTTTGCCACTCGGGCTTGAAGCCGGTGCAGGAACGCCTGCGGAACCACTTTCAGAAGTATCTCCCCGCGGTGCAGGCGATCACGCTCGAAGAATGGGCGATGGTGCAAGGCCAGCCGGGAACGGCGCGCTACGCCAAGGCGCGAGAGGCGTTCCTTTCCAGCCGGTTGGACCAGCGGCCGAAGAAGCCCGCTCCGCCCGAGGCCGGGGCCGAGCCTGAACCCGCGGGGCCTCCGGCTCCGGAGGGCGCCGCAGAGCGCCCGGAGCGATAGCCGGGATACGGCAGGCTAGAGCGCCTGCTCCACACCAAAGGCGAAGCGACGGTCTACTGGATCTTTTCGAAAGCCGTCATGGAGCCCAAATTCGCGTACGTCATGTGCGGGTGCGCGGCGGGCAGAACGTTGCGGGGGTCGGCGGAAGCTCCCACGGTCCGGAACTCATGCTGAGCCATCCGCATGGCCGTGCGGCTTCCATTGGACCGGACGATCCGGCCGTACACC
>JBEKPK010000091.1:0-16063 GCA_049520795.1 Bryobacteraceae bacterium
CCAGCAGCCCGGTGTTCCGGGAGTGCGGGCTGTGTTTCGCCAGACCCGCCACATAAAAAGCGACGGGCGTCAGCGTCTCCGCCAGCGTGGTGTTCCGTCCGCGCAGGGGTCCGGTCTTGTAGGCGCCGAAGCGGGAGGGGTTGTGGAAATAGGGCTCGGTGTAAGGGTCAAGGGCCACCAGGCCCGCCGCGCCGAGCGCAACGGCCAAGACGGGTTTCCAATGCTTACCCCGAACTGCCCTCGCCGGAAAGGTCCAGATGGGCTTCTGGTCATGCAGGACGTTCTTTCCCAACTGCACCAACGAGATGGCAGTTTCCGGCCCCGCCGCCTGGACGGCTGGCGACCCACCCGGCTGCGGTCCTGTTGAGTTCGGCTGTTGCTGCGCCACAATCGCGGCCGAACAGAGAACCCAGGCAAGAACTCCGCCTATAGTATGAGCCATCGCTTCCTTTCCGTAGCACGCCACGGCCCGAATCGCCATCTTTGCCGCGCCGCCTAGGATCCACCGCATGGTTGAAATCCGCTCGCCTAAGCGTGGATCATTGATTTGGGCCCGAATCGGGCGCTCCGTGACGACTATTCAAATGCATGCGGGAAAACAAGGAGTGAGGCCCGCTGGGGAAGAACTCCAGGACGATGTTCCCGCCCATCCATGCCAGCATGGTGTAGTTGCCCATGCGGAGCGCGTCCCTGGCGCTGTAGCGGTCGGGATACCAGCCATAGACGGCGGTCATCGAGCCCGCATACGGAGCAACCAGCGCGGGGACGGAGAAGACGGTCTGGCCGTCTGCGCCGCGCCGTGCGGTCAAAGTGGAAATCACGGCATGCCCCAGGCGTCGGAACACCCCTGTGCACTCACAGCGGTAGTACATCGCGTCTTGGTTGAAGGCTGCCGACAGCGCATAGCGCGTCGTGGTGGTTATCGCCGCGATTCCGAAGTCGGACCCGAATCGCCTGGCGTAGCCCTCGACGCCTTGCTTCCAATCCGGAGGTCCATTGCCAACTTGGTTAACGCCAGCCACGAGCGCCGCGCCGACGATGGGATACGGACCCAACGTGTCGAGAAGATAGTTATGGATCTTGGTTACCCGTGTCGGACGCACGTACGGAGCGGCGGCCGGCTGCGCCGCGGCCGTACTGGCGCCGGTCCCGGAGGAATCTCCGGAATCGGCCACCCATTGCGCCTCCGCCGCCACTGGCAGGGCAGCCAGAATCGCGATTACCGACAGCAGGATGAGGATATGGCGCGCCAGTGCTCGTTCCGAGACTCTGCTTTCGGCCGCTTGATCCCCGTTTTTCTCATGTTCGGCGGCCGGACGGTCGGCTTGCGCCGCAAGCTCGTGCCGCTCTCCGGCTCTCTGATGTGTATCGCGCATCGTGTTTCCTCCTGGGGAAGCGTAGTCAATCCTCCTTGCAGGCGCCGAGGCTGACCAATCTCTTCCGGATCGGAAATGCCTCACTGGGATAACCCTGTACCGCGGCAATCCTCGCGAGCGTGTAATCGGGTGGCCGATTCCCAGGCGCCAACGAATGGTCAAGGGTGAAAATGTAGGCTTAATGGAAAACCCCAAACATGTAGGCCAGGAGCAGAACGACCAATATCGTGCCCAGCCCCGCGCCGGCGCCTCCGCCGTAACCCCAACGCCTGTGACCGTAGTACCCGCCGCTGCCGCCTAAAACCAACAGCAAAATGACAATAAATAGTATCAGCATCGTCGATTTCCTTTCTGAACTTCGACTCCCGCGCGGCCGCTTTTCCTCACTCCGAGGAAGTCGCCTTCTGGTTCTTGACCTGTAGTTCGTTCACCACCTGCAGAACGTTGGGAACGGAAAGCGCGACCTTTTCGGTCTCCCGGCGCTTGGCTTGAGAGTCGACCTCGCCGGTCAGCGTGACCACGTGGTTCTTGACCGCGTAGTTCACGCCGTCGCGCAGCTTGCTTTGAATGAGGGCCGCGTCCAGGTTTTGCTCGATGCCCTTATCCAGATCCGAATTCATGGTTCTGGCGTCGCTTTCGGCGCCCAGCGGGACCACCGCAATCTGATCCGACACGACCTGGCCGCTTGCGATGGACTTGGCAATGTTCTCGGCCTGCGTTTTGTCGCCGTCGGCTTGGACGTTTCCGCCCAAGGTCACAACGCCCTTGTCGCGATCCTGATCTATGGAAACCTTCTTCAGGCCGGCCTGATCGAGCGCTTTGCGGATGTTATCGGAAACGTCGGGTGATTTTGAGGTCTGTGAGCACCCTGCGAGTATTCCTGCGGCCGCCATCGCCAGCAGCGCTGGCCAATGAGGGAGAGTTTTCATGTTCAACGTCCTTTCCTCCTTTTGACCTGGAGCAGATTCGTGGCCAAAGTGGAATAAATGGTCGAGCGCATGAACCAGGGCTTTGGCGGTATTTCCGCAGCGGAGACAGGCAAGTAGATTTATGCACTCTAGTGCAGGCTTTGCCGGTGTTCGCGTGACGGTTTCATGGCGCGGCTATATGTTCGCGCACGGCCACTCGCGTGCACGGTACTTGAAAAAGGAGATCGTGTTATGGTTCTTAAGCGAGTGATCGGTTTGGTGTTTGTGGGCGCTCTGGCCTTCAGCGCCGGAGCAGCCGATGTCGTGATTCGCATCGCCCCGCCCCGTATGTTAGTCGAGAGGCGGCCACCGCCGCCCAGCCGAAACCATGTGTGGATTTCCGGGTATCACCGTTGGGATGGCAATGCCTACAACTGGACCCCGGGGCGGTGGGAAATGCCCCCGCGGCCGGGCGCACACTGGGTAGCGCATCACTATGTCCACCAAAACGGCGGCTATGTTCTGGTCGAGGGCCGCTGGCGTTAAGCGCCAGGCCCGCTTCACGGCCGATCCCACATGCCGGCAGACAGGCTGCCGGCATGTGGCCATGAGGCGGAAGGTTTTTGGGCGGCGGATGTTCCCGGGCGGCAACCATGATTCGTTTTGTATTCTCGGTGGCGTTGCTCTGCCAAGCGCAGGGCTATGCGCAGTCGGGACCGCGGCCGCCATGCGGAATGGACGCCGTTCCGCCCTATCCCGGCCTGGATAGTTCCCCCAGCGTGAAGTTTTGGAGCGAAGCTGATTTCGGCCGTGGCTGGAGACCACCAGCGTGCGCCAGTTGGACCGAAGCGGGCTTCTCTACGTTGATAACCACGGTCGCGCGGTTTCGTTATTCCGCGGGAGCCGAGGGTTTGCTTCGCCGCATCGGCGCGATTTCAGAACTGGCGGGAATGCGCTACTGGTCGACCACTCACCAGCAGTGGCAGACGCTAATCGTGAGCGCGTACGCCTTGACCGCCGCACCGCCAGGCCGCCGGCGCCCGGACTTCACGCCCGATGAAATGAAGGAAGGCAAGGCGCTCTACCTGGAACAGGCCGATAATCTCTCCGGCGCGGCCACCTACCGGATGCGCGTCGCGGAGGCGTCAGCGGACCGGGTTGTCTTCGATGTGGAGAATGTCACCGTCATGCGCTATTTGTTCGTGACGCTATTCGATCCGGGCGAGATGCAGTCGATCTACTTTCTGGATCGCGAGTCGGACAACGTTTGGCGGTACTACAGCATCACGCGCACCGGACGGAGCGCGAGCCGGCTGGCCACGGGACATCCGGCCTCCTCCATCAACCGGGCCGTTGCGTTCTACCGCTCCCTAGCCGGAATTCCCACCGACCAGGATCCGCCGGCGGCGCGGTGAGGGCAGGAGTCTGCATATGTCTGGTGGAGCCTGGTTAGAACGCATGCGGCTGGTCGCCCTGAGAATCCGCGGCAGCCGTCTCGGCCGAGCGCCCTGGCGGCGTGGCGCCCTTTGTGCGCTGGTCTGCGCCACAATCATCGGGGCCACTTTGGTTGCGGGGGCAATCCGTTACGTCTACTTCGATCGAAGCAATCTGCCCGATCTCGAAGCATTCAACCGGTTTGAGCTTCCCACCATCGGCCGCGTCTACGATGTCAACAACCGGCCGCTCATTGAGGTCGCCTCGGAATACCGCCAGATCGTCAGGTATGAGGATATTCCGCCAATTGTTCGCGGCGCCATCCTCGCCGCGGAGGACAAGAACTTCTTCTCCCATAGCGGAGTCGACTACACCGGATTTGCCCGCGTGCTGTGCAAGCTCAGGATCTGGAATCTGCTGGGGCGGCTCACGAAGATGGGACGGCGAGACACGCTCAATAGCGCCGCCATCTTCCCGCAGGGCGGATCGACCATCACCCAACAGCTCGTGCGCGGCTATTTTCTCAAGGCCATGACGGCTCAAGAAAACAGCGATCACCTGCGGCACAGCCAGGGCCTGGCTCTCGCGCTCTCGCGCGTGATCGGCGCGCGCACGGTCAACATGCTGTTTCGGAAGCTGGAGGAGATCCGGCTATCGTTGTGGGTCGAAAAACAGATGCAGGCGCGTTTCGGTTCGAAACGCCGCGCCAAGGAAGAAATTCTGGCCCGATACGCCAGCCTGATTTACATGGGAAACAGCCAGTACGGGCTTGCGCGGGCAGCGGAATACTATTTTGGCCGGCCTCTCGCCACCTTCACCGCGGAGGATGCGGACAAGGCGGCGCTGCTGGCGGGCGCCGTGAAGTCGGCTCGTTACTATGCGCCCAATGCGAGGCCCGCTCAAAGAGTCTTCGCGCGCAGGAACCAGATACTGGCGCTTATGGCGGCGCGGGGCTTCATTTCCCGGGAACAGGCCAGGGGCGCCGGGCAGCGGCCGATTGAGACCGTCGCGCCGCGCAAGGACCAGACGATCGGGGCGTCCGCGGTGGTCGACAGTGTCCTCGACGAACTCAAGAGCCGCCGCGCCGGCCTCGGCGAACAAGACCTGTTGCAGGGACGTGTCCAGGTCTACTCGACGGTGGACGCCCGGGTGCAGCAAATCGCCAGCCAGGCTTTAGAGCACGGGCTCCTGCTGTATGAAAAGCGGCGCCCCATCGCCAGAGGCCTGATCCAGGGTTCGGTGGTCGTGCTGAGGAACCGCGATGCGAGTATCCTCGCCGAGACGGGCGGCCGCCAGTCTTACAAAGACCGCACCAGCGCATATAGCGACTTCAACCGGGTGACGAAGTCCCTGCGGCAGCCTGGGTCCGCCATGAAACCCATTGTCTATCTCGCGGCGTTTCGGAAAGGAACCTTCAACCTCGACACCGCGGTTCCCGACGAACCCATCAGCGTCCCCAACGGCGGCAGCGACCGGGAGGCGAAATGGATCTCGAACTATGACGGCCAATTCAAAGGCATGATTCCTCTCCGCATGGCGCTGGCGGAATCCAGAAACGCCGTCGCCATCTGGATCGTCCAGCGGATCGGCATTGCCAGCGTCCTGGAGACGGCGCGCAATCTGGGCATACGGACGCCGTTGCAGCCTTACGCCACAACGGCCTTGGGGGCGTCCGAAGTGAACCTGCTGGAGCTTGCCAATGCGTACCGCACGATCGCAACGGGCGCTCTCATTGAGCCTCATGTGATCCGGAAGATCGTCTTGGATTCGGGCGAGGTGATAGCCGAGAGAGGCCCCGGGCCGTCTCCGGTGGATGTAGATGGCGGCGCGCTCTCTCTCATTCAGGAAGGTCTGCGCGGCGTCGTGCGCCTGCCCAGCGGTACGGCTCACGCACTGGACTCCAGCGATTTCCCGTTGGCGGTCATGGGAAAAACGGGGACCACAAACGAGTTCAGGGATGCGCTCTTCGTGGGGTCCACTTACGGTCCCGATGGAATCACCGTGGCCGTCCGTATAGGCTTCGACGACAACCGTTCCCTGGGAGCGAAAGAGACCGGCGCCAGGGTTGCGCTCCCGGTGTTCAAGGAAATCGTGCTCCGCGCGTACGGCCAGAAGCTGGTAGGGCCCGCGCCGCAATTCCCGCCTGAGATGGAGCAGAGAATTGACGTTTACCTGAAAGGCGACCGAGTGGAAACAACCGTGGTGACAAATGCTTCTCCCGCGTCTCCCGCCGCGCTGCCCCGAGACCTGGAAATCACCGCGATCCTCAGGTCCAGGTTATAGCGTTCCGAACAATGCCCCGACGCCCGCGGTCATCGCCATGGCTAGCGCGCCCCAAAACGTGACGCGTATTGCGCCCAAGGTCACGCCTGCGCCCCCAGCGCGCGCGGCCAACCCTCCCAGAAGCGCCAGGAACAGCAGCGAAGTTCCAGCGACCAGCGGGATCAGGCCCGCCCGCGGGGCTATGGCGGTAACCAGGAGAGGCATGGCCGCTCCCACGGCGAAGCTGCCGGCCGACGCCAGCGAAGCTTGAATCGGACGCGCACGGAAAGCCGCGGAGATGCCGAGTTCGTCGCGGGCGTGCGCGCCCAGGGCGTCATAGGCCATCAGTTGCCCGGCGACCTGTTTAGCGAGCGCGGGATCGAGCCCGCGCGCGATGTAGATCGCCGCCAGCTCCTTGCGCTCGCCTTCTTCGTCCGTCTTCAGTTCCGCGCGTTCCAGCTTGAGGTCGGCCTTTTCGGTGTCCGCCTGCGAGTGCACGGACACGTATTCACCCGCCGCCATCGACATCGCCCCGGCGACGAGGCCGGCGACGCCTGCGACCAACACGTTGCTGTCGGTGGCATGCGCGGCCGCGACGCCGAGCACCAGACTCGCCGTCGACAGGATCCCGTCGTTGGCGCCCAATACCGCCGCGCGCAGCCAGGCGACGCGTCCGGTGCGGTGCCGTTCCGTTCGGCGGGCAGGCGTCATCTGGACCGCCTCGCACTTTTGAAGTTGGTTGCTCTCAATGGGCTTGTCTTGCGAGCCTCGAACCATAGGTCGAATCGCTCATTGCCGAGGAGGGGCTCCCACTGCGGCGATTACCTCGGGGTCGCGCAGGCTGCCGACGCCCGCATCAAGGCTGCCATTGCGCGCCAGGTCCAGATTCGCGGCCCGCAATTCATCGAGTTCCTCGAGCACCCTGGCCCAATCCTTCTCGTCGTTCTTAGTCGCGTTGGGAGCGCCCGGGTCCTGGTAGAAAGCCAGAATATCGGTCCGAAGCTCCTGAGGCATTTCCACGTAATGGCCCTGCAGCTTGTGCAGTAGTTCCGAGTAAGCGGCGTCCGTCAGCCGGTATTTCCCCGCCGCGGTGAACACTCCCACGTCCAGATTGTCATTCGGCAGCTTAAGACTGCCCGCATTCACTTCCGAAAGCAGTTGGCGATAACGGTCAATCGTCGAATTAAAGCTGGCCATGTACATTTTTTCGATCTCGGGCGTCAGCCTCTTAAAATCCAGCGGCCGCCACGGGCCTACCTTTGGCACGAAGCGGAATACCGACGCCAGGATTTTCGACCGGATCCCCGGCCGCTTATAGGTAGCTCCCCAGTTCTTTTCGTAGCTGGAACGGGACAAATTGAACAGAAAGTCTTTGCGCGTGACGCTGGGAGCGTCTTTCCTGATCTCCTGTTTCTTGATCTGCCAGGCGACTCTGGTCATGGCCGGAAGAATCGTGCCGACGGCGCGACGATACGACCCGATGGCCAGATCCACATTCATGAATACCTTTTCCAGCTTGATTCCATAAGTGTTCTCGAACGCTCGCTCGATCAAAGGTTTCGCCACTTGAAATCCGATGAAGCTTTTGTATGCGGCGGAAGCGTAGCGGCCCTTGGCGGCCTGAAAGACGTCGAAAGCGAACTCCGTCTTGGCATGGGTAGACGGATCGTCGGCGTACGTAACCAGCTTTCCGAACTTCAATTCGAGCTGCGGGTAGAACAAAGGAACCGCCCGGTTCACGGCCATCGAGTGGCCATTATTATCGGCCGCATAGTGCGACAATGCGCCCAAAGCGAAGGCGTACTCGTTAAGGTCTTGGGAATCGCGGATCATGTTGGCGATGAAATCGCCGACCCGGACGTAATGCGTCAGATCGCTGAAGAATTTGCTGCCGAACGGATAATACCCCAGATCTTGAATGATGCAACCCCCGTAAGCGTATGCGTGCGCCTGCGTCAGTTCCTCGGCGGTGGCGGCCGGGAAGCGCTTGAGCAGCAGTGGCTTGATGGCGCTGTCCCAGGTGGAATCGATGATGGCCTCGTGGGTGAGAACGGAATATGCGTGAGCCGCTGGGACCGCGAATAGGAGCAACAATCCAAGAGCGGCGGCGCGCGGAAGGGTCCTGAGCCGGCGCAGTGTTTCAGGTTGTGTCATGGCTTCCTCCGGGAGACGCGCTGCTGACTTTTGTCTGCCGCACAGCTTCCTCTGGATGGGCGAAAGCACGTTCGTGACCACGTCCACCTGCGCGCATGCCCTGGGGCAGGGGCTACAGGGGGGCCGGCAAATTCTTCGTTCTGGTGCAAATATTGCATATCAACTCTGGTGGACCTCCGCGCCCCCCTCCGCTCTGCGGCCTTAACCTCGAAAAATGGGCGAGTTCGGGTTCTGGACCATCCCGTGCTATGGAGCTTAGGCGGCCCAAAGGGGCGCAAGGGACAATCATGAAGATAGTACCTGCCGGAATGAGCGGGATTAAAGAGGTCCTCGAACGAAAAGAGGCCGAGTTGGTTCAGGTGTTGCGAAGGCGGGACGGCATCGCAATCGAGAAGAGCGCGGACCAAATGGACGAGATTCAGTACGCGACGGAGCGGGACCTGGCGATTCGAAACGTGGACCGCGAGTCCGTCCTGCTGCGAGGCGTGAAGGCCGCATTGCGACGGATCGACGACGGCAGCTTCGGAACCTGCGTCGAGTGCGAAGCGGCGATTGGCCCCAAACGCCTCGCGGCCGTGCCCTGGGCGTCGCGCTGTATCCAATGCCAGGAAGCCGCCGATCGGGATGCGCAGTACGGCGCCGAAGCTTTTGACGAAGCTCTTGGCAATGCCGCGTGAACGAGCGGGTCCGCGCCCGGCGCGCCGCTCCCCAGCGAAGTCAGGCGGATCGCCGGCGAACTGCGATGGCAAAGAACTAAGGGAAAAGGTGGGTCCAAGTTGTGAAAACAGCCTCTACCATTCGAACTATTGCGTTTCTCGGCGACTACCTGCCGCGCAAATGCGGCATTGCCACGTTTACATCCGACCTGCTCGGGGCCGTGGCGGCGCGGCATCCCCAAAGCCGGTGCTTCGCGGTCCCGGTCAACGACGTCGAAGGGTGCTATCGGTACCCCGACGTGGTTCGCTTCGAGATTGAGGAGCAGGATCTCGATTCGTACCGTCGCGCCGCCGATTTTCTGAACTCCAGCGACGTGGACGTGGTCTCTCTACAGCACGAGTTCGGAATCTTCGGCGGGCCGGCCGGCAGCCATTTACTGGCTCTGCTGCGCGATTTGCGGGCGCCGGTGGTTACGACGCTCCACACCGTGCTCCTCACGCCGAACCCCGACCAGCTTCGGGTGATGCGAAATCTGATCGCCTACTCAGCCCGGCTGGTGGTCATGACGGAGCGGGGGCAAGCCATCTTGCGGCAAGTTTACCAGGGGCCTCCGGCCAAGATCGATCTCATCCCGCACGGGATTCCCGATGTGCCATTCGTCTCCCCGGATTATTACAAGGACCAGTTCGGGGTAAGTGGAAGGAAGGTGCTGCTGACGTTTGGGCTGCTTTCGCCGAACAAGGGGATTGAACATGTGCTCAACGCTCTCCCGGAGATCGTGGCGGAGTTTCCCGACGTGGTTTATATCGTGCTGGGCGCCACGCACCCCCACGAATTGCGCACGCGAGGCGAAAACTATCGCCTCGGCCTGGAGGCCATCGTCAAGAAAAGCCGGATCGGGAACAACGTCATTTTCCACAACCGCTTTGTGGAGCTGAAGGAGCTGACCGAGTTCATTGGAGCGGCGGATCTTTACATTACTCCTTATCTGGACGAAGCCCAGATCACCTCGGGAGCGCTGGCCTATGCCTTCGGGGCGGGCAAAGCCGTGATCTCGACGCCGTATTGGCACGCCACCGAATTGTTGCGGGATGGGCGGGGCGTGCTGGCGCCATTCGCGGACCCGCGGGCCATTGCGCGCGAGGCGCGTGGGCTGTTGCGCGATGGAGCGCGCCGGCGCGCCATGGGCGACAACGCCTACAGGCTGGGCCGCGAAATGGTGTGGAGCAACACGGCGAGGCTGTATATGCGCTCCTTTGAGCTGGCGCGGCGGCAGGCGGTGGCGGCGCCTCGCCCATTGGTCGCGGCGAGAGAGTTCGGCCATGCGGCCGCATGAATCCCCCGAGTTGAATCTCGGTCATCTCTACCACATGACCGATTCGACGGGCATTTTCCAGCACGCGCGCCTCAACGCTCCGAATCTTTCCGAAGGCTATTGCACGGACGACAATGCCCGCGCGCTCATTGCGGCGGTGCTGCTCGGCCAATTGGAAGACGCCCCCAAGCGCGTGCGGGCGCTTGCGACAACCTACGCCGCCTTCCTGGGCTACGCTTTCGATCCAAAAACGGGCCGCTTCCACAATTTCCTGAGTACGGGCCGCCGCTGGCTCGATGAAAGCGGGTCCGAAGATAGCCATGGCCGGGCGATTTGGGCGCTGGGCACGGCGGTGGGGCGCTCGCCGCATTGGAGCTCCCAGGCGATGGCCGAGCAACTCTTCGCGCAGGCGCTGCCGGCCGTGATGGAGTTCACTTCGCCGAGGGCCTGGGCATTCAGTCTGATTGGCATTCACGAACATCTCCGCCACATGAAGGGCGACCGCCCGACCAACGGTGTCCGCGAAGAGCTCACGAATCGTCTGCTGACGATCTTCGACAAAGTGGCCGCGCCCGGCTGGACCTGGTTTGAAGATTGCTTGACTTATGACAACGCCAAACTGGCGCACGCCCTGATCGTCAGCGGACGCGCCACCGGGCAAGAAAGCGCGTACCAACGGGGCATACAGGCGCTGCGCTGGCTGGTGGGCGTGCAGACTTCCCAGCAGGGCCGGCTGCGGCCCATTGGCAGCAACGGCTTCTACCGGCGTAACGGCGCACGCGCCGACTTCGACCAGCAGCCCATCGAGGCGCAGACCACGGTCTCGGCTTGCCTGGAAGCATACCGCGCCACCGCCGACCCTTGGTGGTATGAACAGGCGCAATGCGCCTTCGACTGGTTCCTCGGCTGGAACGATCTCGATCTGCCACTCTACTGCCCTCAGACCGGCGGCTGCCGCGATGGCTTGCACGCCGACCGGGCCAACGAAAACCAGGGGGCGGAATCCACGCTTGCCTTCCTCCTGTCGCTGGCGGAAATGCGGCTGATTCAAAACACCGCGACCGGCGTTCGACGGGCCACTCTGGCAACTCCCATCACCCAATGAAACCAATCGACGTAAAACGCAGCACCGTCACCCTAGACCCGGACCCTACGCATGTGCTGGCCCGGCCCTTTCGTCTGATGAGCGACCACCGCTCCATTAAGATCGCCGCCCGGGTCATGGCTCTCCCCGAAACCGAGGTCCATGCCCTTCTGGAGGGGGTTCGAGCCGAGTTCGGCGACCGCCAACTGAAGATCGACGAAGTCCTCCGCCGGCGGTTCGACGAGGTCAGCCCGTATCTACTCAATGGCCAGAAACTGTCCGAGGAACGGAAGTTGCTGTTGGGCGGGTATTTCACTCACGAGTATTCGCTCGAAGCCGCGGCGCTATTCAATCCCTCCATGGTTCGGCACCCCGATCAGTCGGACGTTTCGCCGGGATCGTTGCGTTTCATCCTGAGCTTGCGCGCCACCGCCGAAGGGCACGTTTCCTCCATCGCTTTTCGCAGCGGATTGATGGACGGCGACAGCAACATCACCATGGACGTACCCTCTCGCTACAGCCTCGAGCCGATGCAAGTGCCCAACGCGGCGTTTGAAAAGCCTTTGTTCGAGCGTAAGCTTCAGGAACTCCGCCTCATGGGCAGCTTCAACCGGGAGGTTCTCAACGGCTTGCCCGACGCGTTCACGATGCAGGAGCTGCGCGCCAGCATCGATCGCGCCGCAAGTCAGCTTCCGGAGCACGCGCGGGAGACCACTAAGGGCATCGCCCGGGAAACCTTGATGCTGGCCCAATCCAACTACGAGGCGCAGTTCACCCTGGATTCCGGTTTGTCCGAGCGGGTATTGTTTCCGGTCACGCCCTCGCAAAGCAACGGAATCGAGGATGCGCGCTTCGTCTATTTCCACAATGAAGACGGAACAGGAACTTTTTACGCCACTTATACCGCATATGACGGCAAAATGATCCTGCCTCAGTTTCTGGAAACGTCCGATTTTCTACGTTTCAAGTTCATCACCCTGAATGGCCCGGCCGTCGAGAACAAGGGCATGGCGCTCTTCCCTCGGAAGATCAACGGCCTATATGCCATGCTGGGCCGGCAGGACGCGGAGAATATCTACGTGATGTTCTCCGATCATCTGCATTTCTGGGACACCATGCAGCTCATTCTGGAGCCCAAGTTCCCGTGGGAATTCATCCAGTTGGGTAACTGCGGCTCGCCCATCGAAACCGAAGCCGGATGGCTCGTAATCAGCCACGGCGTGGGGGCCATGCGAAAGTATTGCATCGGCGCTTTCCTGCTCGACCGGGACGACCCCACGAAGGTGATCGGCCGCCTGCCCGAGCCGCTGATCAAGCCCAACATAAACGAGCGCGACGGCTACGTTCCCAACGTGGTCTACTCCTGCGGCAGCCTGGTGCATAATGGGAGACTCGTTATTCCCTACGGAATATCCGACTACGCCACAACGTTCGCGACGATTCCGCTGGAGCAGGTGCTGGCCGCCATGGAATAGCGCCGTGAAGGCGCCGGCCGTAAGGCAAAACATGCACTTTTCCCGGCAGGACCTGCCCTTTGCCGCCAGCCGCCTGGCTTTTTCGCCCGCGCCGGCGGACTTGCGCGGTTGCCCCGGTCGCCGATAATCCTTTTTGCCTCTGCGCTTGCCGAGCCATCCTCTTCTCGAGTGGCCGAAGGTGGCGCCAGCCGTGCAGTGATTGAAGGGGTCGCAGACAGATGTGTGCGATAGAAGAGGTAAAGAAATGAAATTAGCGATCGTGGCCGGTTTGGCCCTGACAACCCTGACAACATCATTGATGGCGGCCGACGACGAGCCGGCCGTGCGGTTGGGCCAGGCTGCGTCGGTCTTCTCGGAGATAATGGCGACGCCCGACCAGGGGATTCCACAGGATCTGCTCGATAAGGCGCACTGCATCGTCATTGTGCCCAGTCTCAAGACGGCGGCTTTCCTGGTGGGCGGCAAGTACGGGAAGGGTTTTATCTCCTGCCGTGGCGCGAGCGGCTTTGGCTGGTCGGCGCCCGCCTCGGTTCGCATCGAAGGCGGGAGCTTCGGCTTTCAGATCGGCGGCTCGATGACGGACCTGGTCATGCTCGTGATGTCGGAAGGCGGAGCGGACAAGCTGCTCTCGAGCAAGTTCACTCTGGGCGGCGAAGCATCGGTAGCGGCGGGCCCGGTGGGGCGCACGGCGACGGCTCAAACCGACGCCCAGATGCACGCGGAGATACTTTCGTGGTCGCGGTCCCAGGGCCTGTTTGCGGGCGTTGCGCTGGAAGGCGCCACCCTGCGGGAGGATCTGGACGACAACGCCTCGCTCTACGGGTCGAAACTGGAGAACCGGGACATCGTGACCAGTGGAAGAGCGGCGCCGGAATCGGCCGCTCCCTTGATGGCGCTCCTGAACAAGCAGTCGGGGCGCGAGCACGCATCGCGCGAGAAGAGATAGTAAAGAAAGGATGGAGGCGATCGGCCTTTTCCTGGCGCTATGCGGACTTGTGGCGGCCCAGCCGGCGCAAGCTCCGAACCCGGTACAACAGACAACCGAGAATGCGGCCAGATGGCCGCCGGCGCGATGCCCATCTATCGCGTCACGCTAGTCGAGCGAACCACGAAAGCGGTGAACTACAACCACCGCAGCGGGCCCACGAACATCGGTTTTCGCGGGACCGCGCTTTTGCCCGAGGCCAGCGGCGAGGCCAGGGTGGAGAGCCGGCAGGGCGTGGTTAAGATCGGCGCGCGCATGGAGAAACTGCAGCCCGCCACCAAGTTTGGTCCCGAGTACCTGACCTATGTGATGTGGGCCATCACCCCCGAGGGCCGCGCCACCAACGTTGGCGAAGTGCTGTCGAGCGGCCCGGCCCGAAACGTGCTATGACAATCCTGGCGCCTCTCACCAAGAGCGAGCGGTTGGTTGTTTTGTTTTGACCCGCTGAACCGTCCGTCCCTGATGTCCCTTGCCGGAAAGGTCGGAACAACGTGCTCCGCCTCCACACAGCGCAATCCTCTGGGCCTATCGCAGCCCCAACGTTTCAAAAAGGCGACGCAGTATTTCTCGCAAAAGGATCGTACCAAGGCACACTCGGTACTTTTCTCAACCTCAAGGACGACTCGAAATGGGCGGACATCCTCGAGCAGAATTCAGAAATTCGGTCGCACCCTGTGGAATGGCTTCAACATTTTCAGCCGGCGGCGAATTCCGGCCATGATGCAATCCAAGCTCCAGCATTCGGCTGCTGGGTAGCAAGAGGCTGTCCCATCGGTTCACCGGAGGTAGATTGGCTCCAGGCCGAGGAAGACTTAAAGATCGAATGCGCGAAGGCGAGTGCGTAGCTGGCGAAGCGGACCCCCTCCTCAGATTGGCGATCAGTTGCCGGGCATCACACGCGAGCTGCCGTCCAGACAAGACAATCTGCATCGTGAAGGAGTTTTTCCGTGATCGAACCGAGGAGCAGGCGCCGGAATGGAGCGCACCCATGAGTCGACAGCCGGCCGCAAACTTCTGAAAAAAAAGGCCAAGCGTACCCTCCGTCAAGCCTCCCGACCGAAATTCCGCATTTATGGTCTGGCGCTCCTGCCTGGCACAACTGAAACTGGATGGTCGATTGGGCCAGAACCGAGCCTCGGCCTAAAAGACTCGGAGTACCAGGGATACTAGTACCCGAATATCCGCATTGGACGTCTTCGCACGATTTATTCGTTCCCGACCCCTCGTTATTACCTAACATTATCTATGAAGACATGCCGAGAGGTTTACCATTTGGTTCAGGTCTTTTCGGCGGCGAATCCCGTCAGTCGACATCTCTCAGATCCGTTTATCTGGAACTCGCACTTTTCGTCTGCGTAGCGGGATTCGCGCATCCGCTTGACGGTTCGACCATTTCATGGCTCGGCGGCAACGGCAACTGGAGCGACCCCACAAGCTGGAGTTGTCCTTCATGTGGCGGCCTGACCTACCCGAGTAACGGAAATCTTGGCCTGAACTTTGATGTGATCATTAACCCGGCTGCCCCAGTCAGCGCCACCCTGGATGTGTCCCCTGCGGTCAATAGCTTGACGTTGGGCGAGAGCGATTGGCTGGGCTCTGTGACCGCTCACACGCTGCTGGTAAGCGGCAATATGGCCAATAACGGAGGAACGCTAAGCCTGCAAGGCGGCAGCACACTCACCGCCGGCGGCACGATTGCGGGTAACGGTTCTGCCGCCATCTTTCTGTCGGACGCTACTACCTCCCTTTCCGTCGCAGGCGACTTAATCAGTGGAGACGGCACGGGCAGTGCGAGCGTGACGCTCAGAGGCGGCTCTTCTTTGACCGTCGGCGGACTTTTCAGCCAATCAGCGTCTATCCTCAACATGGATGCAGCGGCCACGAGCTTTCAGAGTGGGAGCTTCACGCAAGATGCGAGTTCCGCCGTGGGTATGACGAACACGGCCACGGCCGTTGTGAATGGCTCCTTCACCAACAACGGCGGCGCCATCAATCTGCAAAGCGGCAGCACGCTCGCCATCAGCGGGGATCTTAACCAAAGCGTAGGTTCGGGTATCTCTCTCACGGACGGCAACACCTTCCTGCATGTCGGCGGCAACCTGACGAATGGCGGCGCGAGCTTGACCAACGGCGCCAACCTCACGGTGGGTGGCAGTTACGGCCAGTCCGGAGCGACTCTCAGCTTGGATGGAATCGGCACGAGCTTTCAGAGTGGAAGCTTCACGCAGGATGCGACTTCCGCTGTGCGTATGACGAATACGGCCACGGCCGTCGTGAATGGATCGTTCACCAACAACGGCGGCGCCATCAATCTGCAAAGCGGCAGTACTCTCGCCATCAGCGGCGACCTGAACCAAAGCGTAGGTTCGGGCATCTCTCTCACGGACGGCAATACCTTCCTGCATGTCGGCGG
>JBEKPK010000092.1:0-15933 GCA_049520795.1 Bryobacteraceae bacterium
CGAGCGCTTCTACTACCTGGAGTTGCTGCGCCGCGCCGGGCTGATGGAACGCTACCCGAAGTGCGACGCCACCGAGCTGGGCGGCATCGACGCGGCGCGCGAGGCGGGCGCGCGGCGCCTGGCCGCTTTGGGCATTTCCGGACCGGTCATCGGAATCAGCCCGGGAGCGGCCTACGGCAACGCCAAGCGATGGCTGCCCGAGCGGTTCACGGAATCGGGCAGGGAATTGGCGGACGCGCTCCGAGCCGGCGTGCTGCTGTTCGGGTCCGCCGGCGAGCGCCCTCTGTGTGAGACCGTTGCCGAGCCGCTGCGGGGGGCGGGCGTCGAAGCGCGCAACCTGGCCGGGGAGACCACCCTCGGGGAGTTTATCGACCTGGCGTCGGTGTGCCGCATATTTCTGACCAACGATTCGGGCGCGATGCACGTGGCCTCCGCGCTCGAAGTTCCCACGGTGGCGGTATTCGGGGCCACCGACGACAGCGCCACCGGACCCACCGGACCGTTGGCGCGGGTGGTACGCGAACACGCCGAGTGCAGCCCGTGCCTGCTGCGGGAGTGCCCCATCGATCACCGCTGCATGACCCGCGTTTCGGCCGCGCGCGTTGCCGCGGCGGCAACCGAGTTGCTGACCAGCCAAACATGGACACGCGAAGCAAAATCCTGACGCCGGCCGCCGCGAGGCTGTTGCCGGCGCCGCTCGCCGTGGCGACCGGCTACTTCGAAATCCTCCGCGCCGAACTGCTCGGCGAACTGCGGGAAGCGCGCGAACGCGCCGCGGGAGCGGCGCTGATGGTGGTGGTGCTGCCGCTCGCCAACGGCGCCCAGGACCAGCGCGCCCGCGCCGAGCTGGCGGCCGGATTGCGCATGGTGGACTACGTGGTGATCGCGGAGGAAGAAGATCCGCGAGCCCTTATCGATTCCCTCAAACCGGTGGCCACCGTGCGCCTGGAAGAGGCCGAAGCGCGGCGCGCCCGCGAGCTAAGAGACCAGGTGGGGCAGGCCTCCCGGCCTGCCTCCCCAGCGCCCAGGCAGGCCGGAAGGCCTACCCCACTATGACTGCCCCCCGTATCCTGGTGGTGCGCCTGGGGGCCATGGGCGACATCATTCATGCGCTGCCGGCGGTGGCGTCTCTGAAGAACAGCTTCCCAGGCGCGCGGATTACCTGGGTGGTGGAGCCGCGCTGGGCGCCGCTGCTCGAAGCCAACCCGTTTGTGGACCGCGTGACGCCGCTGCGCCGGGGGACGGCGCGGGGCATTCTGGAGAGCTGGCGCGAGATTCGCTCCCAGCGCTACGAATTCGCGGTGGATTTCCAGGGGCTCATCAAATCCGCCGTAACAGCGGCCTGCGCGCGGCCCACCCGCATCTTCGGATTGCACCGCTCGCAGGCGCGGGAGAGCGCCGCGGCCTTGTTCTATTCCGATGAAGTGCGCAGCGCTTCGGAGCACGTAGTGGAGCGCAACCTGGATCTGGCGGCCGCGGCCGGCGCCACCGCCGCGTTGCGCGTGTTTCCGCTTCCCTCCGGGGCCCCCGAAGGTCACCTGCCGCACGGCGATTTCGTGCTGGCTTCCCCGCTCGCCGGTTGGCGCGGCAAGCAGTGGCCTCTCGAATACTACGGCGCTTTGGCGGCGCGCCTGCGCGAACTGGGGATGGCCCTGGTTCTCGATGGGCCCGAATCCGCGGCCGGCGAGTTGGCCCAGGTCGCGGGCGCCGAACGGCATTTCTCGGGATTGCCCGGGCTGATTCACGCCACCCGGCGGGCCGCCGCGGTGGTCGGCGTGGATAGCGGCCCCATGCACCTGGCCGCGGCGCTGGGCAGGCCGGGGGTGGCCATCTTCGGCCCCACCGACCCGGCGCGCAACGGGCCATACGCCGGCAGGATGCGCGTTCTGCGCAGCCCTTCGGCCGCCACCTCTTATAAACGCAGTGAGGAGATCGATTCGAGCATGCGCGAGATTTCCCCGGACGAAGTTTTCGAATGCCTGCGGGCCGCGCTCGGCGGCGCGGCGGAAAGGCGCTCATAATGCCGCGCTTTCCAAAGCCCTATGCCGACGCCGTGGCGCGCCTGCGCGTACCCGGCGGCTTCCTGCTGGCGGCCGTGTTCGTGTGGTTCTCGCGGCCCACCCTCCACTCCCTGGCGATCGGCCTTCCCATTTCGATCCTGGGCATGGCGTTGCGGGGATGGGCGGCGGGCTGCCTGGCCAAGAACCGTGAGCTTGCCACCGGCGGCCCCTACGCCTACACGCGCAACCCGCTTTACCTGGGAACGCTGCTGGTGGCCGTGGGACTTGTGGCGGCGGCGCGGAGCGTATGGCTGGGCGTACTGTTCGCGGCGGTTTTCTTTTTTGTGTACCTCCCCGTGATACAGAACGAGCAGCAGCATCTGCGGCGGCTTTTTCCCGAGTACGAGGAGTATGCGGCGCGCGTCCCGGCGCTCTGGCCGCGGTTTACGCGGGTGGAAAGAAGTCCGAATCCTTTCCGCATGGAGCTCTATCTAAAGAACCAAGAGTATCAAGCCGGAGCGGGATTGGCCGTTGGGATGCTGCTGCTGCTCTGGAAAGCGTTGCATTGATGCTGGGGACGCCGCGCTGTCGTGGCGAAGGTCTGCACCAGGGATGAAGATTTGTGGGATTAGGCCGGGCCTACACCGGTCCGAGTCAGCATTGGGGAAGCGGCTCCGACAGGTCGAGTGCAGTTCCGCGAGAACGAGCGCACAACCCGATAGGAGCCGCTCCTTCGAGTTTTCCGCCGGGGGCAGTTAATCGCCCTGCTGTTCCGCGTTGAATTACCCCCTCCGCAGCGCCTCATTGATCACCCATTCCGCCGCTAAAGCTGTGTCCGCGGTGGAACCTGGCACGGTCCCTCCCAGTACGGCGCCGACAAAATCCTCAATACAGGGATAGTGCAGGTTGTTGGGCTCCGCGATCGACTCGTTTCCACCAGGGTGCGCCAGCGCAGGGCCGTTGAGCGGCGTCAGATCGATTTCGCCCTCGGTCCCTCGAATTCGAAACTCGTCGCGAGGTATTCGCGAATGCCGGCGGACATCCACCACTCCACGCACGCCGGTCTCGTATTCGATCAGGACCGTCGCATTATCTTCCACCCGGATCGGATGGACCAGGGTAGATAAGTGAGCGCTGACGCGCGCCGGCTGGCCGAAGAAATAATTCATCAGGTCGATGCGATGCGAGGCCGTGTCGTAGAGCGGGCCGGCGCCGGCCAGGGCGGGATCGATCAGCCAGGCGCGATGCCCATCGGCTGGATAGAACCAATCGTGCGCCGTGGCCTCGGCGAAAACCGGGCGGCCGATCGCGCCCGCCTGGATCAACTCCCTGGCTCGCGCCACCTTAGGGTACATGCGCCGGTAGTAGGCTATGCCGAGCACCCGGCCGCTCTGGTGCGCCGCCTGCTGCATGGCGACGGCATCGGCGTAAGTTAGGGCCATGGGTTTCTCGCAGAGCACGTGTCTGCCGGACCGCAGCGCGGCGATTGTCAGCGGGGCGTGAAGCGAAACCGGGGTGGCCACGTAGACCGCTCCGGCGCCGCAACCGGCGAGCGCGGCTTCGAGTTCGGGGAACGCCGGGACGCCATACGGCAACGCCTTCGCGGGGGTGCGGGTCACGAGACCCACGAGTCTGCTGCGTGGTTCGGCCAGGATGGCCGGCAGAACCCTCTTCGTCGCGATGTCGCCGACGCCGATCAGCAGCCAGTCCAGCATCCGACCCATGGGTCTTACGCTCTACGCTCCCGCGCCGGCGCGCACCGCGTGCGCCTTCGTCTCGATGCACCGCAGCAGGTCGTTCCAGGAGTCGACAAACGCCTCGGCGCCCTCTCTCTGGAGCTGTTCAGCCAGTTCGCCGGGGCCAATCCCGCCGCTAGAGAAACGGTCCAGCACGGTCTCGCAGTCTCCTCCGTCGATGGGCAGAGCGCCGGGAATCCGCCCATGATCGGCAAACGCCAGCAGGGTGGCCTCCGGCATGGTGTTCACGGTATCCGGAGCCGCCAGGGCACTGACATAAAGCGTGTCCGAAGCTTGCGGATCCTTGGTTCCGGTACTGGCCCAGAGCAGGCGCTGGGGGGAAGCGCCCTGGGCCGCCAGTTGCAGCCACCGCGGCGAAATCAGCAGATCGCGATAGGCCTTATACGCCTGCCCGGCGATGGCGATGCCCAGACGATTTGTCAATCCAGCGGGCTCCCTGCCCGCCACGGCCTTATCCCAGCGGCTGATAAAAAGGGACGCGACGGAATGGACCGACGGATCGAGGCCGGCGCCGATGCGCCTCTCAATCCCCCGCATGTAGGCGCCGGCGGCCTGCAAATACTGATCGCGGGAGAAGAGCAAGGTCACATTGACGGGAATGCCGGCGAAGATGGCGTTTTCAATCGCGGAGAGTCCTTTGGGAGTTCCAGGAATCTTGATGAACAGATTGGGCCGATTTGCCGCGGCGAATAGCCGCTTGGCAGCCTCCAGCGTCCGGGCGGGTTCGTCCGCCAGAAGCGGAGATACCTCCAGAGACACCCAGCCGTCCATGCCATTGGTGGCGTCGTGAATGGGCCGGAACAGGTCGGCGGCCTTGGTCAGATCTTCCAGCGCGAGATCGAAGAACAGCTCCTCGCCGGCCTTGGCGGCCCGCGTCTTTTCGCGAATCGCGTCATCGTAGAACCCACCGCCGCGGATGGCGTGATCGAAGATGCTCGGATTCGAAGTCAGTCCGGTGACCGACAGTTCGCGGATGTAGCGTTCGAGCGTCCCGCTGGTGAGTAACCCCCGCGTAATATTGTCGAGCCAGAGGCTCTGACCCATGCGATGCAGTTGTTCGGTGGCTTTCATGCTCGTCTCCAGATCCAGGAACGAAAATGGCGCGCGCCTTCGATAATATCTCGCGTTTTGCCGGCTTCCGCGGCCGCGCCGTACGCCATCGCCGGAAACTTGTCCGTCTTGAGCGCCGATTCGTGCCGAAAGATACGAAAGGTGCAGTACCATGGCTAGTATAGAGCAAACAAGATGTGCGCATCCGGCTTGCCGGCGCCCCGTACCAGACGGCAGGAAGCAGCGCAGCCGACGCCGCGAAGATGCCAGGGGAGAACAAGGGTAAAGTCGCATCGGCAATCGCGCTGTAATGCGCCCACCCGTGGGCCGTCCCCGAGCCGCGCAACGACCATTAGAGGAGAATAAACATGCCGCAATTCGGATCGCCGTTTTCAGGGTCGGCAAACGACAGAAAGCTCACCGATGAGGAGCTCGTCAGAGCCATTCGTTTCATGGTGGCCGCGGAGTACGAAGCGATTCAGATGTACATGCAGCTTGCCGAGTCGACCGACAACAAGCTGGCCGTGGAAGTGCTCCGGGATATAGCGGACGAGGAACGCGTGCACGCCGGAGAGTTTTTGAGATTGCTCCGCGAGCTGGCCCCCGATGAAGAGAAGTTCTATGCGGAGGGGGCGGAAGAAGTAGAAGAAGAAATCGAGAAAGGCAAGTAGAGGATTCCCTGGAGGACAGCCTTGCCGGACGCGGCGGAGGCCGATACATGAACTGGAGCGCAACCGGCGCAATCGCGCTGGCGTTGGGAGTGATTCTGGGCGCGTTCGGGGCCCATGGATTGAGAGGCCGGCTGGACGCGTACCTGATGGGCGTGTACGAGAAGGCGGTGTTCTACCACTTCATACACGCGATGGGAATCCTGGTGGCGTCACTGCTGCCCAAGGCGGGAATGGCAAGCCAGGCGGCGGCCGGATGGGTTTGCGGGCTGCTGCTGGCGGGTATCGTTATCTTCTCGGGCAGCCTCTATCTGCTGGCTCTAACGGGCGACCGAGTGCTGGGCGCCATCACGCCCGTGGGCGGCCTGTGCTTCATAGCCGGCTGGGTGGCGCTGGCCTGGACGCTGCTGCGCAAGTAAGGGTGGGCGTGTGGCCCCGTGGGGCAGACGATCGATTCGTGTCGTCTGTCAACTCCGGGGCGCTCTTCGCCACTGAACGAAGAAACGATGGTCTGTCCCACGTGCGAGGGCAGCTCGTAAGTTCCGGCCGCGGCCGCGCGGTCCTCTTGCGGAATCTCCGGGTTCAGGACCGCTCCGTCTCATTCCCTGCCCAGGAGAGGCGTGGCAGCCTCCGGCGTCAGGGGGCGTACGGGGGATCCTCGGAATCCGCGAGGGTCGCGCGTCACCACGCACTCGCAGCCAGCGGATCGCGCGGCGGCCGCGGTCACAGCATCCTCAAAGTCGGGAAGAGGCAATTGCAGCGCCTCATGAACCACGGCGCCGTCGACCGCGGCGACTTCAAAGACTCTCAGGATGGCCGATACGATCTTCCTGGCCTTGACGTTACCCATCTCTTTCCGGAGCAGGTAGTGGATTGTCGTCACGGCGTGAGCGGCCAGCAGCCCTTGCGCGGCGCCTGTCTCAACGGCCGCCCAAGCCGCCGCACTTGCCTCAGCATAAGGCTGCCGGTCGAGCAGAACGTCCAGGACTACATTGATGTCGAAGAGGACTCTCTTCATCGATATTTCGCCGCCAGGCGCTTCCGGTACTCGTCGATGTCCGCATTCTTGAGAACTCCGCGGACCGAGCGCAAAATCGGGGCTGCGCCCGTGGCGGCGGAAGGCGGCCCGGCAACCGCGGCGAGGTAGGCCTCCACCATCTCCGATACGGAAACGCCACGCCGTTTCGCGTATTGCTTCGCTCCCGAAACCACCCGGCTGTCCACACTCAAGGTGAGCTTTGCCACGTACGTATCATATCATGAGATTGATACGTATATTCCAGCGCCGGCAGCTCGGACCTTCGGGCCGATTCTCCGGCTTCCGGAATGTGCCGCTGCTTCCGGCCCTTGGCCAGCGGGCGCGACAATAAGGGTGCGATCTCCTTACTTCATCAGATCCGGCCTTAGCCGCGCGGTCTTCTCCAGGGCCGCCTGCTTGCGGAATTTGCGGATTTCTTCGTGGTTCCCGTTGAGCAGGACGTCGGGCGCTTTCCAGCCGCGGAAATCGGCGGGGCGAGTCCAGTGGGGGCAGTCCAGGAGTCCTTCGCCGTGGCCGGTGTCCTGAAACGATTCGAACGCCGCGGAGGTTTGGTTGCCCAGCACGCCGGGCAGCAGGCGCGCCACCGCGTCGATCACCACGGCCGCGGCCAACTCGCCGCCGCTAAGGACGAAGCTTCCGATGGAGATTTCTTCGTCGGCCAGGCGTTCGGCGACGCGCTCGTCCACGCCCTCGTAGCGGCCGCAGATAAGCAGCAGCTCCGCTCCGCCGCTCAGGCGGTTGGCCATGGCCTGGTCGAACAGGCGCCCCTGCGCCGAAAGCAGGATCGCCTTCCGGCCGGGGGCGCGCTCGGGCCAGATGGATTCCACCGCGGCGAACACCGGCTCCGGCTTCAGCACCATGCCTTCGCCGCCGCCGAAGGGCCGGTCGTCCACGGTCTTATGGCGGTCCGTCGTCCAATCGCGCAAGTTGTGGACCCGAATATCCAAAATACCGGCGTCCTGGGCCCGCTTGACCACCCCATAGGCGAACGGCCCTTCGAAGAACTCCGGAAAAATGGTCAGCACATGGAAGATCACGGCCGGTTCAGTTCCTCGAGCCCTTCGGGCAGATCCACCACAATCCGCTTCGCCCGCGGGTCGATCTCCACGCAGATCGCGCGCACGAAGGGAATCAGCCAACCGCCTTCCATGCGCAGCAACCCGGAGCCTCCACCGTCCTGCCAGCCGGCGACGCGGCCGAGGCTCGCTCCCGTGCGCCGGTCCGTCACCTGGCAGCCCAAGAGGTCGGATTGGAAAAACTCTCCGGGCTCGAGCGGCGCGCGCTCGCTTATAGGAACGCGCACTTCCGCGCCGGCCAGGCGTTCGGCGTCGCCGATGGTATCCACCCCGCGGAACTTCAGGGCCAGGCGCCCGGCATGGAACCAAGCCTCCTCCACTTCGAAGCGCCGCTCCTGGCCGTCGCGGAAAAGACGCACTTCTCGTAAGGCGCTGTAACGCTCCGGTTTGTCGCTTAGCGGGAAGGCTGTCACTTCACCGCGGCTGCCCCGAGTCTTGCCCAGCACAGCCACCGTCACCCAACCTTCTTCCGGCGAACTCACTCCAGGATTTCCAGCGTAAAGCGGCGGCTGAGTTTCATCCCGGCCGCGCCCAAGATGGTACGGATGGATCGGGCCGTGCGGCCCTGTTTGCCAATCACTTTTCCCAGGTCGCTGGGAGCCACTTTCAGCTCCAGGACAGTAACCTGCTCCCCCTCCACAACATTGACGGACACCTCCTCCGGGATGTCGACCAGAGCTTTCGCGATGTCCTCAATCAACTGTTTCATCATCCCGCCTCCCTAACTCATGTTACTCGAACGGGGCATCAGGAAAGGCGGCTGGCGTCTGCAGTTACTGTCCCAGCCGTTATGTTTCTTACATTTAGGCTCGCCATGAAATCGCCGGCAACCGCTCGCACGGGGCAGGCCTCCTGGCCTGCCTGGCTGAAGAAGGCAGGCCAGGAGGCCTGCCCCACTGTGCGAGCTTCAGCCCCCGGTCAGGCCACCGGTTCGGCGATGGGCGCGGGGTTCTTCTCCACCAGGCGCTTCACGGTATCGGAGAGGCGCGCTCCGTTCTTGGTCCAATGCTCGATGCGGTCGTGTTTCAGGACCACTTGCTGCGGGTTGGCCAGGGGGTTGTAATGCCCCACCACTTCCAGGCTGCGGCCGTTGCGGGCGCGCTCTTTTTCTATCACCACGATGCGGTAAAACGGCTTCTTTTTGGCGCCGAAACGCGCCAGGCGAATCATTGTCATCTGCACTCCAAGGAGAAAATCGAACGGGCGTCCGCTTCCTCGCGGCCGCCTCCGGTCACCCCGGCAGCTCCCCGAATGGGAACCCCGGCGGCAACTTCATCTTGCCTAATTTCCTGCCCATGAACCCACCCGAAAGCGACTTCATCATCTTGCGGGCCTGGGCGTATTGCTTCAATAGCTGGTTGACATCCTGGACGGAAGAGCCGCTGCCGCGCGCAATGCGCCGCCGCCGGCTTCCGTTGATAATCATATGGTTATCGCGCTCGCGCGGGGTCATCGAATCGATGATCGCCACCACGCGGCCGATTTCCTTTTCGTCCACCTTAACGTCCTTCAGCTCGCGGAGCATGCCCACCTTGGGCATCATGTCCAGCAGCGATCCAAGCGATCCCAATTTCTTGAGCTGGCGCATCTGGTCGCGGAAATCCTCCAGCGTAAACTCGTTCTCGATGAGCTTGCGCTGCATCTCGACGGCTTGCTTGTGGTCGATTTCCTGGCTCGCCTTTTCGATCAGCGAGAGAACGTCGCCCATGCCCAGGATGCGGTTCGCCGCCCGGTCCGGGTGGAAGGGCTCGAGGGCGTCGAACTTCTCCCCGATGCCCACGAATTTCAGCGGCTGGCCCGTTACATGGCGGATGGAGAGCGCCGCGCCGCCGCGGGCATCGCCGTCCATCTTGGTCAGGATCACCCCGGTAATGCCCAGCCGCTTGTGAAACTCGTCGGCCGATTTCACCGCGTCCTGGCCCGTCATGGCGTCCGCCACGAAGAGGATCTCCACGGGATTCAGCAGGCTTTTCAGCTCCTGCAGCTCGTTCATGAGCTGATCGTCGATGTGCAGGCGCCCGGCGGTGTCCACCAGCAGCACATCGCGCCCCGTCTGGGTGCTCTCGCGCCTCGCGGAGGCCGCCAGATCGAGTGGCGTTTTTTCCTCCGGCGCGCCTTCATAGAGCGCCTGGCCGACGTCGCGAGCGATGACCTTGAGCTGTTCCCGCGCGGCCGGCCGGTAGACGTCCACGGAGACCATCATGGGCCGGTGGCCATTGCGCGAGAGCCAGCGCGCCAGCTTGCCCGTCGAGGTGGTCTTACCCGAGCCCTGAAGACCGACCATCAGGAATACGCTGGGCGGCTGGTTGGCGAAACGAAGCCGCGATTCGTGGCTGCCCAGGATCTTGACCAGCTCCTCGTGAACGATCTTGACCACCTGCTGGGCGGGCGAAAGGGCGGTGAGCACTTCCTCGCCCATGGCCTTCTGCTTGATGTTCTCGATGAGCTGCTTGACAACCTTGAAGTTGACGTCCGCCTCGAGCAGCGCCATGCGGATCTCACGCAAGGCTGTCTCCATGTTCGCGGCCGAGAGTTTGCCTTCGCCGCGCAGATTCTTGAAAACCCGCTGCAGTTTGTCGGATAAATTGTCGAACATGGACTCAGGAGCCACGCCGCCCCGCGGCGGGAGCCGCGCGGAAGACGCGAAACGGTTCCTTCATTATATCCGTTATTGCGGGGGAGGCGCGATCCGCACGCTGCTGGCCGCCATCTTGCCGGTTCGGTCCATGCCCAGCTCGTAAAGCACGCGCGCGCCAGGCCGCAGGTCCGTGGCCAGCCCCTCCACCAGCCGCGACACATGGAAAAATATGTCCCTGCCGCCGTCATCCGGCCGAAGGAAGCCGAAGCCCTTGGCCTCGAAATAGGTCACCACCGCGCCGGCCTGTTCGCCGGAAGGCCTCTCTCCGGCCTCTCCAGCCCCGGACCCGGCGCTGGCGCGGTCCGGCCTGCTGGTCTTGTCGCCGACTCCCTGCTTTACCAGAGCAAGGTCGGCTTCGCTCCACTCCGAAGGGGGCGTTGCGGAGGGCATCTTGATGTCCGGATTCCGTTTCCGGGCATCTTCAAACATCCGTTTTTGGCGTGCGTTCAACGAAAGTATCCTCGAATTTGCCGGCGGCTCTTAGGCCGTGGCGGGCACGATTTTCTTCCTGCGGGAGCCCTTCTTTTCAGCCGGGGGCTGCCGGTCGCTCTTTTCCAAATTGTCCATCACCATGTTGGTGACGAACTTCTTTTCTCCGTGATCGTCGAATTTGATCACCATGCGTTCTTCACTGCTGGACAGGACCGTTCCGAGGCCGAACTTGGGGTGCTCGACCTGGGCGCCCTGAGAGAATTTAGTAGCCATAAATTTCCTAGCCGTTACTCCTGGGTTGGACTGGTGGGGCTGTGGGCGTCGACGCGAAAAAGGAAGGATTTCGGCAGAAGTACCACAATGAACTAATTCATGGTAGCAAATGGGATGCCGGTTTGTCGAGCCGACCAACCCGATGATGGATCGTCCGCCCGCCGCTGCCGGCGCCCGCCGGGCGCTTTCATACAAAGCCCTCGAAGCCGGCCGCGCTGGCCGCGCATCTCCTATGGAAAGGGTTGAAGAGCGTGGTGTGTCCGGACGTCCGCGGCGCTCCAAGCCTTGCAGGCGGGAGGGGTTATGCAAACACGCAGAGATTGGCTTCAGGGGGCCGCTTCGGTCCTTTCGGGCATGTATGTAGGGGGATTCGCGGCGCGCGCCGCCGCGGCGCCCGCCGCCCCGGTGGCCTTGGCGCGGTGCAAAACGTACGATTCGGCCGAACTGCTGCCCACCATGGGGCGCATGTTCGATCAACTGGGCGGGCTGGGCCGTCTGGTCGGCGGCAAAACCGTGGCCGTCAAAATCAACTTGACTGGCGCGCCCACCTACCGGCTTGGGCGCTCGCCCGTGGAGGAGACCCATTACACCCATCCGGCGGTGGTCGCCGCCGCCGCCCGCCTCATGGCGCAGGCCGGCGCGCGCCGCATTCGCATTTTGGAAAGCCCCTGGTCGACCGCCGAAAAGGTGGAAGAATACCTGCTGGAAGCCGGTTGCGACCCGCGCGTTATTCTGGACGCGGCCCCCATCGTGGAGTTCGAGAACACCAATTACCTGGGACAGGGGAAGAAATATTCGCGCCTCAAGGTTCCGTTTGGCGGCTACATCTATCCGGCTTTCGACCTGAACCACTCCTACGAGGAATGCGACGTTTTCGTGAGCATAGGCAAAATGAAGGAGCATGCCACCGCCGGCGTCACCCTCTCCATGAAGAACTGCTTCGGGATGACGCCGGCCACGATATATGGGGCGGGAGCCGGTCTGGATGAGCCTTCGGTCGCGCCGCGGGGCGGCCGTTCCATGGTGCATGCCGGCAACCGCCAGCCATCCAGGAGCGCGCCGCCGGAAAAGGACCCCTCCACGCCGCGGCAGGAAACCTATCGCGTCCCGCGCACCGTGGTGGACCTGATTTCCGCGCGCCCCATCCAGCTTGCCATCGTCGAGGGCATCAAGACCATGACCGGCGGCGAGGGTCCCTGGATTCGGGATCAACTGACGGCCGTTTCTCCGGGAGTGCTGATAGCCGGCTTGAACCCCGTGAACACCGATGCCGTGGCCATGTCGGTTATGGGATTCGACCCCATGGCGGAGGGTGGCGCGCCGCCGTTTGAAAGCTGCGACAGCACCTTGCGCCTGGCCGAGGACGCTGGCGTGGGGACACGCGATCTTCAGCGCATCGAAGTGCTGGGCGCCCGGGTAGAAGACGTCCGCTTCGATTTCGCCGGGATTCGCAAGCTGCGGCGCAGCGCGCCGCGTCCCGCCTGGACGCGCGGTTAGCCGTCCATCTTGATCGGCGAGAGGACGCCGATTGTAAGATGGAGTATATGACGCTACGCGCGACTTCGCTCGGTGTGATGATGGTGGCTGCGGCCTCGGCCGCCGGAAAAGGCGACCCGGCGGCGGGCAATCAGCTATTCCAGAAACAGTGCGCCGTGTGCCACTTCGCCGACAGCCAGAAGAAGAAAATGGGGCCCGGCCTCAAAGGGCTGTTCCGGAGGGACAAGATGGAGAACGGCAAGAAGCCCACCGAAGCCAACGTCCGCGCCCGCATCGACGAAGGCGGAAACGGCATGCCGCAATACCGCAATATGATCGGTCAGGCCCAGAAAGACGACGTGGTAGCCTACCTGAAGACTCTGTAGAGCGGACTTCCAGCCTGCCGTGCCCGCATCCTTGCGGGCATTCCTCCGCTACGCCTTCACCCCGAGCACCTCAAGCGCCTTCTTCACCACCGGGTCTTCGGTAGTCTTGGGCTGTTCGCCGGGCTGCGGCTGGGCCTGCGGAATGGGCTCGCCGTTTTCGTCGTATTCGAACTGCGGTTCGGGTTCGGCCACCAGGGTCCCCGGGGCCACGCGCGTGTCTTGAATCGCCTGGCCGCTGGGCGAGTAATACTTGGCCACCGAGAGGATGATGGCGCCGCCATCCTCCATGGCAATAGCCTTGCGCTGCGCGGCGTCGCCGTAGGTGCGGTCTCCAACCAACTGGGCGCGCTTGTTGTCTTGCAGCGCGGCGGCCGCAATCTCCGCCCCGGAAGCCGTGCCGCTGTTGATCAGGACGGCCATGGGGAGGCTGGTAATGGCTTTCGCCGGATCCGCCTCGAAATTCTGCCGAGTAACGCGCTGCCCCTGCAGGTAGGTGATGAGGCCTTTGTTCAGAAACAGGTTTGCCAGCGCGATTCCATCCTCGGGAGACCCGATCGCGCAACTGCGCAGGTCCAGGATCAGCTTCTGCGCTCCGTCCTTTTGCAGTTTCCCCACCGCGTCGGCCGTTTGCTTCACCTGCGCCGCGCCCAGCGCATCGATATTGAGGTAACCCACCTGCCCGGCAAGCATGGCGCTGTCGACCGGCGGAGATTCGAGCTTCACCAGCGTAAGCTTGACCGTCTGCGGCTCCGGCTGGCGGACCCGCACCACGCTCAGCTCGACCGTGGTTCCCGCGTCTCCCTGAAGCAGCAGCGCGGCGTACGCCAGGGGCATATCGCGCGTGGCAATGCCCCGGATGCTTTCCACCATATCGCCGGTGGTGAACCCGGCTTTGGCGGCCGGCGAGCCCGGCACAGCGGCCACCACGCCCACATAGCCGAACTTTTTCGACAGAATCAGGCCGGCGTCGCCGTTCTTGGGGGCCTTTTTGCTCTCCAGGTAGTTGGCGTACTGGTCGGCGTTCAGGTAGCTGGCGAACGGGTCGATGGCTTCCAGCATGCCGTTCAGGGCGCCCAGCGTGACGGCCTTCATATCGGGCTCTTCGACGTACTCGGCCTTGATGCGCGCCACCACGTCGCTGAACACGCCGATATGTTTCAGAGTGTCTTCCTGAGTGGACGCGCCCTTGCCCAGCAGGCTGCCAATCAAGAGTAGAGCGGTGAGACACGCCGAAGCGCTCACGACGATGTACTTAAAGCGGCTGTTCATAGAAATTGAAAGCTCCGGAGGCCCTTTCGACTATTATACGCCCTCCGGGACGGTTTCCCCCCTCGAACGGCGTCACAACCATTTGACGCGCGCCGCGCCGGTAGGGTTCTAAGAAGCGCAACCCAACGCGCTTTCCGAGCCGCGACCGTTAGGGAGCGGTTGCCTCTACTTCCAGCCCATCCTCTCCCGCAACCCCAGGATGTGCGCCGCATGGTGGCGTCCGTGCCAGGCGTACATGGCCAGGTTGGAGTCCAGGCGCACTACGCCGCGCTCCGGGTGCAGGAATGTGCGCGCGAAATCGGCTTCCGCCAGGCTCTCGGCCAGCGCCACCCACCGCCGGTGGACGCCCTCCAGGATGGCCAGCGAGGATTCCACCGGCAGCGTCCGGGCGTCCGCCAACTCCGCCCACGCGGTCTGATCGTAAGGTTTGATGGTGGGCTGATCCTCAGTGAGCGCCAGGCGATATCGTATGTAGGCGTTCACGTGGCTATCGGCCATGTGATGAACCACCTGGCGCACCGTCCACCCGCCCGGCCGGTAAGGCGTATCCAGTTGCGCGTCGTCGAGGCCTCGCACCGCCTCCCGCAAGCGCGCCGGCGCCTCCGCAATCTCGCGCAGCCACTCGCCCCGCCGTGCGGCGTCCAGAGAGGCGGGCGCCTCGAATTTCCCGATGGGATAGCTAAGGTCCATGCTCTAGATCTTAGCGAACCCCTCAGCGCTTGGGCACGGAAACGGTGATGTTGCGGTAGGAAAGGCCGCCGGTGTGGTCGCCCTGTATGTAGAACGGGCCCGGCTCGCCTTCATTGGCATCGAGCGCGCCGCCGGTGATGCCTTCGATCTCCTGCCGGTCGATGGTGGTGACGCCGTTGCGCACCACCGTCACGGTGCGGCCCACCAGGGTGACATCGAACGTCTCCCATTTGCCCGGCGTGCGCGGCAACTCTACCTTGGGCGCGATCCGGCCGTAGATCGACCCGATCCGGCGCTCCACCGGGTTGGCGCTGAGAGGTTCGTATTCCACCTGGACTTCATAGCGGCCGCGCAAGTAGAATCCGCTGTTGCCGCCGTCGGGGCAGTTGACCTCGAAGTGCGCCTTGAAGTCGTCGAACGTGCGTGTCGATTTCAGATTCGCGCCGTGTTCCGCGTTGAACAGCAGCCCGTCTTTCGCGCTCCAGTGGCTGGTGGAAGTCCCGATCGGCTGCCAGCCGTCCAGGTTCTTGCCGTTGAAGAGGGGCTCCGGAGTGGTCCAGGCGGCCGGAGCGCTGCGCTTCAATTCCGGCGCGCGCACCCCGCTCAGCGCGAAGGTGGTTTCGCCGCGCTTCTGGACGCCCGTGAGCTTGTCGCCGGCGGCGTCCAGTTCCCAGGTGGTGGCGGGCCGGCCTTCGGCGGCGGGAGCCGTCACGATGGACAGGTGCGACCCGTTGACCTTGAAATCCTTCACCTGATAGACGTTGCCCGTGTTGGGCTGATACCACACCTCGAAGGCGCCGGCTTTCTCGGTCACGCCCAGCCAGGCGGCGCTCAGGCCGCCGCGCGGCGAGGTCGAATTGAAATCCCAGCGGCCCACCAGGGGGTTGCCGGCCTTCTGCCCAAAAATCGGCGCAATGAGCAGGACGGCGAGAACAAGCGGTGAATTCGGTTTCATGTCTGAAGACACTATAGCGCCAAGACGTGCGGCGCCGCAGGGGCGGGCCGGCGAAAGGGTGCGCGACGTAGAAGTGGACGGCGGTGTGATTACCACCAGCACCGCCGAAATCTGAGCGTACATGTACGCAAGGCAGGCTGCCGATGTGGGGTCAAGCCTTCGGGCTTGCCGCCGGCCTTCCGGCCGGCGTCTGGCGCCGACGCTAGGAACGCCGGCCGGAAGGC
>JBEKPK010000093.1:0-15823 GCA_049520795.1 Bryobacteraceae bacterium
AGGGCGCCCCTCAGGCCGGAGGCCCGCTCTACGGGAATCGTCGCGGCTCGCGATTGCGGTTGACGAGGCTGGAGGCTTATCCCATCGGGGCCGTTTGGGTTTGATTGGGAATCGGGGTAAGTGGTTTCCGTTGGTTCGAGATCGGGGCTCGGTATGGGTTCGTTTGCTAATTCTTCCCGGAGGGCCTTGAGCCGGTCGAACTCCTCCATGGCGCGGCGGTAGTGACGCTCGTCCTGGGCCTGATAGCGGAGCAGGAGGCTGAAACTGTTGGCCTGGCGGTTCAAGCGATGGAAGCCATCGCCCAGCAGGTAGTTGCGGTTCTGGGCGCGGGTGACTTCGATATCGCCGTCGCCGGCGATGACCGGGTTCAAGAAGCAGATGGGTTTGCCGTTGTTATAGAAGGACTCGTCCAGGCAGGTGGTGAAGAGACCGGATTCGAGGCGGGCGCCGCGGAGGATGGCTTGTTGGGCGACGGCGGCGCGTTCGAGGGCGAAGATCTCCTGGGAGTTGACGGGCTGGTAGAGGGCGATGAGGTCGTCGCGGAGATGGGCGATTTCCTCTAGGTCTTCGACGCGGACGACGACGAAGGTGGAGGCGGTGAATTGGTGTTTGCGGGCATTCTGGGCAGAACGGGCCTTGCCTTCGGGGGAGCGGGGTCCGGTGGATTTGGCGGCGTTGGCGCGATTAGCGGCAAGGCGTTCAGGGGAGACGGGGCGATGGGACATTCTACTTTGGAGATAGCACGGGGAGGGGGTTAAGGCTGAGATTGTGGATGGGTAAGTGATTGGCGGGGAAGGAGTTATATTTCTGGGAAGATGGTCACCGGTTGGCGAGATGAAATTGCCGCAGTTCAGGCTGACGGATTTTGCGGATTTTGCGGACGGATTTTGCGGATTTTGCATCGAGACGGATTTTGCAGACGGATTTTGCAGGATTTTGCTGGACGGATTTATTTTGCTCGACGGATTTTGCTCGATTTTGCTCACTCGCTTGGATTTGTAGGCGGCGCCCGAGCTTCGCTCGGGTTGACAGGCGGAAGCGCCTGTCCCACATCGGAGGGTGGAGTGGTGGCTGCCCGGGGTGCCCGCGATTGGCGCTGGAAGGGCGCCGAGGTACTATCGGCGCCGTGTTTTCTTGGGGGAGCTGGTCACCGAGTTTGGGGGCTGCAAGCGGGCGAGGCAGGCGGAACCGCCGGCGCTCTCGCTTGCCGGCCTTTTCTCTTGCGCCCTGTTTACCCCTTCCGCAGCGCCAGCACGGCGTTCAATCCACCGAACGCGAACGAGTTCGAGATGGCGTACTCCACCTGCGCCACGCGCGCCTGGTTGGGGATTACATCCAGGTCGCACTCGGGGTCCGGCAGGTTGTAATTGGCGGTGGGAGGCAGCACGCCGTCGCGCAGGGCGAGCGTGGTCGCCAGGCATTCCAGGGCGGCGGCGGCGCCCAGGGCGTGCCCGTGCATGGATTTCGTGGAGCTCACCGCCAGTTTGTCCGCGTGCGCGCCAAATACCGCGCGGATAGCCTTGGTCTCGGTGGGGTCGTTGGCCGGAGTAGCGGTGCCGTGGGCGTTGATGTAGCCGATCTGCTCGGGAGCGAGCGCCGCATCCTTGAGGGCCGCGCGCATGGCGCGCGCCGCTCCCGCGGCGGAAGGCTGGGTGATGTGCGAAGCGTCGGCGGACATCCCGAAGCCGACGATCTCCGCATGAATGCGCGCGCCGCGCGCGAGCGCGGCTTCAAGCGGCTCCAGAACCAGCATGGCCCCGCCTTCACCCAGAATCATGCCATGGCGGTCCTTGGAAAACGGCCGGCAGGTATCGGGCGATACCACGCGCATGGCTTCCCAGGCCTTGAGTATCCCGAAGCTGAAGGGCGCCTCGCTGCCGCCGCAGATGGCCAGCTCGGCCGCGCCCGAGCGCACCATCCAGTACGCCTGGCCGATGGCGTGCCCGGCGGAGGAACACGCCGTGGAAATCGTAAGACTCGGCCCCACGATCCCGAACTCCATGGAGATATGGCTGGCCCCCGCATTCGCCATGGTTCTGGGGATCGTCAGCGGATGCACGCGGTTGTGCCCCAGCTTATAGACCTCGGTGAAGCCGGCATCCTGGGCCCCCTGCCCGCCCACGCAGGAGCCCGTGACAATGGCGGCGTTTTCGCGCAGCTCGGGCGTCCAGACCACCCCGGCGCACTCCACCGCCTCGCGCGCCGCGATCACCGCGAACTGGGCGAAGCGGTCCATGAAATCCGCCCGCCTGTCGTCGAAGTAAGGCTGGTGGCTGTAGCCCCGCACTTCGGCCCCGTTCTGAAAGCGCAACTGCGAACAGTCCGTGCATTCGATCGGCCCGATTCCCGGCCGGCCCTGACGTAACGATTCCGCGAATTCCGCGGTATTGCGGCCGAGTGCGCTGATCGCGCCCACGCCCGTGATGGCGACTCGCCGCATGCCCTACTGGCCGGCCGTGTCCGCGGATTTCGCCGCCACCAGCTTGGCCACGCCCTCGCACATTTGCCGGACGTTGCGCACCGAGCGCACCTCGTCGTCGGGAATGCTGATGTCGAATTCGTTCTCCAGGGCAAAGAGGATCTCGACGGCGTCCATCGAGTCAATCGTCAGTTGCTCGAACTCGCTGTCGATGGTCACCGTCTCGAGGGGGATTCGCTTGGAAGTGGCAATCACCTTGAGAACGCGTTGGATCAGGTCGTCTGACATAGTAGTCGGGTTACCGTTTCGAATTTATAGCCCCGTTCCAGAAACATCGGAACCAGGCGCCGGACGGCTTCCACGGTGGCGCCGATATCCGGCTTGACCAGAAGCTCCCGTCCGTCATGGAGGCACAAAATCGCGCCGTTTGAAGCCCCCGCAGCCAAGCGCTCCACCACGGCGTCCGCCCCCAGACTCCAATCATAGCCGATTGCGCTCCACATGACGCCCGTCAGTCCCAGCCTTCTCTGAACGGAACCGAGGCCGAACCAGCGCGCGCCGTAGGGGGCGCGGAACCAGACCGGGCGTATGCCGGCGCGCTCTTCTATGGCGGACTGCGTCCGGCGCATCTCCTCCTCCATGAATTGCGCCGAACGGAAATAGAAGCGCCCATGCGAGTAGCCGTGGTTGCCGATCTCGTGCCCGCGGCCGGCCACCGCCCGGGCCACCTCGGGGAGCCGCTCCACATTGGCGCCGCACTGGAAAAAGGTGGCCGGCGTCCGGTGGCGGGCCAGAATTTCGAGCAGTTGCGGGGTAGCTTCGCTGGGGCCGTCGTCGAAGGTCACCGCCACCGCGCGGCGCCCCCTCGGGCCGCGCCAGACGGACCGGCCGAACACCTGCGCCGAGCGCCCCCGCACGGCCCACGCCAGAAAACCCGAGGCGGCCACCGCCGCCCCGCCCGCCGCCTCCGCCAGACTCGCGCCCGCGCCCACCATGAATCTCCATTGTAAGTGGCGCGCCAAAAGAGTGCTCCGCCGCACCCTTTGGGCGCTCGCCGGCTCTTGAAACCGGCGCTTCGGCCGACAAGAGAATACATGGATGTTTCCGCGATTGCTCTTAGCGGCGTGTACCAGGCGCAGACCAACTTCGATCAGGCGGCGCGAAACCTGGCGTCGGCTCAGGCCGCTCCTCCCCATGGCTCGCCCACCGATAGCGTCGAGCTGAGCGACGCGGCGGTATCTCTGCTGTCCGCGCGAAACCAGGCCGAGGGTTGCCTCCAGACAGTGAAGGCAACGGGCGACATGCAGCTTTAGAAGCTCGATCCGCCGGCTGGATGTACGGGCTAGACGGTCCTAGCTCGCATATCCCACACTCCACCCTCCGATGTGGGACAGGCGCTTTCGCCTGTCAACACGAGCGAAGCTAGGGCGCCGCCTGCCGAAGCCGGTTGGCAGGCGAAAGCGCCGTCGAAAGCGCCTGCCCCACAATTACCCGTATCCGACAAAGCGTCGGACCCAGGCGTCGGCATGAGCCGGGACGCGCTTTGGCGCGCTTCCGGCGCTCGCAATCTTCTGCGCCACCGGGCCAGGGGAGCCTTCCTTCTAGCCCGGTCTTTGAAATTCGCAACCTCCCCGGAGTTCCGCGTTACCTCGGGAGCCGCCGCAACGTACATATAGTAGCGGTATGTGAAGGTATGCCCGGCTTCCGCCCTATCTTGGCAGTGTCGGTCCTCGCCATGGCTGCTGCGGCGGCGCCCGAGCGCCCCCCCGATTCGGTCGAGCCCGTCATGCGCCAATACCTCGATCATGCCGGATTCAAGTGGAAGTCAAGGCAAACCAAGCACTTCCGTCTCTATTTCGAGGATGGATTAGAGGCTGGGAAACACCCGGGCGCGCTCAAGAGGGCTGCCATGTTCTTATTCCGTGGCAAGAAGGCCGCCGAGCCGGAGGCCTTGAAACACTCCGAGGCGCTCGAGAGAAACGTGGAAGAGGATCGCGCCAGGGTCCTTGGCCTGATCGGAGAGTCCGCCTATGAACCCACCATCTCGGCCTTCCTCCTGAGTTCCGGCGCCCAAATGAAGCGGTTGGTGGGGGTGGAAGTGGACGGCCGGTCCCGGCCGGGGCAGCACGCCGTCTTCTCGGTGGTGACGCCCGACCGCCTGCACCTGACCCACGAGCTCTGCCACGAAATCGCCTCGAACCTATGGGGCGCAGCCGAGCCCTGGATCGAGGAAGGCTTGGCGACCTATGCCGACGAAGGCGCCAACATCTATCTCGATTCCTGGAGACTGCTCGATTCCGGCAGCCTCCTGCCGCTCGATAAGCTGGTGGACCCGAAGTGGACGTCGTCCATGTACTCGCCCGATGTCACGTACACCGAGCTCGGTGGGTTCCTGAAGTTCCTGCGCGACCACTACGGCGTGGCCAAAGTGAAACAGGTCTGGCAGGACGGCAGCCAGGCGATCCCTCGGGTATTCGGCAAGAGCCTCTCCGATCTGGAGAAGGATTGGCACGCGGCCCTGGTGGACCAGTTCCCCATGCGCCCCACCCGCCACTACCGCTCGGCCGTCAACGGGCTGGGAATTCAGTAGGGCCGACAGGAAGGCAGGCGGAACCGCCTGCCCCACCAAATCCGGCCGGGGTGGGGCGGGCAGTTTCGCCTGCCAACCGGGACTTTCCATGAAACTCCGGATTCAGCAGGGCCCGCCCGCCTGTAGCAATTCCGCCGCGATGGCGGCCTGTCCCAGAGCGATGCCGCCGTCGTTGGGAGGAACCCTGGAATGCAGGAAGACCTCGAACCCGGCCTCCCGCAAACCCGCCGCGGCGGATTCCGTCAGGCGCACGTTCTGGAACGTCCCGCCGCTTAGACAGACGCGGGTGGGTCCCGCCGCGCCGCGAATGCGCCGGCAGGTTTCCACCATCGCCGCCGCCAGGGTGTTGTGGAAACGGGCCGCCACGGCGCCGGGCGGAACGCCCGCTCCCGTTTCCCGCGCGATGCGCTCGATGGCGGGGCGGAAATCCACCTGCCAGAGATCTCCGCCTTCCATCTCAAATGGGTAAAGGCCCTCCTCGCCCGGTTCGGCGATGGTCTCCAATTCCATAGCCGCCTGTCCCTCGAAGGTCACCTCGCGCCGCAGGCCGATGATGGCCGCCACGGCGTCGAAGAGGCGCCCGCAGGAAGAGGTCGGGACGGTGTTGACGCCCCTTTCCATCATCCGGCGAACCACGCGGGCGCGCTCCTCGGGTACGCCGGCGATCCGCGCCGGGGAGCCCAGCGCGTCCTCCAGGTACGCCAGGGCCGCGCGCCAAGGCTCGCGTATGGCTGCGTCGCCGCCCGCCAGCAGCACGTAGCGCAGGCGCCCGCGCCGCTCAAACCCCGCGTATCCCGCCACCAGAAACTCGCCGCCCCAAATGGCCCCGTCCGGGCCGTACCCGGTCCCGTCGAAGGCCACCCCGATCACAACGCCCGTGAGCCCGTTCTCGGCCATGCAGCTCGCCACGTGGGCGTGATGGTGCTGCACCGCGATCTTGGGCAGATCGGGGATGGCGAGAGCGTACTTGGTGCTCAGGTACGCCGGGTGAAGGTCATGCGCCACGGCCCGCGGCGTAATGCGGAAGAGCTTCTTGAGATTGGCCAGGGTTTCCTCGAAGAACACCAGCGTCTCGTAGTTCTCCAGGTCTCCGATGTGCTGGCTGAGGATGGCGTGCCGGCCCTTGGTGAGGCAGAACGCGTTCTTCAGCTCGCCGCCGCAGGCCAGCAGCTCGGGAACGGCGCGGCCCAGGTCGAGCGTGTGAGGCGCATAGCCGCGCGAGCGCCGCAGCACGCGCTCCCGGCCGGCGAACACGCGCGCCACCGAGTCGTCCACGCGCATATAGATGTCGCGGTTGTGCAGCAGAAACCAGTCGGCCACGCCGGCCAGCCGCGCGAGCGCCTCGTCGTTGGAAACCACGATGGGCTCTTCGCTGAGGTTGCCGCTGGTCATCACCAGCAGCGAGTAGGGCGCACCCGCGAACAGCAGGTGGTGCAGCGGGGTATAGGGCAGCATGACGCCCAGCGTGCGGTTGCCGGGCGCCAGGGCCTCGGGCAGCGCGGCCGTTCGCGGCAGAATCACGATCGGCCGCCGCGGGCTCGAGAGCGCGGCTTTATCGGCATCGGTGAGCGCGCAGACCTCTTCCACGGCGGCCAGATCCCGCGCCATCACGGCGAAGGGCTTGTCGCTACGCCGCTTGCGCGCGCGCAAGCGGGCCACCGCCGCCGGGTTGCGCGCGTCGCAGGCAAGCTGGAACCCGCCCAGTCCCTTGATGGCCAGTATTTCGCCGGCCGCCAGGCGCCGGCGCGCCTCCACGAGCGGCGCGGAGGGGTCGGCTCCTGGTGGGGCAGGCGCTTTCGCCTGCCAACCCTCTTCTTCGCACCCCTTCATGGAGCAGCCCCAGATCCGCGGCCCGCACACCGGGCACGCATTCGGCTGGGCGTGAAAGCGGCGGTCGGCCGGGTCCTCGTATTCCGCGCGGCACGCCTCGCACATGCGGAATACGGACATGGTGGTCTTGGGGCGGTCGTAGGGGATGTCTTGCACGATGGTATAGCGCGGCCCGCAGTTGGTGCAGTTGGTGAAGGGATAGCCGTAGCGCCGGTCGGCCGGCCGGGTGAAGTCGCCGAAACACTCCTCGCACGTGGCCACGTCCGGCGATACCAGGGCGAACTCCCCCGCCACCGCGACGCTGCTCCGAATAGTGAAAACGTCCTCGCCCAGGGCTTCCATTTCGACGATTTCGGTTTCCTGTATCCAGGCCAGCGGGGGCGGCTCCCCGGTCACGGTCCGCACGAAACGGTCGAGCGCGGCCGGTTCGCCCTCCGCTTCGGCCACCAGCCCGGCCGACGAGTTCGACACATAGCCGCCCAAGCGCAACTCCCGCGCCAGGTTATGCACAAACGGCCGGAAACCCACCCCCTGCACAATGCCGCGCAACCGAATCCGAATGCGCCGGCGCGCGGTGGAAGGGAGGGCCATCTATCTCGATTGTAGAGGGAGCGCGGGATGGCAAATGGCAGTCTCTCTCACAACAGCGCTTACCGGCTGTGGGCTTGCGCTCCTGAGTTTGTCCCGCAAGTTTCTGAAGCGGCGCGCTAGATCCCCGTATCTCCAGAATTGGCGCTCATTCAGACTCGCGCGGCAGCCGCCCGTCAGGGCTTCCCGGCGGGGGCCGAGAGCCAGGCAGCGCACAGAAGCACCAGCGAGATCCACAGAAGGTCTGCCACCAGAAGGTGCGTCAACTGCATCCAGATGGGCGCGCGTAAGAAGAGATTGACCAATCCAACCGACAACTGCAGGCCGGCTAGCGTCATCACGATTCCCGCGCCCAGGCGCAAGTCGGGGCGCCTGGCGATGCCCATCGTGCCGTAGAGCGCCAGCCACAGCGTGACGCACGCCGCCAGCACGGGGTGCCACAAGCGCAGCCTGACGAAGATGCTGGCCGCCGGATTTACGTCCTGGGCAAAGCCGGCGGCCAAAGTTCGAGCGGGGAACAGGGTGTCGCCCAGAGCGGCGATGGCCCCGCTGACGCCCAGCAGCATGAACATCCCCAAACTTGCGGCCGCCAGCCACGCGTCCGGCCCACGGGGACGCGCGGCCGGTCTTCCACCAGCCCACCACGCGGTCAGGGCCAGGCAAGCCAGCAGCGTAAGCGTGTTGATCAGGTGCGTCGAAAGCGAGTAGGCGCGGTTGACGGAAGCGTTGCGCGCCACGTGGTTGAGCAGCACCAGAGCGGCCCCGATCAGAGCCTCGGTGAGCAGGAACAGGCTGGCCAGCGCGGCCCCCAGGGTTGCCCGGTGGCGCCGCCCAAAGGCGCGCCAGGCCCAAACCAGCAGCGCCGCCACCAGTATCAGATCCAGAACGGTCATGGCCCGGTGGGTGTATTCAATGAAGGTGGCGGCCGTGGGCCAGTTGGGAGCCATCCGGCCATTGCAGCGGGGCCAGTCGTTACCGCAGCCGGCGCCCGATCCGCTGGCGCGTACATAGGCGCCCCAGAGAATCACCGCCAGGTTGTAGCCCAGCACGCCCCAGGCGTACAGGGCGAAACGGCGTTGCCCAGGTTCCATGCCGGCGAGCCCGGCCGGCGGAACAGTTTCGGTGTGTGGCATCTTCTTGTTTAAACTTAATTCGAGCCGCGCGCGTAAGCAAGCGGTTGTGAGCAGAAGGCGAAGCTATCGCCGATGCGCCTCTTAGGCCTTTGACCGTGGTGATTCTTTTCTTAAGGCCGCGCGGGCCGGACATGCCCGGCCCGCAGCGAGGGAACTAATCAGACGGTCACTGCATTAGCAGCTCGAATGTGAGGATTTTCAAGACAGGGATGTAGGAAATAACCACGGACGAATCAAGTGCTTTGTTTCTAGTGGTTCATAGTGTTTCTCGACGGGAGGCCTGTTGCAATTATCAGCAGTGCCTTTCGGACCGAAAATGGCATCTCTGCATCTGCATGAAATCACAACAGATAAAAAGGTAAAAATCACCGATGTTTGGCCATTGCCGTGCCCTATTAGAGGACGAAAGGTTGGTACACCACAATGACGGTCATCCTGATGTTAGCGTTTTTCCTGGTTTTCATCGTTCTGGACTACTTCCTCCATAAGAACAAGGTAATGATTACTGTTCCGGTGGAAGCGTCCAAACCGGTCCTGGCTGCGGTTGGCGGCGACTATGTTGACGGTTTCTTCACTCCCGAGAGCGTATCCTACCATTCCGGTCACGGCTGGCTGGTGAATGAACGCAAGAACGTGGTGCGCGTAGGGGCCGATGAGTTCGCCGCCGCGCTGGTTGGCAAGGTGGAGAAAATCGAATTACCCAAGCCCGGACAGTGGATTCGGCAGGGCCAGAAAGTCCTGGCGTTCTTCCGCGGTGGCGAGAAAACCGAAATGGTCTCGCCCACCGAAGGCGAGGTCCTGGAAATCAATAGCGAGGTATTGAACAACCCCGCTCTCCTGCGGCAAGATCCCTATGGGAAAGCCTGGCTTCTGACGGTGCATGTTCCGGATGAAGAGAGCACAACGCGCAATCTGGTGCCCAAAGGGCTGGTTCGGGAATGGATGCGGGAGGCCGTGGAACGGCTCTATTCGCTCCAGCCGACGCTGGCCGGCGCGGTGGCGGCGGATGGCGGACGCCCGGCGGATGACCTGCTGGCGACCCTGCCCGATGCCAACTGGAAGCACGTAACCGCCGAGTTCTTCCTCACAATCTAGAGAGATTGTCAGTTTTTGCTACACATGGGCCGCGAAAATCTGGTAGATTAGTGATTAGGATATGAGGGTCTATTAATGTCGAAGGCGATTCTATACGACAGCACCCTCTGCATCGGTTGCAAGGCTTGCGAAGCGGCTTGCGCCGAACGCTGGGGTCTCCCATACGACGAGAAGATTGCCGCCGAGGAGAAGATTTCGGCCCATAAGCTCACGGCGATAGAGACCCACGGGGACAGATTCTGCCGGCGGCTGTGTATGAACTGCATGGAGCCCGCCTGCGCTTCGGTGTGCCCGGTGGGCGCATTGCAAAAGACGGCGCTCGGCCCGGTTACCTACGACTCCGACAAATGCATGGGCTGCCGCTATTGCATGCAGGCGTGCCCGTTCCAGGTTCCCACCTACGAATGGAACAAGCGCCTGCCCCGCATGCGCAAGTGCGACATGTGTTTCGAGCGTCAGAGCAAGGGCAAACTCACAGCTTGCGCGGAAGCCTGCCCGGTGGGGGCCACCGTCAACGGCGACCGCGAAGAGTTGCTGGCGGAAGCGCGCAAACGCCTGGCCGAGAAACCGAACGAGTACTACCAGAAGATTTACGGCCTCAAGGAAGTCGGCGGAACCTCCGTGTTTTTCCTCTCCGCCGTGCCGTTCGCGCAGATTGGGCTGCGCACCGGCGTGCCCCAGGAGCCCCTGCCCGAAACCACCTGGCGCGTACTCGAACTGCTGCCCGACGTGGTTTCCACCGGCGCGGTCCTGCTGGGCGGCATCTGGTGGATCACTAACCGGCGGGCAGACGTGGCCCGTGTGGAGGGCAAGCGCAAATGAGGCTGAGGTTCCCCAAGATCACCGTCTGGCGCGTCATCTTCGCGGCCATCATGCTGAGTGGCCTGTATGCCACCTATTTGCGGGTGCTTTACGGCCTGGGAGGTTCAACCAACCTCAGCGACAAATTCCCGTGGGGAATCTGGATCGGTTTCGACGTTATGTGCGGCGTGGCCCTGGCCTCGGGCGGCTTCACCCTGGTGGCCACCGTCCACATCTTCAACCTGGAAAACTACAAGCCGGTGTTGCGGCCCGCCATCCTGACCGCTTTCCTGGGCTACATCCTGGTGGTGGTCGGGCTGCTGTACGACTTGGGCCGCCCGGACCGCCTGTGGCATCCCCTGGTCATGTGGAATCCGCACTCCGTGATGTTCGAGGTCGCCTGGTGCGTAACGCTGTACAGCACCGTGCTGTTCCTCGAATTCCTGCCCATGGTCTTCGAGCGCTTCGGCCTGCATAAGCCGCTTGAGTGGATCCACAGAATCTCGGTGCCGTTGATGATTCTCGGCGTCCTCCTCTCCACGCTGCACCAGAGTTCGCTCGGCTCGCTGTTCCTGATCATGCCGGAGAAGTTGTATCCCCTGTGGTATACCCCCCTGCTGCCGCTGTTGTTCTATATCTCGGCCATCGCCGTGGGAATCGCCATGACCATTTTCGAATCCTGGCATAGCAGCCGGGCATTCGGGCGGGCGCTGGAGCTTCCCCTGCTGGCCGGCCTGGCGCGCGCCCTGGCGGTGATCCTGTCGGTTTACCTGTGGATCCGGTTTATCGACCTGGGCCATCGCGACGCCCTGCGCCTGCTCTCGCGGAACCGCACCGAAACATGGCTGTTTCTGCTCGAGATCGCCCTGCTGCTGGTTCCCACCATTCTCCTGTACCAGAGGCGCATCCGTTTGCGCCCCGGCGCCCTGTACGCCTGCGCGGTCATGGTGGTGTTCGGAGTCATCGCCAACCGGCTGAACACCGGGACCACGGGCTTGGAAGCCGGGTCGGGAACGCACTATGTTCCGAAATGGAGCGAGGTGGCCGTCACTCTTTCGATTGTGGCCGCGGGCTTCGCCACTTTCCGCGTCATCGCCCAGTACTTCCCCGTTTTCGAGGCGCATTCGCAGGATAGGGCGCCTTCGGAAGTGGGGGAAACGGAGGAAGACCCAGTCGCAGTTGGATGAATCTCCGCACGAAATTCCGGGTCGGCCTGGCCGCCAAGCTTGCGGTGTGCGTCATCGCCAGCACGGCGGCGTTCTTTTCTTTGTTCGGCGTCATCAACCTGAGGATGGAGCGCGCGCACTCGCGCGGCATGGTGGAGCAGACCGCCGCGCGCATCACCGACGTCATCCTCCGCAGCACCCGCTATGAGATGCTGCACAACGACCGCGACGCGCTGGTGAACATCGTCCAGGAGCTGGGCAGCGAGCCGGGCATCCGGCGCATCCGCATCTTCAACAAGGACGGCCGCATCACGCTCTCGAGCGGCGCCGCGGAAACCGGCCAGGTGGTGAATAAAACCGCCGAGGGCTGCATTCAGTGCCACGCGCAGGTTCCCCCGCTCGACAAGCCCGCGGCCACCGTCCGCGCGCGGGAGTTCACTGAAGGCGGCGTGCGCATGTTGGGCGTGATGCGCGCCATTTACAATTCTCCGGATTGCTCGAGCGCCGCCTGCCACGCCCACCCCGCCGGCCAGCGCGTGCTCGGCATCGTGGACGCGCACCTTTCCATGGCCGACGTGGATTCCCAGATGCAGGCCCAGCAGCGCGCCCTCACCTGGTTCCTGGTGGGGGCCATCGTGTTCGGGTGCGGCGCCGCCATGCTGTTCATGTGGGTAGCGGTGTACCGCCCGGTCAAGGAACTGATCGATGGAACCCATCGCGTGGCCGGAGGCGACCTCGCCTACCGCCTGCCGGTTCGCTACGACGACGAGCTGGGCGACCTGGCGGCGTCCTTCAATAAGATGACCGCCGAAGTGGAGGGCGTGCAGGCCAAGATCGAGGAGCAGGTCCGCCGCAAGACCGCCGAGCTGGAGCGCGTCTACCGGACCCTGCTGAGCGCCGAGAAAATGGCCTCCATAGGAAAGCTGGCCGCCACCGTGGCGCACGAGATCAACAACCCGCTGTTCGGGATTTTGACCTACGCGCGGCTGGTGCTGCGCGCCCTGCTCAAGCTCGATATTCCCGGCCGCGACGAGCTCGCCGAACAGCTTCAGACCATCGAACGCGAAAGCAAGCGCTGCGGCGACCTGGTGAAGAACCTTCTCACTTTCTCGCGCCAGGCCCCCAGCAACCGCGAGCCGGGCGATCTCAACGCCGTGGTGCGCCGCGCCATCCTGCTCGTCAAGCACAAGCTGGACATGCAATCGATAGAGCTGGTGGAGCGCCTGGCCAACGATCTGCCGCCCGCGCACTGCGACGCCAACCAGATCCAGCAGGTGATTCTGGTATTGATGGTCAATGCCTCCGAAGCCATGCCCAAAGGCGGGCGGCTGGAGGTTTCCACGGAATTCGACCCTTCTACCGAGCAATGCCTGGTGCGGGTGAAAGACAACGGCGCCGGCATTCCGGAGTACGTGCTGCCGCGCATTTTCGATCCCTTCTTCACCACCAAGGAGGACCAGTTCCGCACGGGTCTCGGCCTGGCCGTGGCGCACAGCATCGTGGAGCAGCACGCGGGCGGCATCTCGGTCCGTTCCACGCCCGGGGAAGGAACGGAGTTTACGGTGGCGTTGCCGGTTGCGGCGGTGGCCGCGAGCGGCGTAAGCGGGTGATGTGACAACGACGGGGAACAATATGGCGACTGCGACGGAAGCTTCATCGGGATTGAAAACCAGAGGGCGGATTCTGATTGTCGACGACGAGCTCGTGGTGCGCGATTCGCTCGGCAAGTGGTTCACCAGCGAGGGCTACACGGCGCGCCCCGTGGGCGGCGCCAGGGAGGCCCTGGAAGCCATCCAGCAGGCCGAGTTCGATATCGCGCTCCTTGATATCAAGATGCCGGGCATGGACGGAATGGAGCTGCAGGCCCGCCTGCGCGAGGCCGATCCGGACTTGACCGTGGTCATCATGACCGGCTACGCCTCGGTGGAAACCGCCGTGCAGGCGCTCAAACACGGGGCCTACGACTACATCACCAAGCCGGTCGATCCGGACGAGCTCTCGCACCTGGTCTCGAACGCTCTGGAGCACAAGCGCGCCCGCCGCGAAGTCACCCGGCTGCGCGAGAACCTGCAGGAAGTGTTTCCCAGCACGGAGTTGATCGGCAAGAGCCCGTGCATGAAGAAGGTGGTCGAGCTGATTGAAATGGTGGCCCCCACGGAGGCCACCGTGCTCATCACCGGGGAAAGCGGGACGGGCAAGGAGGTGGTGGCGCGCGCCATCCACGCCGCCGGCCCGCGGCGCTACATGCCCATGGTGTCCATCCACTGCGGGGCCCTCACCGAAACCCTGCTCGAAAGCGAGCTGTTCGGCCACGAGAAGGGCGCGTTCACCGGCGCGCAGTACCGCAAGAAGGGCAAGTTCGAGGTGGCCGATGGCGGCAGCGTCTTCCTCGACGAAATCAGCGACATCAGCCTCAAGACCCAGACCGATCTCCTCCGCGTGCTGCAGGAAAAAGAGATCGTGCGGGTGGGCGGCAACCAGCAGATCAAGGTGGATTTCCGCTGCATCGCGGCCACCAACAAGAACCTCGAAATGCTGGTGAAGTCGGGCACCTTCCGCCCCGATCTGTACTACCGGCTGCACGTCTTCTGCATCGATCTGCCGCCCCTGCGCGACCGGCGCGAAGACATCCCCCTGCTGGTGGACCATTTCCTCAATAAATTCTGCATGGCCACCAGCCGGCCCGTGCCGCAGATCGCCTCCGAGGCCCTCGAGGCGCTCATGCGCCACGATTGGCCCGGCAATGTGCGCGAGCTGGAAAACGCCGTCGAGCGCGCCCTGGTGGTGGGGCGCGGTTCGGAAATCCGGCCGGGCGATTTCTCCTTCCAGTTCCAGGCCGACGAGCCCCGCTCCGGCAAAACCCTGGACGATGTGGAGCGCGCCCACATCGAGCGCATCCTGCGCGAGACGCAGCATAATCTCTCGCGCGCGGCGCGCATCCTCGACATAGACCGGACAACCCTGTACAATAAGCTGCGCCGTTACGGACTGCGGTGACGCCCATTCATCTCATCCCGCTGGCCAATGGTTCGGAAACGGGATCCGGCTCCGCCATGGAGCCGGGCCTGAACCTCCTCGAGCACCTGGCCGCCTCGCTGGCGCGAATTTTCCGCGCCCCTTGCCGCATCCGGCCGGAGCGGTTCGACGTTTCGTTCGCCCGCGATGAGAGGCGCGGCCAGTATTATTCGACGGCCATCATCCAGCGCCTGGAACGGGGCATGGACCCCGGCGCGCGCGTGCTCGGCGTCACGGCCTGCGACCTCTACGTGCCGGTGCTGACTTTCGTTTTCGGAGAAGCCCAGCTCGACGGCAATTGCGCGGTGGTCTCCACGGCCCGCTTGAAGGATGAGTTCTACGGCCTCCCCGCCCGCGAGAACCTGCTGCGCGCCCGCCTGGTGAAAGAGGCGGCCCACGAACTGGGCCACACCTTCGGCCTGCGCCACTGCATGGACTGGCGCTGCGTCATGGCCTCCAGCCACGCCGTGGAGCGCCTGGACATCAAAGGCGCGGAATTCTGCAACGCCTGCCGCAAGCCGGTCACGGCGTCGGGGCTCTGGTAGAGGTCCAGCCACGTGGCGCGGACACTCGTGTCTGCCGCGCCGAGACTCATCTCGGCGCTCGGCCCCGAAGCGGTCACGTCTCGTCCGTCACCGGTTTCCACGCCACGGTTTACGTCCCGTCCGTCACCGGTTTCCCGCTGTCAGCAGAACGAGTTACTGCCTCGGGGCACGGTAAAACGCGTCACCCCGCGTTTTCCGGACCCGTTCTCCGACCCTTGCAAATGGCAAGGGGACGGAGTACAAAGGGTACTGATATGGAAAATGCCGAATTGCTGGAATTGGTTAAGGGTACAGAGCCTTTTTACCGAAGATGAGCTCGCTAGGCTCTGTAAGGGCATAACGTCAACCGTAGTTTTTAGCAACCCATCTGTTAGTGACGTAGTTCATGTTCGGGTGTCGATAGAATTAATCAGAGCAATATGGCGTTTTGATAAAGCTAGCGGCGAAATGGTGAAGCAAGGAAATCGCATTAACACTTATGTTTTGATCTTTGCAGTCCTGGCAGTGATTCTTGGTGGCGCGTCGATTTGGATATCGTGGCTATCGTATACCAAGTAGCTTTCATCAAGAATATTCTGATGTCCAAACAAACGCTTGCCATTCTGATGCTGGCGATGATATCTCTATTTCTATTGGGTTGT
>JBEKPK010000094.1:0-15733 GCA_049520795.1 Bryobacteraceae bacterium
GTCTGGCTGGTGGAACCGGACCGCAATCCTCCCGCCCTCGTGCCGTACGCCACCGCGCCGTTCCGGCCCATGCCCTTCGTCGGGTTGGGGGCCCCGGGCGTTCCTGTGCTGCGTGAGGTGGGCGAGTTGAAGCAGCGGATACTGAAGGCCGCCGCGGCGGATGAGAGCGCGCAATTCAGTTGCGACGTATGGAACTACCGCTTCATGCAGGCTACCGGCGTGAGCGGGCCGGATGTCACGGCCGATTGTTACGGCGTCGCCCGCGCCCAGCCGGTGAGCTTCGACCGATACTTCGCCTGGCTGCGAGCGCAACGGTAGGGGCCGCGTATGCCCGGCCCGCGTACGCTATGCGGGCTAACTGCCGGAGAGGTTCGTGTTGGCGGACGCGAGCGTATTGGAGCCCTTGCTCCAAAGGGCCTGGATCGAGGACTGCGGGGTCGCCAGGAGCGCCAGACAGGCGATGGCGATAAATGTGACGATCAGAGAATACTCCACGATGTCCTGCCCTTCCTGATCCCGCCAGAAGTCGTAGAAACGCTGCATTCCGGGTCTCCGGAATCTATTGGAACCGATTTCCGGGGAGTTTTCAAGATGAGTTATCCAAAGTACTATTCGAGGTATGGGAGTTTTATGACTGGAGCGTGAGCGCCGCTATCCAAAGTTACTCGTCCTCTCCAACTCTTACTAACAGAAGTTATGGAACCGGGATTACGGAAGTTAGCGGATGCGGCGCCCGGTGGACGCGCGGGTTCGATCCGCCGCCCGCAAGGCGCCGGCTGGGAAAATGCTGGAGCGCATCGCTCGGCCGTGCCGACCCCCGTTATTGACCCGCGTTTTGTGAACGGGGTGGGTGTCCTCCGAGCGCCTTCAGGCTTCTCCCTTGCGGCACGCCCCGAAGGGCAGCCGCGAGGAGCTTGCACACCAGCGCTATAGACGAGTCGGACTCCCTATTTTTGGGTGTTGGATCAAAAATAGGTGGACCGGCGACCGCGTCGCAGACACGCTCCACAGCAATGGTACCGCAAGCGCGCCGGGAAAGCGATGGGCTTTCCGAGCCGCGACCGTCAGGGAGCGGCCGGCGGCGGTTGAACCGTCCTCTTCTCAATGGTCTTTTCGGCGGAATGGGCCGGATACAATTGAATCATGCCCTTTGTCTCGGTTCCCGGCGCTCTGGAAGAAATGCGCGCAGGCCGCATTTTGGTGGTGGTGGACGACGAAGACCGCGAGAACGAAGGCGACCTGACGGTCGCGGCGGAGCGTGTTTCTCCGGAGATCATCAATTTTATGGCCACTTACGGCCGCGGGCTCATCTGTTTGGCGTTGACCCCGGAGCGGTGCGATTACCTGGCGCTGCCGCCCATGACCGCGCAGAATACCTCGAATTTCGGCACCGCGTTTTGCGAATCGATAGATGCGCGGGCGGGCGTCACGACCGGCATCTCGGCGGCTGACCGCGCACGCACCATTCTGACGGCCGTCGATCCCCAGTGCCGACCGTCCGACCTGGCGCGGCCCGGGCACATTTTCCCTCTGCGCGCGCGCGGGGGCGGCGTGCTGGTGCGCGCCGGGCAGACGGAGGCCGCGGTGGACCTGGCGCGCATGGCCGGGCTGGCGCCCGCCGGCGTGATCTGCGAAGTCATGAACGACGACGGCGCCATGGCGCGCGTGCCGCAACTCGTGGAATTCTGCGCGCGGCATGGCCTCAAGATGATTTCCGTGGCCGAGCTCATCCGCTACCGCATGAAACACGAGACCTTTCTGCGGCGGGTGGCGGAGGGATCGGTGGAGACGGAATTCGGCGAGTTCTCCGCCATCGCTTACGCCAGCGAGTTCAACCCCGAGTATCACGTGGCGCTGGTGCGGGGCGAGGTGGCTGGCCGGGAGCGCGTGCTGGTGCGGATGCACTCGCGCTGCATGTTCGGCGACGTGTTCCACTCGACGAGTTGCGGCTGCGGGCAACTGATTCGCCATTCGCTCGGCGCCATCGCCGCGGAGGGAGCGGGCGTGCTGGTGTATTTGCACGAAACGGGGCCCGGATTCGGCGTCGAGCGGGGGTTGCGCGGCGAGCCCCGCATCGCCGCCCACGGCCGCGATTTTTTGCACTCCCTGGGCGAAACCGGCCAGCGGCGCCTGCAACACGAGCACGGCATCGGGGCGCAGATCCTGTCGGACCTGGGGCTGCACACCGTGCGCCTGCTGACCAACCATCCGCGCAAGATCGTGGCGCTCGAAGGCTTCGGAATCGAGATCGTGGGTCAGGAGCCGGTGGGGGAGTAGACTCCGGCGCCACGTTCCATACGGATTAGGAGCCGGCAGGGCTTGAATTGAGTCGCGGAACAGTGCAGAATCATCGTTGGGGATCCCAACAAGGTTATCCTGGATGAGTCCGTGCCAGCGGACGCGGGCCGGAGCCCAGGCGCCAATCTGGTCTTCGCTTGATACAACTCGGGTCACCCGAGTGGCAGGGAGCCCGAAGTTGCGACCGATGTACAAAAAAGGAGAAGTTCATGACCGATAATTCTTTTTCCCGCCGATTCTTCCTGTCCGCCGCGGCGGCGGCGGCTCCGGCGGCGGCAGCCCCGGCTCCTGCGGCAGCCCCGCCGGCGCCCGTCCTGATTTCCTCGGACAGAATTGCGATATTCGATCCGCCGCCCGCCCGGGTGCGAATCGTGGCTGCCACCGCCGCGTCCGTGGTCGGGCCCGCCAGGTACACCCCGGCGGAGATTAAGCAGATCACTTCCGCCGGCAAGGACGTGCAGATGACCCTGCCGGCCAACGCCGACGAAATGAACAAGGCGCTGCCCGAGGCCGACGTCGTCATCGGCTCGCTCAATGCGGAGTGGCTGGCGAAGGCCAAGAACCTGCGGTGGTTTCAGGCCGCGGAAGCGGGCATGGAGCGCGTCCTGTTCCCGGAGCTGATCAACAGCAATATCGTGGTGACCAACATGGCGCGCATGTTCGCGCCGGCCATCTCCGAGACATGCATCGCGATGCTGTTGAGCCTCACGCGCGGGTTCAACAAGTTCTATTATCCGCAGTTCCAGAAGCGGACCTGGAATGCCGTGCGGGACCCGCTGGTGGAAGTCAACGGCATGACCATGGGCATTGTCGGCATGGGCGGCATTGGACAGGCCGTGGCTAAGAAGGCCTATTATGGCTTCGACATGAAGGTCCTGGCCACGGATGCGAAACCCATGGCCAAGCCGATCTTCGTGGACACTCTCCGCGAGCCGGCGTGGTTCATGGATATGGTCCCGCAGGTGGACATCCTGGTGAGCGCGGCGCCTTCGACCGCGGATACCGAAAAGCTGTTCAATGCCAAGGTGTTCCGGGCGATGAAGAAGACGGCGTATTTTATCAGCTTGTCCCGGGGCGCCCTGGTGGACGAGGACGCGCTCACCCAGGCGCTGAAGGAAGGCTGGATCGCCGGCGCCGGGATGGACCCCAACCGCGTTGAGCCGCTGCCTTCCACCAGTTCGCTCTGGGATTGCCCGAACCTGATCATCACCTGCCACAGCGCCGGATTCGCGCCACAACGCCAGATCCGTCTGATCGGGCTGCTGGCCGAAAACGTGCGGCGTTACACGAGCGGCTTGCCGCTGATGAACGTGGTGGATAAACAGCGGGGTTACTGATCCGCTTGTGGGGCGGGCTGGGGACCTGTGGCGGGTTGTGAACCCGCCCGCGGGCCACCGGCGCCGGTTAACAACCGGCGCGCAGGATTCCATCCTGCCCCACAATGCCAGACGGTTTTGAGTTTTGGAAGCAGTGCATTCTATGAAACTTGCATTTTTGTTTCTCCCGACGCTTTTGGCAGCGGTGTGCCTGGCCCAACAGGGTTGGAACCCGCACGAGGGCGGGTTGCTCAAATACCGGGTCATGATCCGCTTCGGCGAGGAGCCGGACACGCTGCCCGACGGCTGGCGGTTCGGCAGGGTGTCGGCCGTGGCGGTGGATTCGGGAGGGAACGTCTACGTATCTCAGCGCGGCCCTCGCGCCGACCCCATTGTGGTCTTCGATGCCACGGGGAAGTATCTCCGTTCCTGGGGCAAGGGTCTGTTCAGCAGCCCGCACGGGTTGAGGATCGACGCCCAAGGCCACGTGTGGACCACCGACACGGGTTATCACCTGGTGATGGAGTTCACCAACGACGGCAAGCTCCTGCGCACTCTGGGAACCAAGGGCAAGCCGGATGCGACCCGGGATACATTCAACCGTCCGACCGACGTGGCGTTCCTGCCGAACGGCGACTTTTTCGTCACTGACGGCTATGGCAACTCGCGCGTGGTGAAATTCTCTCGCGACGGCAAGTACCTGATGGAATGGGGCAAGCGCGGTAAAGGCCCGGGCGAGTTCGACACGCCCCACGTGGCCGTGGTTGACTCGCACCAGAATGTCTACGTCAGCGACCGCGAGAACAACCGCATTCAGATTTTCGATTCCAACGGGAAGTTCCTACGGCAATGGACCCATCTGGGGGCCACTCAAGGGATGGACATCTCGCCGAAGGACGAGCTGTGGATCATCACCCACCGGAACAACGAAGAGAACCTCTCCTACGACACGCTGTCGGGGCGGATCATGCGCATCGACATCGCGTCGGGTAAGATCCTCGGCTCCATGGAGAGTCCCGGGCATTGGTTGGGCCTCGGCCGCAACGGAGATATCTTCATCGCCAGCCTGACCGGCAATGTTTTCCGGTGGTATCCGGGATGGGTGACGGGTTTGCGCGAGTCGGCGCCCGGCGTAGTGAAGTAGGGGCCGGTTGACAGACGACGGAAACCGATCGTCTGTCCCACAATGAGCGCCTTGGCCGCGGTGAGCGGGCGGAATCGGACGGAACGCCATCCGATTTACGAAAAACGCACCCGAAATGGGGATATACTGTCAGAAGTCGGTCCCTGCGGACCGAAGGGAGGTCATTGGTCCATGTCAGTCACACGCAGATCCTTTTTCGCCCGTGCGGGGGTCATAGCCGCCGCCCAGGGCCTGGCCTTGAAGGCGCAGCAGCAGCAGAAGCCGCCTGTCGATCCGGGGGCGACGCCTCAGGATCCCCGCATGGCTGCGGCTGCCGGCGATGCCACCAAGCTGTTCAAGTATTACGACCGCCGCTCGAAGGTGTCCATTATCAAGGGTGAGAACCGGCGCAAGAACATTTTCGACGCGCTGGTCGCAATCGACGACCAGATCAAGCCCGGTCTTAAGACCAGGAAGTACGTTCTCATCAAACCCAACGGCAGCGACCCGAGCCGGCAACTGATTTCCACCCAGGCCGATACGGTACACGGAATCCTGGATTACCTGGCCCCCCGCTTCAAGGGTCCCGTGGTGGTCGCCGAAGTCTCCGGTTCCCCGGCCAAGCAGGCCACCAGCCAGTTCGGCTGGGACAAGATCTTCGCCGAGCACAAGTCCTTGAAGATCAGCTTCGAGGTTCCCAACGAACAGGAGAACGCCTACGAGATTCTGGACGGGATGGATTACGATATGCACCTGATCCCCATCCGGATGGCGGCTCGAATCGTGGACCGCGATGCTTTCGTTATTTCCTCGGCGGTGATGAAGACGCACAACATGGTGGTGGCCACCATGACCATTAAGAACATGGTCCTGGGAGCGGCCATGACTCCGCCCCCCGGCGGAGAGAAGCGGCCTTGGGCGGAGAGCGACAAGCGTAAGTTCCACGTCGGCATCCGGGCGGGCAATTACAATATCTATCTGGGCGCCAAGATGATGGTTCGCAACTGGGGCGTGGGGATCGTGGACGGCTTCGAGGGCATGGAAGGGAACGGTCCCGTATCGGGCACCCCGGTGCCGTCTCGCATCGCCCTGGCCTCGACGGATTTCCTGGCGGTGGATCGCGTGGGCCTGGAGTGCATGGGAGTCGACCCCAGTTACCCCGGCTATCTCAACTACTGCTACCAGGGCGGCGTGGGTCAATACGATCTGGCCAAGATCGACGTGGTGGGGGCCAAGATCGCCGACGTGAAGAAGAAGTACCGGCTGCACGCCGATGTGGACCGCATGCTCGAGTGGCGCGGCCCGATGCTCGACCTGCCGCCCAACCTGGGCCGCAACCTGCGTCCCACCGACGAGGAACTGGCCGTCTACGCCTGACGCCGGCGCAGTTTTTCTCGCGGCCGGGCCTTAGGCCTTTGACCGAATGACCTCTTCCCCGTCGATGCTGCGGGCCGGGCATGCCCGGCCCGCCGCAAGGGACCAAATCAAACCGTCGACGTATTGGTAGCCATTTTTCCGCGACGGCAAGCGTGGTAGTGTATATTCTTCCGGTCAACCACGGCAGGTTCCGGGTTAAGAAGTCTCGAAAGGAGCGCACGTCAATCATGAGAGCGTCATCACAGAGAAGGGTAGTCGGTTCGTTTTTGGCCATCGCGCTGCTAAGCGTCGTGGCGCCGGCGCAACAGGCGGGCGGGGGGCAGGGCGGCGCTAAGCCCCCGCTGTACAATACGGCCAAGCAGAAGCTTCTGGACCACAAACAGATCTTCAGCTTCACGGTATTCAAGTTCGATCCCGCCGACTACTGCGAGAAGGCCAAGCACTACGATTACACCTGGTTCGACATGCAGCACAGCACGCTCGAGTTCAAGGACATCGAGCAAATGATCGCGGCGTGCCCGCACGCCCCCGCTATTCCCATGATCCGGGTGGCGGACTCGCAGGAATGGATGATCCAGCATGCCACGGACATTGGCGCGCTGGGCATCATCGTCCCCACGGTGGACGATGGGAACAAGGCGCGGGAAGCCGCCAAGTGGATTCGGTATCCGCCCATCGCGAGGCGAAGCTCGGGCCAGGGCCAGGCATCGAACATTTGGGGCAACGGCGACTACCGGCACACCATCGACGACAACATTCTGTTGATCATTATGATCGAGACGCCCACCGGCGTTTCGAATGCCGATGAAATCGCGTCAACGCCCGGCGTGGACGTCGTCATCATTGGGAACAACGATCTGACCCAGTTTTCGGGGTATCCGGCTACGGACCCGCATTACCAGGAGATGATCACCAAGGTTCACGACGCCGCGATAAAGGCGGGCAAGATTTCCGGCGAGGCGAATTTCAATTTTGCGAAGGGAAATCCGCTCAGCAGCACCAGCTATTTCTTCCAGAACGGTCCCTCGAACGATGGCTGGACGCCGCCCCCCGCAGCCGGCCGTGGCGGCGGCGGGCGTGGTGGCGCGGCTCCGAGCCCCGCTCCGACTCCGGGAAGATAGGCTAAGCTCCAAAACGACAACCGCTCCCTGACGGTCGCGGCTCGCCAGATGGTTATCGAGCCGCGACCGCAAGGGAGCGGTTCGTCTTTCAGGCCGGGCGCGCCCAGACTTCCTGGACGCCTTTCACAGCCTTGGTAAAACTGGCCAGCGGGTCCGCCAGCGGATGGTACTCCATGCCGACGTAGCCCGTGTACCCGGTCTTGCGAATGGCCTGGTACACATTGGGGTAATAGACCTCGCCCGTGCCGGGGTCGTTACGGCCGGGGTTGTCGGCCACGTGGAACACCGCGACGTAGGGCTGGGCCTCGGTCAGCGTGCGGATGACGTTGCCTCTCATGATCTGCTCGTGATAGAGATCGAACAGCAGCCGGAAGTGCGGCAGGTTGATCTCCTTCACCAGTTTCAGCCCTTCGACGGCGCTGGTCAGGAAGCAGCCCGGGTGATCGACCAGCGAGTTGAGGGGCTCGATGAGCAGGGTAAGCTTGGCCTGGGCAATCAGGTCGGCCGCGCGCTTGATGCCCTCGGTCATGCTGGCCCATTGTTGTTCCTGGGTCAGCCCCGCCGCCGAGAGACCGCTGGTCAGGCTGATCTGCGGGATATCGAGTTTCTTGGAGTAGACGATCGCGTTCCGCACGTCCCCCAGGAAAGTCTCCCGGTGCGCCGGATCGACGATGGATACGGGCCGCTTCTTCCAGTCCTGCTGGGCCAGCACCGTGTCCACGGTCAGACGGTTGGCCCGGCAGACCTTCTTGACCCGCTCGATGTCGGCGTCCGACCAGGCGGCGTACTGCGTCAGCGACTCCACCGACTGAAACCCGGCTTTGGCCGCCAGTTCAAACTCCTCCTCGATGGATCCCTTGAGCATCTCGAGCATCAGGGTGGTCTTGATTCCAGTCCCCGCGCGCGCGACGGGCTGGCTCTGGGCCGCCAGGCTTGTGGCCAGAAGCCCGGTGGATTGCATGAAAGTTCGTCGGTTCATAAGGATTCGCCCTCGATTGACTCTTCAGGTTACCACCCCGGATTCCCTGGTTGCTATGATGGGGGGCTAATCCGAAGAAGAAGGAGTATCGAAATGCGCAGAATATTCGCGTTCCTGCTGACCCTCGCCCTGGCCGCGGCGGTGGGAAGCGCACAGAGCAAGTCCAAGACTCTGGACATCTACTTTATCGACACCGAGGGCGGGCACTCCACGCTGTATGTCGCCCCCAACGGGGAATCGCTCCTCGAGGATACCGGCAGCCCCGGGGGCCGCGATACCGACCGTATTATGGCTGTCGTTCAAGCGGCCGGAGTGAAGCAGATCGACCACTTGATTCTGACCCACTATCATGGCGATCATGTGGGCGGCGTGGAGGAACTGGCCAAGCGGATTCCGATCCTCCATTATATCGATCATGGTCCCAACTCGGAGCCGAAAGAGCAGGTGCCGGGATTCCAGAAATTGTACGAGGGCTTACTCACCAAGGCCAAACATACGGTAGCCAAGCCGGGAGACAAGCTCCCATTCGACGGTGTCACGGTGACGGTGGTTACCTCCAACGGGGAAGTGATCAAGACGCCTCTTCCCGGGGGCGGCAAACCCAATCCGGCTTGCGCCGACTTTAAGCCGCGGGATGAATCGCGCAACGACCCCGACAACGCGATGTCGGTAGGCGTGGTGTACACCTACGGCAAGTTCCGGACGATCAATCTGGGCGATTTCACCTGGAACGTGGAACAGAAGCTGATGTGCCCGAATAACCCGATTGGGACGGTGGATCTGTACCTCACCTCACACCACGGAATCGATCAATCCGGCTCGCCCACGCTGGTGCACGCCTTAGCGCCGCGGGTAGCGGTGATGCACAACAGCGCGTTCAAGGGCGGCGCCATCCAAACCATGCAGACCCTGCACACCTCGCCGGGCCTCGAAGACATCTGGCAGCTTCACTGGGCCAACGCGGCCGGCCTGGAGCAGAACTCGCCGTCGCTGTTCATCGCCAACGTGGAAGACAACGAGACCATGGCGAACACTTTGATGAGACCTCCGGCTACGTTCGGACAGGGCGGCCGCGGGCCTGGCGGCCCAGGCGCGGGAGGACCTCCTCCGGCCGCTGGCGGCGCGCCGAACACCCCGCCCCAGGCACGCCCGGCTGGCGCCGCGCCCAACCTTCCCGGACAAGGCGGCCGGGCCGGTGGAGGAGGCCGCGGGGCTGGTCACACGGGTCCTGCATTCTGGATTAAGGTGTCGGCGGAAGCGGACGGATCGTTCACCGTCACGAATACCCGCAACAACTTCACCAAGACCTACGCGGCGCGGAAATAGCAGGGCGCGGACACAGGGGTGGGACAGACGATCGGGTTTGGTCGTCTGTCGTTTTGAGTTCTATTCAAGGCCTGAGAGATTCGAAAAAGCGCCTTGGGCCTGCCATGCGACCGCTATTCCAACCGCTCCCTGACGGTCGCGGCTCGCCAGACCGATAACGAGCCGCGACCGTCAGGGAGCGGTCGGGCGACGCCTGGCGATGCTGGCCCCTCAGGTCTTTCATGAAATTCCGCAGGCCGAAGGCCCATGCCAACAGACCACGCAGAGCGACGGTCTGTCCCACCGCCTTCACTCTCAATTAGTCACTTTTCCAGCCAGGTTCTTGGCGAGCGCGATGGGGTCCACGCCGTCTTGTGAAATAGCATACCCGCCGATAAACTGGCCCTTGCGGAATATGCACAGGCGTCCGAGGTACTGATCGGTCACCTGGAAGGCTTCGTCGGCGACGGATGCGGGCGTGGTGTTGCCGAACCGCTTGCGTAGCGCATCCATCACCGCTCCGGCCGACTGCGGCGTCGCTTCCTGCACCACGAAGGCCTTGCCGTAATCGTATTGCGCCGCATACCCGCGCTTCAAGGCGCGTATGCCAAACACGCTCTGCGGCACCAGGCGGAGGCTCTGCCGCTGCTCGGTCGGGAACCAGGTGAGCGCGGCGGGCAGCTCCGTGTTCCCGGGAATGAGCTTATCGAACGCCGCCGTCCATTCCTTCAACGCGGGTGTGTAATCGCCTTCGGGGTTGGCGGCGATTTCCAGAAAATAGCGGCCCTTGGCGAAGAAGGCGCGTCGCGGAACAATCTGGCCTTGCATCCCGATCTTCTGGGTCGGCTGCCGCCCGTCCACGTTGGAGGTGAACATGCCATACGCGGAATCGGCGTCGCCGAAATCCGAGAGATCGACCACGAAGGTGACATCCCCCTTCTTGCACGTCACTCCCTGCATCTTCAGAAAGCCGTAAGTCAGGTAGCCTTCCGCGTTTCCGTCCATGTACTCAAACAGGTTATCGGCCACATAAGAGCGGTCGGGGCCGGTCTGCGACCAGCCCGGCACAACGTTGCACGCCGCGACGGGCGCCTGGTCGGCCGCGGCCAGCAAGCCGCCGGCGGCCAACGCCAATATCAAGCTGTAGATCAGTCTCATAATGCGAATAACTCCCGAGCGCGGGCTGCGCGCTCCGCGACTCCGATCAACTTGCAGTCCGCGTCGGTAATAGGCGCGGAGACCCCGGCGACGTCCTCGGTAAGCTGGTCCGGGGTAACGACGCCCACCACCGCGGCGTCCACGAACTTGTTCCGGATGGCCCATTTCAAAGCGGAAACCATGGCCCCGGGCCGCTTCAGCCGCGCCGTCAGCGCCTCGGGGTTGCCGGGTAGATCCCATCCCCGCTATGGACTCCGGAGACGCCGCCTGCCATGGTTCTCATGGCGACCACGCCGATGCCCGCCGCGCGCGCCGCCGCCAGCGTCTTCTCCATCTCCATTTCCGGCGGCATGTTGAAGTTATAAGCCGTGAGGATGACGTCGGTCCGCCGGATCTTCATGAGGTGGCGGATCATGTCCTTCATGCCGAGGTGCGTGCTGACTCCCGAAAAGCGGATTTTGCCCTGCTGTTTGGCCAGGCGTTGGGCTTCGAACAGGCCGTCGGGGATGTCGGCGGGGACGCTGCGCCCGTGCAGGTGCCAGATATCGATGTAGTCGGATCCAAGCTCCCTCAGGCTCAGTTCCAGATCTCGCAGGGCTTGGTCCTTCGTCTTGGCCGTGGTCTTCGTCGCGATTACCACGCTCTTGCGCTTGTCTTTGAACGTCGCGCCGAGCATCCGCTCGGTGTTGCCGGCGGCATACGTCCTGGCGGTGTCGAAGAAGTTGACGCCCACGTCGTAAGCCAGGTCGAGCAGAAACGGGTCGGATGCGGCGTTGCCGCCCACTCCCAGGCGCGAAACCTTCAGTCCGGTCTTCCCAAGATCGCTGTAGACCATTTGCCCGGCGGGCGGTGGCGGAGGCGCCGGAACCGGGCGGCCGCCGGTGGGCAGCGTCTGGTTGGCGGAAACAGCCGCCGGGAAAGCCAGCCCGGACGCCAGAAAAGCGCGGCGTGAAGGGCCACTGGTCATAGCTCGATCTGTCGATCCGGATGGGATGTGGCCAGTGTATCGGAATATCACGTGGAAATACAAGCCGGTTGGGCGCTTCGGGCCCGCACGGGAGTAAGCTGGTAACGTTCGGACCGGAAAGGAAAACACTCCACGATGAGGAAGAGGTATCGAGCGGTTCTCTTGCTGGCGGCGGCTGCCGGCGTGGCCCTGGCTGCCCTGCCGGCGGCCGCGGCGGAGCTCACGGTTTATTTCGGCACGCATACGGCGGGGCCGGGCAAGGGCTTTTCGGTCTCCCATTTCGACACTTTGACGGGCGATCTGAGCGAGCCGGAGTTTCTGCTGGAAACTCCCGCGCCGGCTTATTTCGTGATCGCGCCGGGCGGCCGTTACCTATACTCCTGCAACTCGACGGGATTCGTCAGCGCCTATTCGATCAGCCCCTACAGCTCGCGATTGAAACTGATCAACCAGAAGCCCAGCGGCGGCGGCGACCCCAGTTACATCAGCCTGGACCACACCGGGCGCTATGCTTTCGTGGCCAACTACGACGGCGGCAACATCGCCGTGTTTGCAATAGAGAAGGATGGGAGCCTGGGAGAGCGCACCGCCTTCGTGCAGCACACCGGCAAAGGCGTGAACCCCCAGCGGCAATCGCATGCCTTCGCGCACTCGATTCGGGTGGATCCCACCAACCGTTTTGTGCTGGTGGCGGACCTGGGGCTGGACAAGCTCTTCGTCTACAAGTTCAACGTGAAGGACGGATCGCTCACGCCCAATGACCCCCCGTTCGCGACATCGGCCCCGGGATCGGGCGCGCGGCATGTGGAATTCCACCCCAACGGCCGCTGGGTCTACCTGATTACGGAGATGGGAAGCACCATCATGCTCTTCGATTGGGATAGTAAGACCGGCGCCCTCACGGAAATGCAGACCATCTCGACCCTGCCAAAGGATTTCCATGGAGTGAACATGTGCGCCGAGGTGCGCGTCCATCCGAGCGGCCGGTTCGTGTACGCTTCGAATCGCGGGCGCGACAGCATCGCGCTCTTCCTGGTGGACCCCAGGACCGGGCGGCTGACGTGGGTCGAGGACGTCCCTTCGGGCGGCAAGATGCCGCGCAACTTCGACATGGATCCCTCGGCGCACTGGTTGCTGGTGACGAATCACGATAGCGATAACGCGATGGTGTTCCGCATCGACCAGCAAACCGGAAAGCTGACTCCCAACGGCGATCCGGTGGAAGTGTCGTCGCCGTACTGCCCGCGTTTCCTGAAGAAGTGAGTGGGGCAACGAAAACGCCGCCAAGACTCAGCGCCCGATGATCGCGGTCACGCCGCGGGTCTGCACGTCCAGTTTCTCGATCCGATGGCCCAATTCGAACGGCTGGCCCACCACCGCGTTGGGATATAGCGGCAGCAGGATGTTGTGAATCAGGAAGTCGAGAGTGGCGCCCTCGATTTCGAACCCCGAAATTCCCACCCGTTGCACGTCCACCACCGCTTGCCCGCGGGAGGAGCGGATGCTCACGGTGACGGTCACGGGCCGTTCGCCATTGAGCAGCATCGACATGAGCCAGCCGGGCTGGCTGCCCCGCGCGCGCTGCAGTTTCCCGAAATCCACCAGCGCGGAGCCGGTGGCGATTCCAGGAGCGGGTATTCCGAGCCTGGGGTTGCGCACGCCGGCCGGCAATTCGTGCGCCGCGTAGGCGTTCAACTCCGCCACCGACAATTCGACGCGCGAGCCGGCCTTCAGTTTGTCGCTTTCCACCAGGTCGAGCTTCTTCTGGATCGAGGAATAGTCGTCCGCGGCGGCCGAGAGAGCCACCACGACCAGGAGCGGGACGATCCTCGGGGGGCGGGCGCTCACCTGGAGAAGGACGTCCCCAAGCGCGCAAAAGTTGCCCCTACCTCGGGCTAAGGCACCCAGAGTGCGGAATTCGCCCCATTTCACGCACACCGCCCACGGCTTCATTACGCTCTACGACGTCTATAGAATCTAATACTTAGCCTCGCCGGCTTCTTTCGGGGAGAAGTGGCCAAAGCGTTGCTTTTAAGAGCTACGGAGCTTCTTATGTCTGTCCAAGCGGCGCTGGTGGTGGCGATCGCGGCGGTGTTCCTGGCCGTAGTTTTGGGACGCCTGGCGCTCGCCTGGCGGAAGTATCGCGGCCAGAGGGTCATCGCTTGTCCCGAAACCCGGCAACCCGCCGGGGTTCTGGTGGACGCGGGCCACGCCGCGGTAACCGCGCTGGCGGGCGCGCCGGAGTTGCGCTTGTCCTCCTGTTCGCGCTGGCCGGAGCGCGCCGGTTGCGGGCAGGCGTGCCTCAGCCAGATCGCCGCCGCTCCCGAAGACTGCCTGGTTCGCCACATCCTGGTGAAGTGGTACGAAGGCAAGACGTGCGTGTCCTGCGGACGGGCGGTGGGCGAGGGTGAATGGCTGACGGCCCCGCCGGCGCTGATGGGAGCCGATGGAATTTCCTTTGATTGGAGCCGGATTCCCGCCGACAAGCTGCAAGAAACGCTGGCGGCGGCCAGGCCGGTCTGCTTTGCCTGTCACACAGCCGGCACGCTGGTGCGGGAACATCCCGAACTGGTATCGGATCGTTCGAGCCGAAGCGCGTGAGGAATTTGCCGTAGTTGAGTGCCCTAAAATGAGAATGCTCCTGCTTGGCCTGGCGCTGGCGGCCCTGTCCGCCTCAGGGGAATCCCCGGCGCAAAGCGGCGCATCCATTACCCTTTATAGCGACTTCCAACAGCCTCCGCCGGCGCCGGTGGTCGGGGCCCTCCAGGACGAATTGCGCGCTATCATGGCGCCCGTCGGCTTGCGCTTCGAGTGGCGGTCGCTCCACGCGCCGCGCGAAAACGAGGCTATTTTGGAACTGGCCGTGATCACCTTCAGGGGCCGCTGCGACGTCGCCGACCTCGTCCCGGTCTCGCGGCGTTCCAGCGCGCTTGGCTGGACGCATGTGAGCGACGGCGTCATCCTTCCCTTCGCCGAGGTCGATTGCGATGGCATCCGCGGCTTCCTGCGGGCGGAATTAATTCACATGCAGACCGGGGAGCGCGAGGGAGCCTATGGCCGCGCCATCGGCCGCGTGCTGGCCCACGAGCTGTACCACATTTTCGCCAACACCCGGGAGCACGGGACGTCGGGGGTCGCCAAACCGGCCTACAGCGTCCGCGAACTGCTCTCGAGCGTCTTCACCTTCGAAGGCCCGGCGTCGGCCGCCATCCGTTCCGGAAAAGGGATGGCGGCATTGCAGGCCGACGCCGCCGGGCGGTAGGGAAATAAGCAGTCCGTTGGCCGGCCTCGCTCTCTCAGAGGTGCGAGACAATTGCGCGAACCGTCGGATTGACAGGGTCGAAAAAGCACCTTGGGCCTTCCATGCGACCACTATTCCAACCGCTCCCTGACGGTCGCGGCTCGCCAGACCGATAACGAGCCGCGACCGTCAGGGAGCGGTCGGGCGACGCTCAGCGATGCTGGCCCCTCAGGTTTTTCATGAAATGCCGCGGGCCGAAGGCCCATCCCGACGGACCAAAGCGCCTGTCCCACTCTGCCATCGAAGGACTTCCATCCTTGTGGGTTCGCTAGTCAACCGTCTTAATTGGCGCCTTCTTATGCCCGCGGCTCGGAAAGCGCATCCTGCGCGGCCGCGCGGCGCATCCTGGCCGCGTAAATCAGCTTTCCCGCAATCACCACCCCCACCGCGAGCGCCGCTTCCACGCCCCATCGGGCCGCTTTGGAAGGGTGCAGTGTGCGGACGGCGAACGGGTCCGTCAGGATCAAATCCCCGCCCACTTGGCCCAAAATGGCCGCTCCCAGGTAGATCAGCGCCGGGTAGCGGTCCATCAACGCGGCCAGCAGGTTGGCGGCGAAAACCACAAACGGGATGCTCAACCCCAGCCCGAACAGGATCAGGCGCCAATCCCCCTTGGAAGCCGCGGCAACGGCAAAAACGTTGTCCGTGGACATGGTCAGGTCCGCCACCACGATGTACCAGACGGCTTGCGCCAGTTTTCGGGGGGCCGGCGCCGCGTCGGGCGGGTCTCCGGCGTCCACCATCACTTTGACCGCGATCCAGAGGATTAAGAGGCCGCCGGCGATCTG
>JBEKPK010000095.1:0-15694 GCA_049520795.1 Bryobacteraceae bacterium
ATTTCGCCGGTGGCTGCCGCAGCCACACGTTCTCCACCCGTATCCCCATGTTCGCTTCGACGCCATGATCCAAGGCAGGAGCCGTATGCGTTAAAAGCGCCCGTACGGATCTGTGCGGGGGGGCGGTCAGCGATGACGTCCCTACCGCGACTACGGGCTGAAGAATTGTCTTTGAGCACTCGCTACTTTCCGGTCCTTTCGAATACCTTCGGAATCCGCAAGCTTACGACTCTTGCGCCGCGCACCCGGCTGAAGCCGACGCCTCGTGCTCTTTGCCGAATCACGGTAGAATCTTAGGCGTATTCTTCTTGCAGCACTGCAACATTACGGGACCATCCAAGATGCAGCCGGGGCTTTTTTCATGAGCGTGGCCGAGATCGAACAGCTTCTGCACAATTACCGTGCCTGGCTTCGCGACAAAACGACGCTCCGTCAGGTGAACGGCGAATGGGTCGAGATCACCACGCCCCACCTCGATCGGCACAACGACGCTCTGCAAATCTACATCCGCGCCGAGAACGGCGGATACATCCTCACCGACGACCGTTGCACAATCCACGACCTTGAAGCGTCCGGGTGCAGTCTTCAGACGGAGAAGCGCCTGGACTTACTGAAGATGACGCTGAACGGCTTTGGCGTTAAGCTCCAGGACGACGCCTTGGCGGTGTACGCGACCGCCGAGAACTTCCCCCTGAGGAAGCACAGTCTCATTCAGGCCATGCTTGCCGTGAATGATCTTTTCTATCTCGCCAAGCCGGTTGTGGAGAGTTTGTTCTTTGAGGACATGGTCGCGTGGCTGGACGCCAACGAAATCCGATATACCCCGGGAGTGAAGTTCACGGGCATCAGCGGCTACGATCACCTGTTTAATTTCGTAATTCCGAAATCCCGCAAGCAGCCGGAACGCATCGTTCAGGCGATCAACCGCCCGACGCGCGAGACCGCCCTGTCGTTCATTAATGCATGGACGGACACCCGTCAAACACGGCCGCCCGAGTCGAAGGCCTACGCTATGCTGAACGACATGGAGCAGCCGGTTTCGGGCAGCGTAATCGATGCGTTTCGAAATTATCAAATACGACCTGTGCCATGGGCTGACCGGGCGCAGGCTGTTGCTGAGCTCGCCGCCTGATGATTAACAACGCAGAACGAGCCACCGCCCCCCGCGTGGGGCTCTTCAGCATCGGACTGGACTCCTACTGGCCGCAGTTTCCCGGCCTGGAAGATCGTCTGAACGGGTATTCCAAACGCATCGCACGGAAGCTCGAAGCATTGGGGGCCGAGGTGGTCCACCTCGGCCTGATCGACAACCCTCGGAAGGCCGCGCAGGCGGGCCATCAGTTCCGCCAGGCTGATGTCGATCTGATTTTCCTTCACATCGCCACCTACGCGCTTTCATCGACCGTGCTTCCCGTGGTTCGGCGCGCGCGGGTTCCGGTCGTCATCTTGAACCTTGCGCCGGCCCCGGCCATCGACTACGACGCGTTCAACCGGTTCGGCGACCGCGCGAAGATGACCGGCGAGTGGCTGGCTTACTGCCAGGCATGTTCGGCCCCGGAGATCGCCAATGTTTTCAGCCGCTGCCGCATCCCGTTTTTCCAGGTCACGGGCATGCTGGAAGATGACGCCGAAGCCTGGCGCGAGGTCGAGGAATGGGTCGCCGCGGCGCGCGTTGCGGCGGTGATGGAACACAACCGCCTTGGCCTGATGGGCCATTATTACGGAGGAATGCTGGACGTCTACTCCGACCTGACGCTGCAGTGCGCCTGCTTCGGCGGCCATATCGAGACGATCGAGGTGGACGAGCTGGCAGCCCTGCGCGAGAAGGTGACCAGGGAGCAGATCGCCCGGCGAGTCGAGCGCTTCCATGAGATTTTCGATGTCCAGCCTGAGTGCTCCGCGGAGGAACTGGCGCGGGCGGCGCGAACCTCGGTGGCGCTCGATCGCCTGGCGTCGGACCACGGTCTCGGATCGCTGGCCTATTTCTACAGTGGCGCCGCCGGCTCCGCGAACGCGGACGCCATCGGCTCCATCATACTTGGCAATAGCCTGCTTACCACGCTCGGTATTCCCGTGGCGGGCGAAATGGAAGTCAAGAACGTCCAAGCCATGAAGATCCTGGATGCGTTCGGAGCCGGCGGGTCGTTCACCGAGTTTTACGCGGTCGATTTCAAGGACGATGTGGTGCTCATGGGGCACGATGGGCCCGGCCACGCCGGCATCGCCGAAGGCCGGACCAAGGTGCGCCCGCTGGGCGTTTACCACGGCAAGACCGGCAGCGGGCTTTCCGTGGAAATGAGCGTGAGGCACGGGCCGGTTACCATGCTCTCCGTGGTCGAAGACGCGGGGTGGCTGAAGCTGCTGTACGCCGAGGGAGAATCCGTGCCCGGACCGATTCTCGAAATCGGCAACACGAACAGCCGCTACCGCTTTCCACTGGGCGCTCGGGGATTCCTCAATGAGTGGAGCAGGCATGGCCCCGCGCATCACTGCGCAGCGGGCGTCGGACGCTTGGGGACAAAGCTGGAGAAGCTCGCCGCCTTGCTGGGAATGAAGTGCATTCGCGTGTGTTGAGGTTGGAGACTTCACATCGGCTAAACTGGTCGCACGCCATGGAGAAATCGAGTTCCGCTTTCCGCTTCGCCGCCTGGCTCGCCGGCGCCGTCCTTTGCGCTGGGGCGCAGCCGTTACCCGCATTTCGCCCGCCCGCCGTCCCGCTGGTGGCCCACGACCCCTACTTCAGCATATGGTCGCTGGCCGACCGCTTAAGCGACAGCGGCACATCGCATTGGACCGGCAAGCCGAATACCCTCGGGGCGCTGGTGCGGATCGATGGCAGGACCTACAACCTCATAGGCTCCGCGGGCCGGGGCCGCAACCCGCAGGCTGCCGCAGCGCTGGAACAAACCAGGCTCGAAACGCTCCCCACGCGAACGATCTATGAATTCGCGGGCCCCGGCGTGAAGGTCGGGCTGACGTTCTTTACTCCCGCTTTGCCCGACGACCTCGACGTTCTTTCGCGCCCCTTGACTTACATCGAGTGGAGCGCCGCCTCCACCGACGGCCGGGAGCACGAAACCGCTGTTTACTTCGACGCCGGCGCCGACCTGGTGGTCAACACAGCCGACCAGGCGGTGTGGCCGTCGCGGGTCCAGTTGGACGGCCAGCCGGCGCTGCGGATGGGATCGCGCGAACAGCCCATCCTGGCGAAACGCGGAGACGACCTGCGCATCGACTGGGGGTATCTGTACCTGGCCGCCGATAAGCCGGATGGCGTCGCCTCGGCGGTGGCCTCGCGCCAGCGCGAACGCGCGGCTTTCGCGAACGCTGGCCGCCTGGCGGATTCGGACGATTTCTCCGACCAAGCCGCCGCGGGCGGATACGCCGAGAGCGCGCTGGCTTTCAGCATCGATATGGGGCGGGTCGGCTCGCAACCCGTCTCGCGATACCTCATGATCGCCTACGACGATATTTACTCGATCGAGTTCTTCGAGCGCCGAGAAAGACCCTGGTGGCGGCGAAACGGGGCCGGGGCCGCCGAGTTGTTGCGCCTGGGCCGGCGCGATCACGACGCGCTGCTCCAGCGGGCCACGGCGTTCGACGGTGAGCTCATGGCGGACATGCGGAGAATGGGAGGCGAGAAATATGCCCGCCTGGCCGCCTTGGCCTACCGCCAGACCCTGGCGGCGCACAAGCTGGTGGCGGACGTCGACGGCTCGCCCCTATACTTCCCCAAGGAGAATTTCAGCAATGGCTGCATCTCCACCGTGGATGTCATCTATCCCAGTTCTCCGTTCACCCTGCTGTTCAACCCGCGGCTGTTGAGGGCGCAGCTTCGGCCGGTCCTGGAATACGCGCGCCTGGAGCGCTGGCGCTGGCCTTTCGCGCCGCACGACCTGGGCACGTATCCACAGGCCAACGGCCAGGTCTATGGCGGCGGCGAGCGCACCGAGGAAAACCAGATGCCCGTGGAAGAGAGCGGCAACATGCTGATCATGCTGGCCGCGCTCGCCAAGGTGGAAGGCAATGCGGCCTTCGCCGAGCAGTACTGGCCGCAAATCACGAAGTGGGCCGAGTACCTCAAGGAGAAGGGCCTCGATCCCGAGAACCAGCTTTCCACGGACGATTTCGCCGGCCACCTGGCGCACAACGCGAACCTCTCCATCAAGGCCATCCTGGCGCTAGGCGCCTACGGAACGCTGGCCGGCATGAGTGGCCGCAACGACGTCGCCGCTCAATACCGCGCGACCACCAGCGAGTTCGCGAAGCGCTGGCTGGCGATGGCCAACGACGGCGATCATTACCGCCTGGCCTTCGACAAGCCCGGCACATGGAGCCAGAAATACAATTTGGTCTGGGACAAACTGCTCGGCCTGAACCTGTTCCCGCCGGAGGTAGCGCGCAAGGAAATCGCCTTCTATCTGTCCAGGCAGAACAAGTACGGCCTGCCGCTCGACAACCGAAAGGATTACACCAAGCTCGACTGGGTCCTCTGGACAGCCACCCTGGCCGACAATCCGGGCGAGTTCGAGAAGCTCGTGGCTCCGGCTTACCAATTCGCCAACGACTCGGAAAGCCGCGTTCCCCTCACCGACTGGTACGACACAGTGACGGCCAAGCAGCAGGGTTTCCAGGCCAGGTCCGTGGTGGGCGGGCTGTTCGTAAAACTGCTCTCGGACCCCGCCACATGGAGCAAGTACGCCTCCCGGGCCATGGCGCGCTGACCTGCGCTGGCGCGACCAATCGGAATATCTGGGCGTATACTGAATAGGACCCGGCGGGAGTCCCAAATCGAAATTTCCTCTACTGGAGCCGGCTGGTTCGGCTTGTAAGGTATGCGAAGGAGATAATCATGAAACTTCGTATCTTGTGTTGCGCCACTTTCGCGTGCTCTGTAGCCCTCGCTGCGAGTCAGAGCCAAAAAGGTCCGGTTCCGGCCACCTCTGCTTCGGACATCCCTCAATTACGAAAGCAGGGCGCCGCCACCCAGTTGATCGTCGACGGCAAGCCGCTCCTGGTGCTGGGGTCGCAGTTGAGCGTCAACAGCGCCTCCAACCTCGAGTACTGGAAGAAGGTGGTGTTTCCGCGGATTGTCGCTCAGGAAAATCTCAACACCGTGGTAGCGGCCGTTTCCTGGGCCAAGATCGAACCGGAGGAAGGGAAGTTCGACTTCAGCGTGCTGGACGGCGTGATCGGGGATGTACGGAGTCACAACCTGCATCTCGTGCTTCTATGGTTCGCAAGCTGGAAGAATGGTCTCTCCAGCTTCGCGCCCGACTGGGTGAAGCGGGACTTCGAACGCTTCCCGCGCGCTCAGATGGTAGGGGGCCCCTCGCCCTTGATCTCGGCGGGACCGGGGCGTCCGCGCATCCAGATCGAAGGGAGCAGGAGCATCGAGCTGCTCAGCCCGCTCAGCGATGCGAACCGGGATGCCGATGCGCGCGCTTTTGCGGCCCTGATGCGGCACATCAAGGCGGTGGATGGCCAGCGGCACACGGTCATAATGATGCAGTTGGAGAACGAGGTGGGAATGCAGGGCGACACCCGCGACCGCTCGCCCCTGGCCAACAAAGCCTTCGAGGGGCCGCTCCCCAAGGAACTGATGGACTACCTTCAGCAACACAAAGATACCCTGAGTCCGGAGCTTCGCAAGGTGTGGGAGGCGGCCGGCTTCAAGACATCGGGAACCTGGGAAGAGGTGTTCGGTAAGGGCGAGCCGACGGATGAAATCTTCATGGGCTGGAACTTCGCGCGCTACATCGGCCGGGTGGCTCAGTCGGGCAAAGCCGAATACCCGCTGCCCATGTTCGTGAACTGCCCGGAGTTCGGATTTGGGAGGCGGCCCGCGCCGCTTGCCGGAGGCGGGCAGACAGGCGGCCCCATGCCCGACGCGATGGACGTATGGAGGGCCGGGGGACCGCAAATCGATATTTTCGCGCCCGACATTTACACCCCGGACTTCGACGCCTGGTGCGCCAAGTTCACCCGGTCCGGGAACCCGCTGTTCATGCCCGAGACGAACGGTGGGCGCGGGACCGGAGCCAAGGCGCTCTACGCCTTCGGACGCTATAACGCGATCGGTTACTCGCCTATGGGATTCGACAGGTCGCTGACTCCGGACAGCGATCAAATTGCGGGCTACGGCCTGATCGCGCAATTGGCGCCCCTGATCGCGGAACACCAGGGCAAAGGGACCATGTCCGCCGTTCTGCTGGGTCCCAAGGACCCGCCGCAGAAGATCCAGGTGGGGGATTACACGCTGGAGGTCGCGTTCCTGGCGCCCCGAGTGGAACCGCCGCCGGCGGGGACTCCGCTCCTCTCGTCGGCGATCTTCATTGCCACCGGGCCTGACGAGTACTATGCCGCGGGCAACGACGTGAGCGTCACATTTTCTCCCAACACGCCGGGACCCCCGCTCGCCGGACTGGCCACCGTGGAAGAAGGCGTGTTTGTGAATGGCAAGTGGGTTCCCGGACGCCGGCTCGCCGGCGACGACGCCGGCCAGGGAGATTACCTGGATTTGCGCAAACGCTTCGCCGGCGACCCGGACCGCGGCATCCAGCGCGTGACGCTGTACCGCTACCGCTGAGCCGGTCCAAGCCTACTTTCGCGGCTTATAGGTTTTGGAAAAGTTGTTGCGCGCATTCGTCACCGTGAACGCGCCGTTTTGCTCCACGGAGACTTTGATCCATTCACCGTCGGGGCTGCCCTCCAAGTTGGCGATGTAGTCCGGTGAGACATTGGCTTTCGCTCCGCCCGCGATCAAATAGTGCATCTGCCAGTAATCCTCCAGCCCGGGCGACGATTCGACAGTCTGGAACACCTCCGCCGAGGCGCCCTTGCGCGCTCCATTGTCCGCGATCACCACCCGCGGGCGGAGTGCGTGGACCATTATCGGCGAGTTGGCGTTGTCCGTACCGTGATTGGCGGTCATGTATAGGTCCACTGTACCTACGCGATTCATCGGGCACATCAATTCGCGATCCTTGTTCCAGGTCAGATCGGCTGGATCCAACATACGGAACTTGCCATACGTGACCAGAAGCGTAATCGCCTGGGAGTTTTCGTTGGTGTCGTGGTTGTCCAGGATTCCGCGATCATCGAGGCCCCAGACCTTCCTGGGAGTTGTGCCGCAAGCGGGATTCGGCTGGCCCGCTCCCTTGAGCGGCTCCGTGATCGCCTTTCCCGCCGCCATCACCACCAGCGCGTCGAAGCCCTGGATCGGAATCTTGTCTCCGGCCTTTACGACGAGACGCTTAGCCTTGGCCGCGAGGGCCATGTACGCATCCACGTTTTTGAGATATCCGGGATCGGTCAGTTGAACGTTCGCGCCATGGTCCACGAAGGTCACAATGGGCATGCGCTCCGCCAGCGCGGGAACGCCGCCCACGTGGTCGCCATCGTAATGTGACACCACCATATAGTCGATCTTCTTCACGCCGGCGGCCTTACAGGCTTCCGCGATGCGGTTCGCTTCGCGGCCGCCGCCGGCATCGATCACCATACTTTGCCCCGAGGGCGAAACCAGCAAAAGCGACTTCCCTCCTTCCACATCGACGACATACATGTCGAGCGTCTTGGCCGCTGACAGGGCCGAGACCATCAGGAGAACGAATACCGCGGTCTTTATGAGTTGCATCGTCTATATCTCCGGATAGCAGTCTTTCACCGCGCCAGGAACCGCGGGCAGTAGGGCGACGGCGCGTCCACCGGCTGCCCGGTGGGCGTCAGCTTTCCAGTCTGCTGGTCGATGCGGAACACCATCGCGGTGTTGCTATCGTGATTCGTCACCAGCAACCAATGAGCGGAGGGATCCATGTCGAAGTTGCGCGGCGTCTTGCCGCCCGAAGGAACATCCTGAATCAGTGTCAGACGCCCGGTTTTGGCATCCACCGAGAAAACGGCGATACTGTCGCGCCCGCGATTCGAGGCGTACACGAACTTGCCGCTCGGATGCACCTCGATCTCCGCGCACGCGCTCTTGCCCTGGAAATCCTTCGGTAAGGTCGACACCGTCTCTACCTCGGACAAGGCGCCGCGCTCGTTGTTCCAATTGAACAGCATGATCGTGCTGCCCGCCTCCGTAAGCACGTAAAGCCAGCGTCCATTGGGGTGAAATGCCACGTGCCGGGGGTTCGCTCCCGGAGCCGCCTTCACGAACGGCGGATCGTTGGGCGCGAGCGACCCGTCCTTGGCGTTGAACTTATAGACGATCAGCTCATCCAACCCCGTGTCTCCCGCCAGGGCGAAGCGGTTGCTGGGATCCACCCGAATCGAGTGCGCGTGAGCCTGCAATTGCGGGTTCGCGCTGTCCCCATGCTGCACGAAGGCGGTGCGCTCTCCCAGGCTTCCATCGGGCGCAAGCGCCCATACCGCAACGTTGCCGCTCGCAAAGTTGGCCACCAGAACATAGCGCCCGGTCCGGTCGAGGCTGATGTAACTGAGATCCCCGCCGCCGCTCGGCTTCTGATTGATTAGCTTCAGGTGCGCCGTGGCTGGATCGATCGAATAGGCGCTGACGAATCCCGTCGAGTTGCAGGAGTAAAGGTAGCGGCCGCCCGGCGCGATTATGAAATAGGCCGGCGCGGGAGTTTCCAAGAGGAACTCGGGCTTGCTCAGCGCGCCCGTTACCGTGTCGAAATGGGAAACCGAAAAGCCCTTGCCCGGCCCTGCCGTATGCGTACCGAAATAGACCGTGAGGTCCGCCGCGGCCGCCGGCGGGACAGCCAGGGCTGCCCAAGCGGCCGCCCCCAGCAATAGGACTGCTCGAAATCTCATCATCATGCTCCGACTTCCTTTCTCGTCCGAACGCTCCCGGATTGTTCCCGATTTCCAATCAATATACACCCAATCGCCTGAGATCGATTCCCGCGGGACCGCACGTATGACATGGCACAAATACGGCGCGAAATCCGCCCTGGCCCACGGGAACTGACAATCGCCGCGAGTGGTTTTGCGGCACAATCGATGGGGAGGGCAAACATGCGAATCGGGGTGCTGGGAACGGGAGACGTAGGAAAGGCGCTCGGGAAGGCCTTCGTCGCGCTCGGCCACGACGTCAAAATGGGGTCGCGGAGCGGGAACAACGAGAAGGCCGTCGCCTGGGCGAAGGAGATGGGGGCTGCGGCATCGGCCGGCACGTTCGCCGATGCTGCCGCTTACGGCCAGATCATCGTTCTGGCGACGCTCGGAGTCGCGAACGAGAGCGCGCTGCGCAGCGCCGGGCTGGAGAAGCTTAGCGGCAAGGTGGTAATCGACACCACCAACCCGCTCGATTTCTCGGGCGGCATGCCGCCAAAGCTGGCGGTGAACGGAAACGATTCGGCCGGCGAACGCGTTCAGCGGCTGCTGCCGGACGCGCACGTCGTGAAGGCATTCAACACCGTCGGCAGCGCTCACATGTTCCGGCCCAATTTCCCGGGTGGTCCGCCGGACATGTTCATTTGCGGCAACCACGACGAGGCCAAGCAGACAGTCGCCGGCCTCCTGTCGGAATTCGGCTGGGGCGTCGTCGATATCGGGGGCATCGAGGGTTCGCGCTACCTGGAGGCGATGTGCGTCGTTTGGGTCCTCTACGGCGCGCGCACCAACACCTGGAACCACGCCTTCAAACTACTGCGGAGATAAAGACGGCCATCGCGGGTTTCGACTTATAGTCCCGCAAAACGCGCGCGGTCACCATATGCGCACCCGATCCGGCGGCGCCAGGCACAGCTTCTGCGGCAGATGCGCCCCGAAAGCATCGTACCAGGCGTCCAGGTTCCGCACCGCGTCGGCGCGGTACTGTTCGGGGGCATGGCCGTCGGTGGCGATCTGTCTCCGCATTTCCTCGTCGCGTGTCTTGGATCGCCAGCTTTGCCCAAAGCTGATGAAGAACCGCTGATCGCCGCTCAAGCCGTCTTTCGCCACGTCCGGCTTACCGTCGAGCGAAAGCCGGTACGCATTGTAAGCGGCCAGGAGACCGGCCACATCGGCGATGTTCTCGCTCAGCGTCTGATGTCCATTCACCGCCAGATCCGGAAAAGGCCGGTAGCCGTCGAACTGCGCGGCCAGCGCTTCGCCGGCGGCCTTGAAGTGGTCGAAGTCTTCTTTGGTCCACCAGTTGGCGAGCCGGCCGGCGGCATCGAACTGGCTGCCCTGGTCGTCGAAGCTGTGGCTGATCTCGTGTCCGATAATCGCTCCCATGGAGCCGTAATTGTGGGCCGCGTCGGCTTGCGGATCGAAATATGGCGGCTGGATAATCGCGGCCGGGAAGTTCAGCGCGTTCTGAAGGGGAAGATTGACCGCATTCACGGTCTGCGGAGTCATCCACCACTCGTCGCGGTCCACCGGCTGGTGGAGTTTGTCGAGCTGACGGCGGTATTCGAAAAGCCCGGCGCGCCGCGCGTTGCCGAGTGCGTCGCCTTTGACGACTTCAAGACGCGCGTAATCCTGCCACCGGTCGGGATAGCCGACGCCGACTTTCAGCGTGTCCAGCTTCTGTTTGGCTTTGGTTTTGGTGGCGGGCGACATCCAGGTGAGCGCGTCGATCATTTTGGCGAACGCCCGCACCAAATCGCCAACCATGGCCTGCGCCTTGGCTTTGGTCGCGGCCGGGAAGTAGCGTTGCACGTACAGCTTGCCGACCGCCTCTCCGAGAGCCGCACTGGTGTAATCCATTCCCCGCTGCCAGCGCGGGCGCAACTCCGGAATTCCGCTGAGGGTCTTGCCATAAAAGCTGAAGCGCTCGTCGACGAAAGCCTTCGGAAGGAAGCCGGAGGCCCGTTCAATGGCATGCAGCGCCAGCCAGTCCTTCCATGCCTCCAAAGGCTCCGTGGCGGCCAGAGCGGAAAGTCCGGGGACCGCTTTGGGGTGCCAGATAATCAGGACGGACGCGTCCTGTAGCCCGGCCGCCTCGAGCAGCGCCGGCCAGTCGAGCCCGGGAGCCCTTACGGCCAGTTCGCCCCGCTCCCATGAGACTGCCATATGTACGTCCTCGGACTCGACGCGCGTGGCATGCGCCCGCGCCATTTTCGTTTCGAGCTCGAACACGCGGCGGGCGCGGGCGGATGGGTCCGCGAAGCCCGCCAGCTTGAACATCGTCATTATGTGCGCCTGATACTGCTGGCGCAACTCGGCCATATGCGCGGTCGTCGAGAGATAGTAGTCGCGATCCGGCATTCCGAGGCCGCCCTGGAGCAGATAGGGGTAGTAATGCGACGGGTCCGTTAAGCCCTGGGCGATCCAGACTCCGAAGAGGTTCCCGGTTTCGAAGTTGGTGTCGTTCAACGGATCCACATCCGCACGGAGCTGTTCGCCCAGCGCACGGGCGAGAGCACGGCGATCCGCGATGGCCGCGATGGCGTCGAGTTGAGGCTTCAGGGGCCCGATCCCCTTCGACTCGATGGCGGCTTCATCCATGAAGCTCGAGTAAAAGTCGCCGATTTTCCGGGTTTTTTCGCCCTCGGCGGATCCTGCTTTGGCCGATTCCTGAATGAGCGCCAGCAAGCGTTTCCGCGTCTCGTCGGCGAGCATGGTAAAGATGCCATAACTCGACTTGTCGGCGGGAATCGGCGTTGCCTTGATCCATCCGCCGTTGGCATAGGCGTTGAAATCGTCACCGGGAGCGACGGACTTGTCCATTCCCGCCAGATCGATGCCCGCCACTGGCGTTGGCGCCTTCCTGCATGCCGGCGCCACTGCGACCGCCGCGGCGAGAAGGATGGCGGCAACGGGCTGGATCGAAGTGCGTCCTCTCATATAGGTCATGCCAAGAGGTTAGCGCACAATGTCACGCCACACTTCCCACGGCTTCCTCCAGGGCCTGGCCGCCGGGAGTATAATCACAACTTATGCCACTCACGGTTGAAGCGGACTTCCTGGGCGCCGCGCTCATCGGCTACCAGGAGAAGCTTAAGGACATCGAGGCGCGGATAGGCGAACTCCGAAACAGGATTGGCGTGCATCCTGCTTCCACGGCCCCAGCCCGGGCCGCCGCGACGAAGCGCGTGCTGAGCGCCGCTGCGCGCAGGCGCATGGCCGTTGCGCAAAGGAAACGCTGGGCGGCTGCCCGGAAAGTCAAGGCTGAAGCGGCGGCGACTCCAGCGCCCGCGAAGGCCGGCAAGAAGAAGCGCCGCCTGAGCCCCGAGGGGCGGGCGCGGATCATCGCGGCGACGAAGAGGCGTTGGGCGGCGGCCAGGAAGGCCGCGGCGGCGAAGTAGGAGCCGGCATCCGGAGGACGAACAAGGAGCCGGCCACGCCGGGCAAGCGCCCACCCAAGCCGGAGCGATCTTGGCGCGGTTCCGCGGGAGGCGGTCGGGTGTATAATCGGTGCGCCATGAGTATTCCGCGCTGGGGCTGGATGGGTCTATTCTGCTTTTCGCTTCTCTCCGGATTGGCACAGCGGAATGGACCCGCGGCTCAATCCGAACCTCACGCATCGGTTCCGCCCGCGAATCGTAGCATCGTGCTCGATGTGGTCGTGACCAATAAGTCCGGAAAGCCGGTCCCTGGCCTGCAACAGGGGGATTTCACGCTTTTGGACAACAAACTGGCGCGGAAGATCGCGTCTTTCCATGCCGTCGAGGGCGGCGCCGCGACGGCCGATCCGCCGGTGGAAGTCATTTTCCTGGTTGATGGAATCAACGCGTCATACAGCAATGTAGTGATCGAGAGCAACGAAATCGGGACGTTTCTTAAGCAGAACGGCGGGCAGCTTTCCGGCCCCGCGTCCATCGTACTTTTTTCCTATTCGGGGACCACCATGGGGAGCACGTCCGCTCGAGATGGAAACGCTCTCATTGCAGCGCTCGGTCAGGAAAGAACCGTCCAACGTACCATGGGCGACTCGCTGCAGTTTTACGGCGAAGATGAGCGGCAACAGTTCTCTCTCCACACGCTCGAACACCTTGCCGACTACGAAGCTGCCAAGCCCGGACGAAAACTGGTGATCTGGATCAGTCCGGGCTGGCCCCTTCTTTACGATCCGGAAGTGGGGCTGACCGCCAAGGAACAACTGGGGCTTTTCAACTCCATAGTCGCTTTTTCGGAGAAGCTGCGGCGGGCTCGCATTACCCTTTACGACGTCGATCCTTCGGGGCTGGCGGACGCGAACGAATTGGGAACGGCGGATTACGGCCAGTTCGTAAAAGGAGTGAAGACGGCCAAACAGGCGCAGATTGGAAACCTGGGACTGCAGGCGCTTGCGTCTCAAAGTGGAGGCCGGGTACTCAATTCAAGTAACGACATAGCGGGCGAGATCGCAACCTGCCTCACGGACGCGAATGGCTATTATGTTCTCTCCTTCGACGGCCCCGCCGGGGACGGTCCAAACGAGTACCATTCGCTCGAAATTAAGATCGACAAGCCCGGAGCGACGGCGCGCACACGATCCGGGTATTACGCCCAGCCGGAGCGGGCGCCAGCGCGGTAAACGGCGCCGGGCGATCCCTACCCGGCGCATGCCAATTGGTTGTAAACCCGTTTTGGAGGTGCAAGTACCATGGGTCTCACACGCGCATGCGGTTGGCTGGCGCTTTCCGCTCTGGTTTTGATCTCCGCCGAAGCTCAGACGACCGCGACGACGCAGGAATCCGCCGCCAGCGCCAGCTTCACCTATGTGTCCGACGACGGCTGCGTTCAGAACGAAGTCACCGTGTTCGCCAACCGAACGACGGTGGTTTCGGCCAAGGCGCCGAGCGCGACCGCGGAAGTCACGTACTTCCGCTACCGGTACGACTATTGCGAAGATTCCGATCTAGGCACGGACCTGGGAACCAGCCGGCAACTGGTATTCTCGGGAGATTTGAACTCGGCCTCGCTGAGCGCCACCATCGACGGTCATTCCACCTCGGGTTCGGTGGTCCCGGTTTCGTTTGCGCTGGTGTGGGAGGGCAAGGGCGACATCACGCATCAGTCGAGCCGCCCGCAAAGAACTCGCGCCAGCGGCGCCAAATTGATTGGCGGCGACAGCCTGAGCCGCACGGCGGTGGTCACCGGGACAGTGGACAGGCGGGACATTTCCCAGGCGGTGGTTGACGCCAGCCTGCACACCACCCGGAAGACGATTTCCCGGTGATTTCGGGGTTGGCGTCCGTCCGGCGCCAAAAGGGTTGACAACCCGCCGCAGGATTTCATCCTGCCCCACATGAAAGGAAAATCTCCGGGTGGTCGAGGATCTAGCCGCCGGACTGTCTGGCTCGATCGGCCTTTTGCTGGGCCTTCTTCTCGCGCCGCGGCAGGCGGGATTTGTTCTTCTTGGGCAGTTTCGGAATCTTCGTGGACTTCATCCGGGGCGCGGGTTGGCCCGCGGCTTCCGGGACGGCGGCCTTTTTCACGGCGGCTTTGCCAGCCGCTTCCGTACCGCTCACCGAGCCGCCTTCGGCGGCTTTCTTCTTGTCTGCCATAACGTCCTCTCGTCCAGCGAATCTCCGCGGATCCCTATATGAGGGTAGCACCTTCACGCGAATCGATCCGGTCCGGACGGGTGCGCGACATGAATGTTGGGGCTTTTCGCGAAGCTGGATTGTTCTGGTCTTTCTAGAAGTATATAATACTTCTAGAAAGGAGCCCCATGCCTCAGTCCCTTCTTGACTTGGAAACGCGGCGGACCGAACTTCTCGGCGCTCTGAGCGACCTCAAAGACATGCGCCCGGGTTCGGTCGTCGGAGCCGTGTTCCGGTGCCGAAAACCGAGTTGCCATTGTTCGCGCCCCGGCGACCCCGGCCACGGCCCTATCATGCGCCTCACCTACAAACGGCAGCGGAAGACCGTGACCGAAGCGTTGCCGACTTCGGCAGCCGTGCGCAAGGCGGAACAGGAAACCGCCGAGTTCCGCAATTACCGACGGCTCAGCCACGAGCTGGTGGAAGTCAGCGAGCAGATCTGCCGCTTACGACCCGTAGAGGACACACTCACTCCGCGGGAAAAAAAACGGCCGAAACGATTGAGCGGGAAACGAAACGGGAGGTGAGCCGCCTGCTTCAGGTGGTCTTCACCGGCCGCCGGAACAGCGGCAAAGTGGATCTGGAAGCAGTAGAGATGCTGGTGCGCACCTCGATGCACCGCGCCGGCGCGGCCGCTCTGGAGCATCTGCTCTCGATGCCGTCCCCGGAACCGGAGCAGGTAACGTGTGGGTGTGGACACTCGGCAAAGCGCCACGGCAGACGCGTCAAACAGATTATGACCGCGCTGGGCCAGGTTCGCTTCGAGCGAAGTTATTACCTCTGCCCGCACTGCCATCAAGGCCACAGCCCGCTGGATCGGGAACTGGACGTGGAAGGCGTCGCCTGTTCGCCAGGCGTGCGCCGGATGATGGCGATGGTGGGAAGCGACACCAGCTTCCAGCAGGGTCGCGAACAACTACAGTTGCTCGCCGGCGTTGAGGTCACCGCGAAAGCGGTGGAGCGCCATGCGGAGGCTATAGGCGCCGACGTTGAGGCCGGCACGCAGGAGGAGATCCGGCAGGCCAAACAACTGGAACTGCCTGCCATCTGCGCCCCCGCCGCGCCGATTCTCTATGTCGAAATGGACGGCACAGGCGTGCCCGTGGTGAAGGCGGAAACGGAGGGCCGCGCGGGGAAGGCGGAAGGCCAACCGGCGCACACGCGCGAAGTCAAACTCGGATGCGTCTTCACTCAAACCGGCGTCGACGAGGAGGGCCGGCCCGTTCGCGACGAGGATTCCACTTCTTACGTCGCCGCGATAGAAACTGCCG
>JBEKPK010000096.1:0-15620 GCA_049520795.1 Bryobacteraceae bacterium
GCGACCTGAGGCGGCTGGGTTCAACCGCCGGATGCGGAAAACCGCACGTCCGGTGGTGTGGGAGGGTGACGGGGCGCAATCCCCGTCACTCCACCCGATCCCGAAGGCTTGGCCCCACATCGACGCCCATTTCCGTGACGCACATTCGCTGGAAACGGGCGCTGCGCCCTGGCCCCTGCCGGCCTTGCTACCATAAAGAAACACCTTGACAGACGTTGTTCCGGACATCCTGGCCCGTATTGTCGCCAGAAAACGCGAAGAGATCGCCGCGATGCCCACGGACTTCGAACCGTGGGAGCGCACGGCCGAATTGCGCGTGGCCGCGCGCCGCGACTTTCGCGCCGCCCTGGCCGCCCGCGCGCCCGCCATCATCGCCGAAGTGAAGAAGGCATCGCCCAGCAAGGGCCTGCTCTCCGCCGACTTCGACCCCGCGCGCATCGCCCGCGCATACGAGGGCGGCGGAGCGGCGGCCCTTTCCGTCCTCACCGACCGGAGCTTCTTCGCGGGCAGCCTGGGCGATCTCGAAGCCGCGCGCGAAGCCACCGGCCTGGCCGTGCTGCGCAAGGATTTTATCATCGCGGAATCGCAGGCGCTGGAAGCCGCGGCGCACGGCGCGGATGCCATTCTGCTCATCGCGGCGGCGCTGTCCGAACGCGAGATTCGCGATTTCCGGGAGGCCGCGGCGCGTTATCGTATGGCCGCGATGGTGGAGGTCCACAACCTTCGTGAGATGGAAGCCGCCATCGCCGCGGGCAGCGACATCATCGGCGTGAACAATCGCGATCTGACGACCTTTGAGGTTTCGCTCGACGTTTCCCTGCGCCTTGCCGAGCACATTCCGGCGGGCGTTCTGGCGGTCAGCGAAAGCGGCATCCACTCGGCGCGCGACATCGCCCGGCTGCGGGCAGCCGGCTACACTGCGTTTCTGGTGGGCGAGCGGCTCATGAAATCCGGCGATCCCGCCGCCGCGCTGCGGGAACTGGCGGCCGCATGACCATCAAGATCTGCGGCATCACCAATGTGGAAGACGCGCTGGCCGCGGCGGCCGCGGGCGCCACCGCCATCGGCTTCAATTTCTATCCGCGCAGCCCGCGCTACATAGCGCCCGAGCGCGCGGCCGAAATCGCCACCCCCGCCGGCGTGCGGCGCGCCGGCGTCTTCGTGAACGAGCCGGCGTCGCGCGTGGAAGAGATCGCGCGTATCGCCAGGCTCGATGTCGCGCAGCTTTCCGGCGATGAGCGGCCCGCCGATTATCCGGACGCGTTGGCTGTCTGGAAGGGCGTGCGGGTGACGGAAGATTTCGATTTCTCGCTTTATGCCGAATGCCCGGCGGAGGCTTTGCTGCTCGATGGCCCGGCGGCGGGGCTTTACGGCGGAGCGGGGAAGACGTTCGACTGGAGCCGGTTGGCAGGCTGGGCTCCGAGCGCGGCGAAGCCCATCATTCTGGCCGGCGGTCTGGATGCCTCGAACGTCGCCCGGGCCATCGCGCTGGCGCATCCCTGGGGCGTGGACGCCTGTTCCCGCATCGAAGCTTCGCCCGGCAAGAAGGATCACAAGAAGATGACCGAATTCATCGCGGCGGCCCGGGAGGCGCTGCGCGCATGACTCCCCTGCCCGACTCAAGCGGCCACTTTGGGCCCTATGGCGGCCGCTTCGTCCCGGAAGTCCTCATGGCGCCCATCGAGGATCTCGAAAAGGCCTACCTGGAGGCGCGCGACGATCCCGCGTTCCAAGCCGAGCTGGCCGATCTTCTCCACAACTATGCCGGCCGCCCCACCCCGCTGTGGTTCGCCCAGCGCCTTACCGAACAACTCGGCGGCGCCCGCATCTACCTCAAGCGCGAAGACCTGCTGCACACCGGCGCGCATAAGATCAACAACTGCCTGGGCCAGGCGCTGGTGGCCCGCCGCATGGGCAAGCGCCGCATCATCGCCGAGACCGGCGCCGGCCAGCACGGCGTGGCCACCGCTACCGTCTGCGCCCTGTTGGGCTTCGAATGCGTGGTCTACATGGGTACGGAGGACATGCGCCGCCAGCGCCTGAATGTTTTCCGTATGCGCCTGCTGGGGGCCAAGGTCTCCGGCGTATCCTCCGGCAGCCGCACCCTCAAGGACGCCATCAGCGAAGCCATGCGCGATTGGGTGGCCAACGTGGCCGATACCTACTACCTGCTCGGCTCGGCTCTCGGCTCGCACCCGTACCCCATGATGGTGCGCGATTTTCAGAAGGTGATCGGGGAGGAAGCCCGCCGCCAGATCTTAGACGTCGAAGGGCGTCTGCCCGACGCCGTTTTCGCCTGTGTGGGCGGGGGATCGAACGCCATCGGCATCTTCCACGCCTTCGCGCCGGATTCTCCGGTGCAACTGATCGGCGTCGAAGCCGGCGGCCGCGGGGATGCGCCCGGCAGCCATGCGGCCCGTTTCCGCGGCGGCGCTCCGGGCGTCCTGCAAGGCGCGTACAGTTACCTGCTGCAGGATGAAAACGGCCAGGTCTCGCTCACTCACTCGGTTTCGGCAGGGCTGGACTACGCCATGATTGGCCCGGAACACGCCTGGCTGCACGATAACGGCCGCGCCGAATACGTGGCCGCCTCCGACGGCGAGGCGCTCGACGCTACGCGCCTGCTGGCCCACACCGAGGGGATCATCCCCGCGCTCGAATCCGCGCACGCCGTGGCCGAAGCGGTGAAACGCGCGCCCCAGGCCAAGGGCCGGACCTTCCTGGTGAATATCTCCGGCCGCGGCGACAAAGACATCGATATCTATCGTGAGAATTTCCAGGGGCTGGACGAGGCATGACGCGCATCGGCCGGCTTTTCGAAAACCTGAAGCGGGACGGCCGCAAGGGTCTGATTGCGTTTCTCACGGCCGGCGATCCCGAGCCCGGCCGTACGCCCGCGCTGGTGGAAGCGCTGGTGCGCGGCGGCGCGGACCTCATCGAGCTGGGTGTGCCGTTCTCCGACCCCATCGCCGACGGTCCCGTGATCCAGCGCGCCGGCGAGCGCGCGCTCGCCGCGGGGACCAATCTTCAGGCGGTGCTCGACATCGCCGCCCAGATCCGCGAGCGCTCCGAGGTTCCGCTGCTCCTGTTTACCTATCTGAACCCCGTGCTGCGTTACGGCTTGAACCGCCTCGCGAGCGAAGCCGCGCGCCGCGGCATCGATGGCTGCCTGCTCACGGACGCGTCGGTGGAAGAAGCGCGGGACTATGTCGACGCCATGCGCCAGCACGGCCTCGACACGGTTTTTTTGGCCGCGCCCACCAGCACCGAACGGCGCCTCAAACTGGTGGCCCAGTATTCCACCGGTTTCGCCTACCTGGTTTCGCGCACCGGCGTCACCGGCGAGCGGGAGTCGCTCTCCGGCGCCGTTGCGCCGCTGGTCGCAGCCATGCGCGCCATCACGAATCTTCCCCTCGCCGTGGGGTTCGGCGTTTCGAAGCCCGAGCACGTGGCCGAGCTGGGCCGGCAAGTGGAGGCGGTGGTGGTGGGCAGCGCATTCGTGCGGCTCATCGAAAAAGCGGGCCAGGAGGCCGGCCCGTCGCTCGAAATGCAGCTCGAATCCTTCGCGCGCGAGTTAAAACACGGTTTTGGAGCGGCGAAATGACGGTAGAGGAAGCGCGCGCCAGGCTGGAGGAGTTTCGCGTCGCTATCGACGAAGTGGATCGCCGCATCGTCGCTCTCCTCAACGAGCGCACGCTCGTCGTCGAGGACATTGGGCGAGTGAAGCGCGCGGCGCATCTGCCGATTTACGAACCCAAGCGCGAGGACCAGGTGTTCGCCAACGTCGGCGCCGCCAATTGGGGCCCCATGAGCCAGGAGGCCGTGCGCCGCATCTTCGAGCGTATTATCGACGAGATGCGCACGATTCAGCGCTTGCGAATGGAAAAAGGGGACGGCCCGGCGGCCGTCGCCGAACCCGGAGACAAAACATGTTAGTCGTGATGCAACAGGGAGCGACGGAAGCGCAGATTCAGGCGGTGATCGACCGTCTGGTGGAGCTGGGCTTCGATGTGCACCGCTCCACCGGCGTGATTCACACCTTGCTCGGCGGCGTGGGCGGCAAGAGCGAATTCGACCTCGACATGTTCGAGGTGATGGACGGGGTGAAGGAAGCGCACCGCATCGTCTCGCCCTATAAGCTCGCCAGCCGCAGCTTCCGCCCCGGAGGAACCATCGTCAAGGTGGGGAACCTCGAAATCGGCGGCGACAGCGTGGCCATCATGGCCGGGCCGTGCAGCGTGGAAAGCCGCGAGCAGATCGAGCGCTCGGCCGAGGTGGTGGCCCGCGCGGGCGCCGCCGTCATCCGCGGCGGGGCCTTCAAGCCGCGCAGCTCGCCTTACGCCTTCCAGGGGCTAGGCGAAGAGGGTCTCAAGCTGCTGCGCGCGGCGGCCGACCGGCACGGCCTGCTGGTGGTGAGCGAGGTCATGGATCAAACCCAGATTCCGCTGGTCGAGGAGTACGCCGATATTCTCCAGGTGGGGGCGCGCAACATGCAGAATTACACCCTCCTCCGCGAGTTGGGCAAGCTGCGCAAGCCGGTGCTGCTCAAGCGCGGCATTTCGGCCACCATCGAGGAGTTGCTGCTCTCGGCGGAGTACATCCTGGCCGGCGGCAACTACGACGTCATCCTCTGCGAGCGCGGCATCCGCACCTTCGAAACCTACACCCGCAACACCATGGACATCTCCGCCATTCCGGTGGTGAAGGCGCTCTCGCATCTGCCCATCGTGGCCGACCCGTCGCACGGCACCGGCCGCCGCGATAAGGTGGCCCCCATGGCGCGCGCCGCCGTGGCCGCCGGCGCCGACGGCCTGCTGATGGAAGTCCATCCCGATCCCGATCACGCCCTCAGCGACGGCGCGCAGTCGCTGCGTCCCGAGCAGTTCCAGGAGCTGATGGCGCAGTTGCGCATCATAGCCCCGGCGGTGGGGCGTAGAATTTCGGAGCCGCGATGAGCACGTCGAGTACTTGTGGGGCAGGCGCTTCCGCCTGCCAACCTGACTGTTGTCGAGTGCGCGATTGGCAGGCGGAAGCGCCTGCCCCACAACTCCAGGACACTGCCAGCATCCCATGAACACCGTAGCCATCGTCGGAACGGGCCTGATTGGCGCATCCTTCGGGCTCGCTTTGCGGGAAGCCGGCTTCGGCGGCCCAATCGTTGGGGTCAGTTCCCCGCGCTCCATCGCGGAAGCCCAGGCGCGGGGAGCCATTGATCGCGGCGCCCCGTTGGCCGAGGCCCTGGCCGAAGCCGACCTCGTGTTTCTCTCTCACGCCATCGGCCGCATAATCGATACCATCCGCCACATCGACCCGCTCCTGCGCCCCGGCGCGTTCGTCACCGACGCCGGCAGCACCAAGTGCGAAATCGTGGACGCTGCGCGCCAGCACATTGGGCGCGGCCAGTTCCTGGGCGGCCATCCCATGGCCGGCAAGGAAACCCGAGGAGCGTCCGGGGCCGAAGCCGGGTTGTTCCGCGGCCGCATCTGGGTCCTCACCCCGGACGATCCCGCCGAGCTCGAAACCCCGATCGCCCGCGAGTTCCGCGCCTGGCTCGACCGCTTCGGAGCGCGCATCGTGATTCTCGATTCGGACCAGCACGACCGCGCCGTCTCGCTGGCCTCCCACCTGCCGCAACTGGCGTCCACCGCCCTGGCGGCGGCCATCGGAGAGCGCGCGGCGGCCTCCCGGGCCCTCGAGGTAGCCGGTCCGGGCCTCTTCGATTGCACCCGCCTGGCGCTCAGCTCCTACGATCTCTGGCGCGACATCCTGGCCACCAACGCCGATTACATCGACCGCGCCCTGGCCGCGTATATTCAGGAGCTGGAGCATATCCGCGAGAACCTTCGCACGCGGCAACTGGAGGAAGAGTTCCGGCGCGCGGGAGCCTTCGCCGCGCGGTTGCGGAAGGGCGGATGATCCGCGGTTGCCGCCGGCGCGGCGCTAGGCGTTCGGATCTTCCGCCTGTAGCGTCGTCTCCAGGCTGATCGGCGGCGCGTCGTCGCGCACGGCGAAGCAGGGAAAGGCCTTTCCTACCTGAATTCCAGCGGTCCGGCGCAGGCCCTTGCGGGCCAACTCCGCGAGCGCGTCTCCCAGCGAGATCCGTTTCGAGCCGGCGATCGAGCGCGCCATTTCGTAGACGTCCTCGGGCAGGTTGATCGTGGTTCGCATCATGACTATTATGGCGCGGCGAAGCTCCTCGCAAACGCCTCCGAAACGGGCTCCGCAAAACGGGCCCATGCGGCGGCCCGTTTTACGATAAACTACGCATAGGCCAAAGAGCCGTAGTCGCGCCGCCGCCGCAAACCAAATTGCGCCGGAGGGCGCGCCGGCCTTCGGGCGCGGCGGACCGACAGGCCCGCCACGCCGATCGCCCAATTAAGGAATTTCCGAAATGGAACAAAAACTCAAGATCGCCGTGTTTATCGATTTTGATAATATCGAAATCGGCGTCAAGTCCACCCTGCACCGCGAATTCGACGTGGCTGCCGTGCTGGACGCGCTGAAAGAGCGCGGCGAAATCGTCACCAAGTTCGCCTACGCGAATTGGGGAAGGCAGGAATCCGCCACGCGCGCTCTCTCCGAGCACGCGGTGCAGATGGTGCAGCGCGACCCATCGCCCCGCGGCGATAAGAACGGCGCCGACATCAACCTGGCCTTGGACGCCCTCGAAATGGCGTTCACCCACGACCACATCAACGCCTTTGCCATCGTCAGCGGCGACAGCGACTTCATCGCGCTGGTCAACAAGCTGAAACAATACGACAAGCGCATCTTCGTCGTCGGCGGCAGAGCATTTACCAGCACCATCCTTCAGAAGAACTGCCACGAGTTCGTGGCCTACGAATCGGTTATCGACGACCGCCCGGCCCGGCGGCGCCATCCGGAGCCTCAGGAGCAACAAGCCCAACAGCAGCCGCCTCAGCAGCAACCGCCTCAGCAGCAACCGCCTCAGCAGGAAAGGCCGCCCCAGCCGGAACGTCAGCAGCAACAGCAGCAGCGCCAGCCCCATAAGCGGGTGGCGCTCGACCTGGCCCTCGCCATGCCCCTGGTGGAGCGCGCCCTGGGCGTTCTGGAGCGCCGCGAAGTTCGCCCCCAGCTTGGGCTGTTGAAATCGACCATGTTGCAGCTCGATTCCACGTTTAACGAGAAGGCCTACGGCGCCGGCTCCTTCACGGATTTTGTGGAGAAGCTGCAGAAGGCCGACTACGTGGAGGTCAGTGGCGGCGAGGGCCGCTACATGATCCGCATGAAAGGCGGCGGCGCCGCTCCCGAAAAGCCTGGCGCCAAGCCCGAAGAGGCCATCCCCCTGCTGCGCGACGTGCTCGAAACCCGCCGCTTGGAAGTGGACGGCGGCGCCAGCATCGACGAGCTTTCCGATTGGGTCCACCAGGAGCATCCCAACTTCGATTGGCGCGCCTATGGCTTCCAGGAGTTCGGCGAATTGCTGAACTACGCGCAGGATAAAGGGCTGGTTCGAGTCCAGGCGGACGAAGAGAAAGGTCTCACCGTCTATCTGGGAACGGAATTCCATCCGCCCGCCCCGCCGCCGCAGCCCGAGCCGGTCGCGGAGGTTGAGGAAGAGATCGACGAACCGCAGCCGCTGGTGCCCGGCCAGCCCACGGCCACCGGTGAGATTCCCATCCCCGAGGCGCCGCCCAAGCCCGTTCGCCGGCCCAGAGTTCCGCGCAAGACGGCCGGCGCCGGCGTCAGCGGCGTGGCCAAGAAGCGCACCGTCAGGCCCCGGAAAAAGCAGCCCGGCGCGTAGTGTTCCGTTGTGGGGCAGACGATCAGTTCTGGTCGTCTGCCAACTCCGGGGAACCCTCGCGCCCGGGGTTGGAACAAGGCAGGCGGAACCGCCTGCCCACCAACTGCGGCCAGGTGGGGCTAGATGAACATCTCCTCGTCCTGGGTGGTCCGATCCACCGGGTACTTTCGCCCGTGCATCAGCGCGGATAGGGCCGCCGCGATTCCCGCCGCCATCCCGTTAAACTCGCGCGCGGGACGCGTGACGGCCCGTTTCACGGCGTCGCCCACCAGTTCCACCTGCTCCACGGCGCCGTCCACGGAGCGGTCGATCTGCTCCAGACGGGCGTGGACGCGGTCGCCGGCGTCGTTAAGCAACTCGCCCACCAACTCCACCTGCCGCCGGCCCGACTTCACCACCCGCGCCGCCTCGCCGGTGATCTCCGCGACCTTGGGGCGGTTCTCATCGAGAATAAGCTGCGCGGTCTCGATAACCCTGTCGGCCCGCGCGACCAGGGGCCCGGTCTTTTCAATCACCGGACCCATCTTGTCGATCACCGGGCCCATCTTCTCAATCACCGGCGTGGCCTTTTCCACCAGCGCCTGAATCTTGTTGGCCAGCGGATCAGTCCTCTCCTGCATCTTCCGGACGGCGCGATATAAGCCGGTCAGCAGCGCGGCCTGCACGACGAGAGCGATCGCGGCCAGCGCGATGGCCGCCGTCACGATGATGCGAAAGACGTCTTCAGGCATGGCAGCCAGCCCTCGAACCCGGCGCTAGACGGTCCCTTCCGCGGGGGGTTGCGGGCACACCGCGTCCCGGTATGCCTGCCGGCCGGCTTCCACGGCCTCGGCCAGGTTGTCCTTCTGCTTGTTCAACGCGTCCTTGCCCTTGTCCACCCATTCCGCGGCGGTCTGCTTCGCGTCGGAGCCGCGCTGCTTCAGAAAATCGGCGCCCTCGCCGGCTTTGTTTTTGATAAGTTCGCGCGTCTCCTGTCCGGATTTCGGTGCGAACAGCATGCCCACGGCTACGCCCACGCCCAGCCCCAGCAGAAAAGCCGAAAGTCCATTCTTATCCATGATGTCCTCCTATTCGAGCCACATTAATATCAGCGGGAAACTCTGCAACTTCAGCCATTTTCCAGTATACTCCCCATGAGAAACGCCATCATGGAAGAACGACGACCGCGCCCGCTCGACGGCGAAGCGCTGTGGACATACGCACTGAAGCTGCTGGGCGCGCAGGCGCGCTCCACCGGTGAAATGAGGGAGAAACTCCTTCGCCGCGCCGAGCGCTCAATCGACGTGGAAACCGCCATCGCGCGCCTCAAGGACGCCGGCTATCTCGACGACCATCGCTTCGCCGAGGCTTTCGCCTCCGCCCGCCTGGCCAACGACAAGCTGGGACGCGCGAAGGTGATCCAGGACCTTCGCCAGAGGCGCATCGCCCCCGCCCTGGCCGCCGAGACCGTGCGAGCGGTCTACGAGGGCGTGGCCGACCAGGCGCTTATCGAAGCTTGGATCCGCCACAAGTACGCCAAAGCGCCTCGCGAGGGCCTCTTCGCCAGCCAGAAAGACATGGCCTCCGCCTACCGCCGCATGCAGCAGGCGGGTTTCCCTTCCGGGGAGATCCTCCGCGCGCTCAAACGCTTCGCCAAGAACCCGGACCTGCTGGACGGTTTTGAGCCGGCGCCGGAGCTGGCGCCGGAAGACTGAATTGCCACAGGCTATTTCCTTGAAAAAATGGGCCTTGTATCAGGGCACGGCTTGAGCCGTGCCGATCAGGCAGCATTTTGTGGGCTTTAGCCCCTGGTTTGGCAACCCCGGCGCAAATCCTTCTCATCCTTTTGAAAACACAGGGGCTAAAGCCCTCTGGGTGTTCCCGTTTGCGGCACGGCTGAAGCCGTGCCCAGATGCAATGCGCCCAACTTCGAAATCCAGGATAACCGCACGCCGCCAGCCGCCGGTTACAATCCGATCATGCGCTGTCTCCGGATCGTCGCCGCCGGCATTCTGTTCCTGGCCCTGCTGGGGGAAGCGGACGTGCGCCAGTGCATTTGCGACGCCGCCCGGCCCGAGACCATGCAGAGCCGGGAGTGCGGTCTGTGCCGCGCGGCGGACGCGGAGCCGCCCGGGCCGGAGTTTTTCGCCATCCGGGACGCCAACCCCAGCAAGCCCAACCGGTGGTTGGAACTTCCGCGTTTTCACGGGCGGAATCCCCAGGATCTGGCCGGCATGACAGCCGCCCAGCGCGCCGCCTACTGGACGGCTGCCATCGCCAAGGCCCGCGAGCTGTGGGGCGATGGCTGGGGCCTGGCGGTCAACAGCCTGGAGAATCGCAGCCAGTGCCACATGCACATCCACATCGGCAAACTGCCCGCGGGAGCGGAGGACAGCCGTTTTGTGGAGGTCGCGACCCCGGCCGATATCCCGCTCCCGCGCCAGGACGACGGCATCTGGGTGCACCCCGTCGCAGGCAAGCTGCACGTCCACTACGGCGACGACTCGCCGGAGCTGCTGCTGGAGCGATAGGCGCGGGCTTCATCAGTCACCGTCCGGGCTTCGCTCGGATTGACAAGGCCGGAGCCTTATCCCACAGCGTCGCGCCGGTACCACTCCAAAGTCAGCCGCATCCCCTCTTCAAAGGAGAATCGCGGCGCGTGTCCCAGGTCCCTTACGGCGGCCGCGGTATCGGCCTGGGAATCGCGCACGTCGCCCGCCCGCGGCGGGCCGAACCGGGGCGCGATCTCCACACCTTCGATCTTCTGCAACAGCGCCCACGCCTGGTTGAGCGTGATCCGCCCTCCATTTCCGCCGTTGAACACTCTGCCTGACACGTGGCCGGCGCGCGCGGCCTTCAGGTTCAGCTCCGCCACGTCGTCCACGTAGGTGAAGTCGCGGGATTGCTCTCCGTCGCCGAAGATGGTTGGCGGGCGGCGTTCCAGGGCCGCTTTCATGAAGAGGGAGAGCACCCCGGAATATTGGCTCGAAGGGTCCTGCCGGGGGCCGTATACGTTGAAATACCGCAGCGCGACGGTTTCCAGGCCATAAACTCCGGAGAAGACCGACGCGTAGTATTCTCCCACCAGCTTTTGCAGGGCGTAGGGCGATTTCGGCCGCGGCGTCATCGTTTCCACCTTGGGCAGGACCTTGGTATCGCCGTACGCCGAGGACGAGGCCGCGTACACCACGCGCCCCGCCTGGCCTTCACGCGCGGCGAGGAAAACGTTGAAGGTACCGTCGATGTTCACCTGGTGCGAGGGAACGGGCTCGTCGATCGAGCGCGGCACCGACGGAATGGCGGCTTCGTGAAACACCACCGCCGCGCCGCGGATCAACGGCGCAATCTCCTCGTAGTTGCGGATGTCGGCCCGCTGGAAATCGATGCACGCGCGCACCTCTTCCAGGTTCGATTCGCGGCCGGTCAGCAGGTTGTCGATCACCACGACCTTGCGGGCGCCCTCGCGCAGCAGGCTGCGCACAATCGCGGAACCGATGAATCCGGCCCCCCCGGTGACAACATAGTGGCTCAACATGGCAGTTTGGCGATCTCCCGTTCCAGGTGGCGCAACGATTCGCCGGCGAGCTTCTCCGCGCCGGGCGTGAAATCGAAAGCCTCGAGTGAAATCCACCCATTGTAACCGCGGCGGCGCAGTACCTCAAATAGGGGCTTGTAGTCGTAGCTCCCGGAGCCGCAGTACCGGCCGTCGAGTTCGTTGACGTGCACGTGGCGGATGTGCTCGAAGAAGCGGTCCACCAGCGCGGCGTGCGGCTCGGTTTCATCGATGGCGTTGTGCACGTCGAACATGGTCTCAATGGCCGGGCTGCCTACCTCGCGCACCACCGCCACCGCTTCGGCCAGCGACTGGATCACGTCGCACTGGTCCCTCGAGAGCGCCTCCACGGCAACCGTGACCCCGCACGCGCGGGCGTGCGGCGCGATGGAGGCCAGCCCCTCCACGAAATGGCGAACAGCCTGGGCGGGCGTGAGGCCGCCGGTGGCGCAGCGCTGTTGGGGGGAGCCGAAGATCATAACGCCGCCCTCGCCCAGGCTGGCGCAAAGGTCGATCAGCGCGCGAATGTGCTCCCAGCCGCGGCGCCGCAGCGCGCGGTCGGGAGCGGTGACGTGCAGGCCCTTGGGCGTAACCATCAACCAGTGGAACCCGGTGAAGCCGAGCCCCTCCGAGGCCATAATGCGGCGATATTCCCGGCGCTGCGCCTCGCCGATCAGGGCGGGCGCCTCAGCCAGCGTGAAGGGTGCGATCTCCACGCCCGTGTAGCCGGCCCGGCGGATGGCCGCGCAGACGGCCGCGAACGAGCGTCCCTCGAAGGCCTCATTGCACATGGCGTGACGGAATGGGGGCCTCATATGAACCACCAGTGTACCCTCACCCCGCGCACGGAAATCGTGCGGCGCCCGGCCTATGACTTTTGGGCTATTTGCGCCGCCCTCCGTTTGTGCGAGAATTGTAGAACCCATCGAATTCGTCGGGCCACCCGCGGAGGCAGGCTGGTCGGAAAGGCGCGTCTGTGAGTTATCAGTCCGAAACGCCGTTTGACTCCATCGAAGGTTCCCACGAGTACGTAGCCTTGCTGGCGGACGCGATATCCGAGGCCCTTAGGGACGTACAGGCCGATATCGCCGCTGCCGAGCAGGAAGGCGCCGAGCGGCGCCAGCAGGGGCTCCTCCTGGTTTCCTATAACCTGGCGAAGCTGGAAATGCACATAAAAACCAGTCGCCGCATACTGAACGACCTGCGGACGCTGCGCCGCCTCCTGCTGGCCGAACGCGGCCAACCGGCCGACGAAGCCGGAATCGCGGCCGCCGAAGAGACGTAAGTTTCCGCACGTTCCATACGGTCAAGCCGGCTAACTCGAGCCGGTCGCTTTCATGGACCCGGCTCTTCTCTGCAGCGCCCGCCAGCGCCCTCTTGACATCCAACAGCCCCCAGCGTATCATCCAATCAACGTTGTCTGCGTTAAGGCTGTATCGCTAAGCGGTGGTTTGAGGGGACCCCGTATGACCTTTGAGATAGGTGAGAAGGTAGTCTATCCTAATCAAGGGGTGGGAACTGTTGAGAACATCAGTACCCGCTCCTTTGGTTCCGCACTTGAGAAATTCTATCTCCTTCGCTTCGGCTACAGCGGCGTGACCGTGCTGGCGCCGTTTTCCAACGTGGCTCACATCGGGCTGCGGAGGGTTGCGAAGGACCGTGAGATATCCGGCGTCCTGGCGTATCTCGCCAACGGCTCCTGTCCCGTGAACGGCGATTGGAAGGCGCGCTACAAAGAGAACGCCGTCAAAATGCAGAGCGGCGACCTGCTCAAAGCCGCCGAGGTCTTCAAGAACCTCCTTCGGGTACACCTGGAGAAGCCGCTTTCCTTCCGCGAAAAGAAGATGTTGGACCGCGCGCATCACATGCTCGTCGCGGAAATATCCACTTCGCGGAGAGTGCCGGAGGTGCACGCCTCCGCCGTGCTGCAACGGGCGCTGGCTAGAGCCGGCCTCGCTCCACCCCCGGCCGACTGACGGCTAGCGCGCATTGTGGGGCGGGCCTGCCGCGGGGCTTCCGCCCGGCGTGGCGCCAAGAACACAGGCCGGAAATCCTGGCCGCCCCTACCGATCTCCCCCGCCGGATGGTATGATTCCACGCTGTAGGTCCGACCCATCGAGGAGAGCCTCATGTTCTGCCACAACTGCGGCACGCAGATTCCCAACGATCTCCAGTTCTGTACCCATTGCGGGCAATCGCTCGCCGGCCCCCCGCTAGGGCAAACCCCCGCCATTCCATGGACGGCGCCGCCAGGGGTGAGATCGCATACCGGCCAGTGGATCGGCTCGGGCTGGAGACTGGTCAAAGCCGACTTGGGCACTTATGTCCTGTTGGCCCTGGTCTATATACTGATGAGCGGCATCCCGCTCATCAAGGGCCCGATGACCGCCGGCTTCCACATCTTCCTCATGAAGAAACTGCTGGGCCGGCGCGCCGAGTTCTCCGACCTTTTCACGGGTTTCAACTTCTTCGTCCCCACCCTGGTGGCCTCGCTGATCATCGGGCTATTCGTGGGCGTGGGCCTGATCTTCTGCATCGTTGGCAGCCTGGTGGTGGCCGCCGCGTTGCAGTTTACGTACCTTTTCATCGTCGATAGGCGCATGGACTTCTGGCCGGCCATCCAATCGAGCCACGCGGTGGTGAAGCAGGATTATTTCGGATTCACCATGTTCGTGATCGCCCTCGGACTGCTCAATCTCCTGGGATTCATCTGCTGCCTGGTGGGAGTTCTGGTGACTATACCGATCACACTCGCCGCAGTCACGATTGCCTACCAGGAAATCGTGGGCTTCGACCAGCGCACGATCCAGACGCTATGAGGCGCGCGGGGCCGCGCATTCTGGCCGCGGCGGGGCTCTTTGCGGCCTTGCGCGCGGTCACCCTTCCCGCGGCGCCGCGCTGGCGCCTGTGCGGGTTCCACTGGCTCACCGGCCGCCCCTGCCCGTTGTGCGGCCTCACTCGCGGGCTGTGCGAGCTGGCCAAGGGCCACTGGCGCGCCGCCTTGCATTTCAACCGGCTCACCCCGTTGGGCTTCGCCATGCTGTTCGCGCTGTTTTGGGCCGGCTCCGCGCGCGCCCGTCTGTGGACCGCGGGTCTGGCGGCATTTGCCGCCTACGGGGTGTGCCGCGTTTTCCTGCCATCCGTGTGACCGGTGGGAAAACCCATTCCGTCCGGACGCAAAGCTGGCGCATCCAACTGGGTATGCCCGTCTCTCTCGCCCGCGGCTTCATCCAAAAGCCTCCGGCCCCGCCGGTCGAGCACGGATGGGGCGGCGACGGCCAAAGCGGCGAAGGCCGTGGCTCCTCCCGCCGCGCTTCCCTTGCCGGAATGGCGCTGCTGCTGGCTTCGAGCGCTATGGTTTTCGCGGCTTTGACCGTCGCCTTTGTGGCGCGCCGGGCTCTTTCCGACGACTGGGCCAGCATGCCCAAGCCGCCCATCCTGTGGGTCAATACGGCCGTCCTGCTGTTCTCGAGCCTGTTGCTCGACCGTTCGCGCCGCGCGCTTCGGACTGGCGACCGCGGCCGCTTTAATGCCCTTTGGACCTCGGCGACGGCGCTCGGCATCCTGTTTCTCGCCGGCCAGGCCTGGGCTTGGGTGGAGTTGCGCCGCGCGGGCATTTTCGTGGCCACCAACCCCAGCAGCTCGTTCTTTTATATTCTGACCGCCGCGCACGCCTTGCATCTGCTGGGCGGCCTCGCGGCGTTGATCTGGGTGGACGTGCAGGCCCTGCGGCTGCGCCTGGGACCGGCCCGGCGCACGGCCATCGACGTCACCGCGGTCTTTTGGCATTTCCTCGATGGGGTTTGGATTCTTCTGATGGTCTTATTCTACGTCTGGGGGTAGAGGAGCAGCGCCGATGACCCCTACCGCGACAGCTCCGCCTGCAACTGCCGGTAGGCCGCTTCTTCGTAATTCGTCTTGATCCTCTGGCGGGCTTCCATTTTGGCGTCGCCAGGGCGCGGACCCGCCTGCCGCAACGCGAACCCCAGCATGGTGGTGGCTTCCGGGTCGTTGGTGTTGCGCTGGAGGACCGCGCGGAAGCTCTCGACGGCGCCGGCGAACTCGCCCGTGCGCCATAGCTGATAGCCCAGGTTGAAGTAGTAGTCGGGATCGGCGTCGTCCCCGTCAAGCGCCTTGCGGAAGCTGGCCACCGCGCCGGCCGAATCGTTCAAGCGGGCCTGCGCCGCGCCTAGATTGTTATACACCTCGTTGAGCGGGACGGCGGAGGATACTTCCTCGAAGGCCTCCGCGGCGCCTTTGTATTCGCCCATGTAGTAACGGCACAGTCCCAGAAAAAAGCGCGCTTCGAGATAATGCGGGTCG
>JBEKPK010000097.1:0-15587 GCA_049520795.1 Bryobacteraceae bacterium
GCGCATAGGTTGCAGGAAATGCAGAGCGTCTCGCCGTTATCCGGGTTGTTATTGAGCCGCGGCGCCCCCCGATACCGCTCGGCGACCTTGGGCTGCTCCGCCGGATACTGCTCGGTATAGATGTACTTGGGATTCTGGTTGCGGAAGGTGACCTTCAGCCCCGTAAACAGGTCCACGAGAAAGATCTTCCGCAGCAGTTTACGCATATTAAAACCTTTGACGCGGAGACACGGAGACGCGGAGATTAAAAGAGGAGAACGACGATGGTTGGAGCCTCTTAGGGTTCCCAACTCCCAATCTCTCCGCGTCTCCGTGTCTCCGCGTCAAAAAAAACCCGACGCCACCACCAAGCACCCTCATCGGTCCACCTCTCCCAGTACAATATCCAGTGTCCCGATTACCGCTACTATGTCGGCGATGAGACCGCCTCTCACCATGCGGTCGAGCGCTTGCAGGTTGACGAACGAGGGGGGCCGCACACGGCAGCGGTACGGCTGCGTCGAGCCGTCGCTCACTACGTAATAGCCCAACTCGCCCTTGGGAGCTTCGATGGAAACGTAGGCCTCGCCCACCGGCGGCTTGATCACCTTGGGGACCTTGCCCATGATGGGGCCGGAGGGAATGCTCTCCACGGCCTGCTCGATGATGCGCAAGGCCTGGCGCATCTCCACGATGCGTACGATGTACCGGTCGTAGGTGTCGCCGTTCTCGCGCGTGGGAATCTCGAAATCGTACTTCTCGTATCCCGAGTAGGGCTGCGCCTTGCGCAGGTCCCACTTCACGCCCGCGGCGCGGAGCAACGGTCCGGTCACGCCGTACTCCTTGCACTCCTCGGCGGTCAGCACACCCACGCCCTTGAGCCGTCCGCCCCAGATGCGGTTATTGGTGAGCAGTTCCTCGTATTCGTCCACCTTGGGCGGGAACATCCTGCAGAAGGCTTTGACCTCCCGTTCGAACCCGTCGTAGGTTTCGTACTGCAGGCCGCCGATGCGGAAGGCGTGGGTGGTGAGGCGCGCGCCGCAATACTGCTCGAAGATTTTGAGGGCTTCTTCGCGCTCGCGCATGCAGTAGAACACGGGCGTGATGGCCCCGATGTCGAGGGCGTGAGTGCCCAGCCACAGCAGGTGGCTGGCGATGCGGTTCAGCTCGGTGAGGATCACGCGCACGGCCTGCGCGCGAGGGGGCGCTTCCACTTGCAGAAGTTTCTCCACCGCCAGGCAGTAACCCAGCCCGTTGGAGACCGAGGCTACGTAGTCCATGCGGTCCACGTAGGGGTTGAACTGGGCCCAGGTGCGGTTCTCCGCGATCTTCTCCACGCCGCGGTGCAGATAGCCGATGACGCAATCCGTACCCAGGATCCTCTCGCCATCGAGCTTGAGGATGACGCGCAGCACCCCGTGCGTGGAGGGATGCTGCGGGCCCATGTTCAGGACCAGCTCGGTGGAGTCTAAGAATGTGGAATCCGGCATAGCGTCACTGGCCGCTTTCGATGCCCAGGTTCTCCCTTACCCAGCGCTCGTCCTGCTGAAGAATAGAATAATCCTTGCGCAGGGGGTAGCCCTGCCAGTCCTCGGGCATCAGGATGCGCCGCAGGTCGGGGTGCCCGGCGAATTCGATGCCGAACATGTCGAATACTTCCCGTTCGAGCCAGTTGGCGGTGAGGTGGACGTCCACCGCGGTAGCCGGCTTGAAGCCATCGGGAATGGCGGTCTTGATGCGCACCCGCTCGTTGCGGCTGAAGCTATAAACAATGTAGACCAGGTCGAAGCGGTCGGGCCGTTTGGGCCAATCCACCGCCGTGATGTCCACCAGGTAATCGAAATCCGCTTCGAGCTTCAGGTACTCGAGAAGCGGCACGGCGGCATCCGGGGCGGTGACGATGAAATTCTGGCCGGCATAGGTGGAAGCCGCCTTGATGCCGTCGTCGAAGCGTTCCTTGACCGCGCGCGCCAGGTCGCTCTCCCAGGGGACGGCGGCCATGACGGCGGGAGGTTTGGGCGGCGGCGCGGCTGGTTTCGGGGGAACCGGTTTCGCGGCTGGAGCGGGCGGCTTGTCCGCCTCGCCCTTGGCAGGGGGAGGCGTTCCGGCGCCCTCGGGCTGCTGCTCGTCCGCCATGGAGTTTCCCTCTTGAGAAGTCTATGTTTAGCATCCACCACGGACGGGTGTCAAACGGAGTCCGGAGTCTGAAATCCGTCCGCAGGCTCGATTCACGGCGGAGGCGCGGAGCCGCGGAGCCGACGCGGAGAGAAGAACGCACTTCTCCGGCTTGGCGTCCGCAATTCGATTCCCCAGCGCAACCGTTCAACCCCCGGCGACTACCGCTCGATTTCCGGAACTCCGCGAACCGAGAGTTTCATGGTGTAATAGGAAGCAATTGCTGCACTTATGAGGGACGAATTGTAGGGCAGGCGCTTCCGCCCGCCAACCGGCGAAGCCCCCCAGCCGGTCGCCGCTTCTTACATTATGAGGGATCCTGTCCAGACGCTCCGGCGAGCGTGGAAAGCCGCCCATAGGCGCGCGCGCGAGATTCGCATGATCGCTTGGGGGCTGGTCTCGGCCGATCATCCGGTGCTGGCGCACGTGATTCCCATGCGGCGCTGTAACCTGGCCTGCGCATATTGCAACGAATACGACGACAGCTCCAAACCCGTGCCGCTCGAGACCATGTATGCGCGCCTGGACCGCCTGGCCGCCCTGGGCACGACGGTGATCACCATCAGCGGCGGCGAACCGCTGCTGCACCCAGACCTGGACCAGATTGTGGCGCGCATTCGCCGCGGCGGCGCGATGGCCGGATTGATCACCAACGGCTACCTTCTGACCGCGGAGCGCGTACACAGGCTCAATCGCGCGGGCCTGGAGCACCTGCAAATTTCCATCGACAACGTGACGCCCGACGCGGTATCGAAGAAGAGCCTCAAAGTGCTCGACAAGAAGCTCCGGATTCTGGCCGCGCACGCCGAGTTTCACGTGAACATCAACTCCGTGGTGGGCGGCGGCATCGGCAACCCGCGCGATGCGCTGGCCGTCGGCCGGCGGGCGCTGGAGCTGGGTTTCACATCCACGGTGGGGATCATTCACGACGGCGGCGGGCAGTTGCAGCCGCTGGGCGAGGAGGAGCGCGCCGTCTACATGGCCATGCGCTCGATGGAAAAAAGCAGCTACGCGCAGTTCAACTATTTCCAGGACAATATCGCCCACGGCCGCGAGAACCACTGGCGCTGCCGCGCCGGGGCGCGCTATCTGTACGTCTGCGAAGACGGCCTGGTGCACTACTGCTCGCAGCAGCGGGGCTACCCGGCCAAGCCGCTGATGGAGTACACGGTGGAAGACATCCGCCGGGAGTACCGCACGGAAAAAGCCTGCGCGCCCCGCTGCACGGTGGCCTGCGCCCACCAAGTCTCCTACATCGACTTCTGGCGCGGCCGGCAGGACCTGGCCCCGGCGGCGCTTCCCGAAGCCCAGCCGGAAGGCCTGGTACGGATACGGTAGCGATCGGCCAGGCCGCTTCTTACGCTTGACCTGGGGGCTATTTCGTGGTCTCATGGCTTCCTGACGGCGAGGCGGGCATGGCTGACGATAACCCTTCCTCATTGCGTGACGCCCTGGCGGCCGAATACAGCGCGCTGCGCCCCGACCTCAACCTGGCCGGCGAAACGGAGGCCGAACTCCGCGGTAAGATTCACGCCCATCCCCGGCCGCTCGGCGCGCTGTGCATTTCGGGCGGCGGCATTCGCAGCGCCACATTCGGCTTGGGAGCCATTCAGGGCCTGGCCGGGGAGGATTTGCTGGACCAGTTCGATTACCTCTCGACGGTTTCGGGCGGCGGGTTTGTAGGAGGCTGGCTGACGGCCTGGATCACGCGAGCGAAGGGCCTCGCCAACGTCATTCCGGGCTTGTGCGGCGCCAAGCCTAAGCCGGACGAGCCCGACCCCATCGAGCACCTGCGCGAGTACAACAAGTACCTTTCGCCCAGGTCGGGAGCGCTCTCGCTGGACGCCTGGACTCTGGTGGCCACCGTGGTGCGCAACCTCATTCTCAACTGGCTGGTGCTGATCCCGCTACTGCTGTTCGCCCTGATGGCGCCCAGGCTGGCGCTCTCGGTGATGCGCATGGCGGAGTACATCGCCGAAACCAGCGCCATGCGCGCCGTGGAGTTAAGCGACTCGATATGGGTCTCCGGCGCGCTTCCGCTGCTGGCGAACGCGCTGTTCATGCTGGCCCTATTCAACGCGCTGCGCTACCTCCCCGGCGTTGGCGGGCAGCCCAACACCACCGGGGACTATATGAAGTACATGCTGGCCCCGCTGGCGGCGTCCACGCTACTGCACTGCGCGTACGACAGCCTCCACTTTTATAGCCTGAACCCTCCGGAAACCCGCTTCGCCGCGCTCGCCGCCGCCGCGCTGGGGGCTTTGGGCGTGGTGTGGGCGGTTTACCTGGCCGTCGGGGTGACGGGCTGGCGCGAGCGCCTGCGCCTCCTGTTCGGCCCCAATACGCTTTGCCTGGCGCTGTGGGCGGTGGTGGTCGCGCTGGTGGAAAAGGTGGTGAACAACCAGGGCCCCAACGAGACCCGGCTGGCGGCGTACCTGGCCGCCTCGGCCATCCCCTGCGCCACCGCATGGGTGCTCTACATGCTGAGCTGCGGCAAGCCTTTCGGCGAACGGCTCCGCATGCTTATAGGCCCGCTCCCGCTGGCCATCGTGCTGGTGGCGGCCTGCCTAGGCGCCATGGATTGGGTTTTCGCCACCAAGGTATTCGCGCAGGTGTCGTGGGCCTGGTACGTGACCCTGGCGCCGGTGCTGTCGCTGCTGGCCTTCGACGCCGCGGGCGCGCTTTTCGTGGGCCTGTCGAGCCACGCCCTGAAGGACGACGACCGCGAGTGGTTCTCGCGCGCCGGCGCGGGAGTATTGCTGGTCTGCGCGGTGTGGCTGGCGGCGTGCGCGCTGGTTCTGGCGGTTCCGAAATACGCCTTTCAGTGGAACGTCTGGGGCAAGGGCGCGCTGGGGTTCGCCGGAGCGGCGCTCGGCTGGCTGGGCGCACGCGGCGCTTGGTTTGAGAACCGGGCCATGCAGGCGGCGGCCAAAGCCGCGCCGCCGGCGTTCCTCGTTCTGCTCGGCGTGGGGCTGGCGGCGCTCACCAATTGGTTCCTCTATGCCGCCGGCGTGACCGCGCAGGGAACCGCCGTGGTCCCCTGGTGGGACCAGGACAAGCTGCTGGAACATACTCCCGCCTGGGCCGCCCTGGCGTTCATGGCTGGCTTCTTATTGCTGGCGTGGGTCATGGCGCACTACATCAACATCAACAAGTTCTCGCTGCACGGAATGTATCGCGACCGCCTGATTCGGGCCTACCTCGGCGCCTCCAACCCGAACCGCCAAGAGAGCGAGAGGAATTTCACCGGCTTCGTGCTGAGCGACAACCTGCAAATGCGCGACCTGGCGCCGCGGCCTTTCCACGTGCTGAACCTGACTTTGAACATGGTGGGCGGCTCGCGGCTGGCGTGGCAGCAGAGAAAGGCGCAGTCGTTCACGGTATCGCCCTTGCACTGCGGCAGCTTTGACCTGGGTTATCGGGGCTCGGCCGCCTACGGTGGGCCGGAGGGCATCTCTCTCGGCACGGCGGTGGCCATTTCCGGCGCCGCGGCCAGCCCCAGCATGGGATACCACTCCACCGCCATCGGCGGCTTTGTCATGACTCTGCTGAACGCGCGCCTGGGCTGCTGGCTGGGCAATCCGGGCAAGGCCGGAGAGAAAACCTGGAAGGAGGCGGGCCCGCGCTCGGCCGTCGGCTCGCTGGTTCGAGAATGCTTCGGTTTGACCAACGACAGGGGCCCGTACGTTTACCTTTCCGATGGCGGCCACTTCGAGAACCTGGGCCTCTACGAAATGGTGCGGCGCCGCTGCCGCCACATCGTGCTGTTGGATGCGGGATGCGACCCCGACTACACATTCGAAGACCTGGGCAATGCGCTGCGCAAGATCCGCATCGATTTCGGAATCCCCATCGTGTTCGATCGGCCGGCCGAGCAGATGCGCGAACGGAAGGTGCGTTTCGCGGTGGCGCGCATAGTCTACTCGAAGGTGGACGGCGCATGCGAAGACGGGCGCCTGGTGTACGTCAAGCCCATGAAACTGGGGAACGAGCCGCCCGACGTGCAGTCCTACGCCGCCGCCAACCCCGAGTTCCCGCACCAGAGCACGGCGGACCAGTTCTTTGACGAGTCGCAAACCGAGAGTTACCGCATGCTGGGGCTGTTCACCATGGGAGAGATTTGCCGCGGATGGAAGAAGGGCGGTTCGCTGGCCGAGTTCTGCGAGCACGTGGCGGCCACGGGCGCGGCTGAATCGTGATTCCCGCGCGCGCATTTCGTTATGCTTGACGTAACGCATAATGAGGAGGACGCTATGGCAGTGACCGCGATACATCCGGGCGAGCACTTGGCCGAAGAGCTGGACGAACTCGGCATGAGCGCCGCCGAGCTGGCGCGCAAGCTGGATGTGCCAACCAACCGCATTACCGGCATCTTGAATGGGCAGCGCGCCATTACCGGGGACACCGCCTTGCGCCTGGCCCATTTTTTCGGCACGAGCGCGGAGTTTTGGCTGAACCTGCAAAGCCTCTACGAACTGCGCGTTGCGCGGACGAAAGCGGCCAAATCGATCGCGGCGCTTCCGACGTTGAAGCATTCCGGGCGCGCTCCCGCTTGACCGCTGAGATGCTACAATTCGGCTGCGAATGACTCTCCCGGTCGAAAAGCAAAACTCCAGCCTCATGCGGGCGATGTTCCACCAGATCGCCCCTCGATACGATTTCATTACGCGCGTTTTTTCCTACGGGATGGACACCCGGTGGAAGCGCACCCTCATGAAGGAGGCGCGCCTGCCGGATAAGCCGCTGGTGCTCGATCTGGCCTCCGGAACGGGCGATTTTTCCCTGCTGATTCGCGACCAGTACCCCGGCGCCAGGCCGGTGGCGACGGACTTGACCGAGCGCATGCTGGCGCTGGCGCGCCAGCGCGGCGTGGAACTGGCGGTGTGCTCCGACGCCTGCCTTCTGCCTTTCCCCGACGGCGTCTTCGACTGCGTCGCGATCGGTTACGGATTGCGCAATTTCCCGGACCTCGAAAAGGCGGCAGCGGAAATCGCGCGGGTCACGCGTCCGGGCGGAGTGTTCGCATCGCTCGATTTCTTTCTTCCCGCGAACGCCCTCTGGCGGACGCTGTACCTGGGTTATCTCTACGCGCAGGGCGCCTTCTGGGGCCTGCTGCTCCACGGGCGCGCGCGAACCTACACCTATATACCGGATTCGCTCACCTCCTTCGTTTCGATCAGCGCGTTTTCCCGGCTGCTGCAGGCGGCCGGTTACCGGAGCGTCAGCCAGCGCGGTTTTCTGATGGGCGGGATCGGGCTGCACTGGGCCGCCAAGGAAGAATGATGAAAGACCGGCTGCACGCATCGGACTATCGTTTTCTGGCCGTGTGCCTGGCCCTGCTGGGCGGCTCCATCTGGTTCTCGGCGAGGAACTTCTACCGCGCTTTTCCGGAGGCCTCCATCGATTTCCGGGTGAATCGCGCCGAAGCGCAAACCCTGGCCGCGCATTTTCTCGAGCAGCGGAATTACGGCGTGGACGGATACCGGCTGGCTTCCCGATTCGATTTCGACGACCAGGCGAAGACCTTCCTCGAGCGGGAAGCCGGCCTGGAACGGGCCAACCGGATTATGGGGACGCGGGTGCGGCTGTGGCGCTGGAGCTACCGCTGGTTCCGCCCGCTTCAAAAAGAGGAATACCGCGTCGATATCACGCCGGCCGGCGAATTCGTGGGTTTCGACCACCAGATCGGGGAGGAAACGCCGCGGCCGGCCATCGACGCCGCCCGGGCGCGCGCGCTGGCCGCAGACTTTCTGCGCGGCGCGCTCCACCGCGATCCGGCGTCCATGGAATTCGTGGAGGCGTCCGAAGTGGCGCGGCCCGCGCGGGTGGATCGCGTCTACACCTGGAAGGAGCGCGACCCGATCCCCGGCGAAGACCGCCGGGGCTACCTGCGCGACGCCGCCAACCGCATGGAGGTGACCCTCCACGGCGACGAGGTGGCGGGGTACCGCGAGTACCTCAAGATCCCCGAGCGCTGGGAGCGCGATTACCAGCGCCTGCGCTCGAAGAACGACATGGCCACGTATGTGGACATGGCCTTCCTGGCGGCGCTGCTGGTGGGCCTGGCGGTGGTCATCGTGACGCGGGTGCGCGGGCAGGATGTGCGCTGGCGCCTGGCGGCGGGCATCGGCATAGCCGGCGCGGCGCTCTCGTTTCTGGCGGCCCTGAATGAGTTCCCGTTACAGGCGTTCGGATACCCCACCACCGATTCCTACGCCAGTTTCCTTTCGCGGGAAGTATTGCAAGCCGCCCTGGCCGCCTTCGGCTACGGCGGCTTTCTGTTCGTTCTCACGGCCGGCGCCGAGCCGCTCTACCGCGCCGCTTTCGCAGGCCAGATCTCGCTGGGGAACCTGTTCCGCCCGCGCGGCCTGCGTACCAAGCGTTTCTTTCTGGGCGCCATTCTGGGACTTTCTCTCACCGGCGTGTTTGTGGCCTACCAGACGGCGTTCTATCTCATCGCCTACCGCTTCGGGGCTTGGTCTCCGGCCGACGTTCCTTACAGCGACCTTCTGAACACGCGCTTCCCGTGGCTTTTCGTTCTGTTCGGCGGGTTTTTCCCGGCGGTCTCGGAAGAGTTTCTGTTCCGCATGTTCGCCATCCCGTTTCTGCGCAAGATTACGCGCTGGCTGCCGGCGGCGGTTGTGCTGGCGGCCTTCATCTGGGGATTCGGACATTCCGGCTATGCCCAGCAGCCCTTCTACATTCGCGGCGTGGAAGTGGGAATCGGCGGCGTGGCGCTGGGCCTGGTGATGCTGCGCTGGGGAATCCTGCCTACGCTGGTGTGGCACTACTCGGTGGACGCCATGTACAGCGCCATGCTGCTGCTGCGCTCCCACAGCCTGTACTTCCGGCTTTCCGGGGCCGCTGCGGCGGGAATCGTGGCGCTGCCCGTGCTGGTGGCGCTGGCGGCCTATTGGGTGCGTGGCGGCTTCGTCCCGGAAACCGGCCTGCTCAACGGCGACGAGCCGGGCCCGGCGCCCGAACTGGCCGCCGAGGCGGCCCTGGACGCCTCCATGGCAGGCTATGCGCCCCTGTCCAAGCGCCGGCGGCTGGCGGCGGTCGCGGTGGCGCTGGCCTGCCTGCTCGCGCTGTTGCTGCCCGGCAGCCGCTTTGGCGAATCGCCGCGATTCAAGCTGACCGCCGAGCAAGCTCGCGCATCCGCGGACGCGTTCCTGAAGGCCCAGGGCTTCAACCCCGCCGCTTTCCAGCACGTGGCGTATCCGTCCACGCACTCGGGCGGCGACGATAGCCTGGCGCTCAAGTATTTCCTGGAACGCCGTTCCGTGGCAGCCGCCTCGGCTCTGTTCGAGCGATACCGGCCGGTGCGCTACTGGGCGGTTCGCTATTTCAAGCCACTGGAACGGGAAGAGGCGCTGGCAGCGGCGCATCCCGAAAGCGGCAAGGTCACCGGGTTCCAGCACACTCTCGCCGAGGATGCCCCCGGAGCGGATCTTTCCGCCGAAGCGGCGCGGCAGATAGCCTCGGCCTGCGCCGCCGGCCAGGGCTGGGACGTCGGGGCCATGGACCTGAAGGAGAGCAACTCGGAAAAGCGCAAAGCGCGCCGCGACCACACGGTGGTGTGGGAAGCCCGTCCCGGCGACCCACGCAATGTGGAGGAGGCGCGCTACCGGGTGGAAATCGTGGTGGCCGGCGATCATGTCGCCGCCGAGCGCGCCTTCTGGAAACTGCCGGAGGCGTGGACCCGCGATCGCGAGCGCCAGAATGCGCTCTCCATCCTGCTCCTGACGCTGCGCATAGCGGCCATCTCCGGCGCGGTGGTGTGGGCTTTGTGGCTGCTGATCCAGAATATCCGCAAAGGGCTGGTCCGCTGGCGCACGGTTCTGATAGTGGCCGCCATCCCCGCCATTCTCTCGGCCGTGGGCCTGCTGCTGACGTTCCGCGTGTCGATGCTCCAGAACTACAATACCGAGATGCCGTTCGGGACCTTCGAGGCCGCCATGTGCCTGGTGATGGCCATGTCGGCGGTGTTCCTGTTCTGCATGATGAGCGCCGCGGCGGCGTTTCTCACGTCGTTCTTTCCCGACAGCCTGGCCGCCCTGCGGGCGGTCAACCGGCGGCGGATGGGCCTGGACGCGATGGCCGCGATGGCCGCGGCGGCCGGCCTGTTCCTGGCGATCGGCCATTTTCGCGCCTTCCTGGCCCGCCTTTTCCCCGCGCAGTCGCTCCTTTCGGCCGGCGTCTCCGATTTGATCGTCAGCCCGGCGCCGGCTCTCTCGGCGCTGGCCCGCGTGGCCACCACCGTGCTGACGGGCGCGGCCGGACTGGCTCTCATCGCCATCGTGATTCGACGGATGCCGCGGCGCTGGATGCTCGCGCCGCTGGCCCTTGCCGCCGTCTTCGCGGTGGTCTCATCGGACGTCCACACGCCCGGCGAGTTGGCGCTCGAATGCGGAAGCGCCTGCATGGCGCTGGCGGGCGCGATCCTGCTCTGCCGCTGGTTCGCCCGCGACAATTACCTGGCCTACGCCCTGATCCTCTTCGCCGCCGCGCTGCGGGGGCCGCTGGCGGAATTGTGGGGAACGGCGAATCCGGCCTGGCAGATGCAGGGCTGGCTGGTAGCCGGCGCGCTGGCGCTGGCGGTGGCGTGGGCGGTATATCCGGCCTTCGCGCGCGGCGGCGAACCAGAGCCCTGACAGACGAAGGGCGCTGGAAAACAGCTCAGGGCGTAAGCCCCAGCCCGACGGCGTTCCCCTGCTACAATCTGGATATATTACCGGATATACGGAGGAGCCGGCCATGAGTACCCTGCCGCAGAAACGAGCGTTGAGCCGCTATCGGAAGCGCCTCACCCAGCAAGGGATGGCCCGTTTCGAGGTTCTTGGGCTCGACGCCGATCGCGAGTTGATCCGGTCGCTCGCCAGGCGGCTCGCCGGCGATGCCCTCGATTCGGCGCGCATTCGCGCCACTGTCCGCTCGACCATTTCGGGAGAGCAGCCGAAAAAGGGGGGGATTCTCAATGCGCTGCGCCGGTCGCCTCTGGTCGGCGCCGATCTGGATCTGAGCCGCCCACCGGCGCCGGGCCGCGGGGTGGACCTGTGAGCAGGAGCCTCCTCGACACGAACATCATCAGCAGCGTCACCAAACCGGCGCCATCGCAAGCGCTGGTCGCGTGGATGGCCGGGCAAGCCGACCAGGATCTGTTCATCTCTTCGCTGACCGTCGCGGAGATCCGCCGCGGAATATTGGAGAAGCCCGCCGGAAAGAAGCGCAGGGAATTGGAGCGTTGGTTCTCCGGCCCCGAGGGCCCGCCAGCGCTATTCGCCGGCCGGGTGCTCCCGTTCGACGAAAGAGCCGCCCTGGTCTGGGCGCGCCTGATGGCCGAAGGCACGGTGAAAGGGAGCCCCCGGAGTCCCCTCGACATGATCGTCGCCGCGGTCGCCGAAGCGAATGACTGCCTGGTTGTCACCGAAAACGAAAGAGACTTCGCGGGCCTGAAGATCGTCAATCCCATGCGGGCGGACTGACGATCTGCGCCGATGGAGGCCGCCTGGGCGATGGCCCGTACCTTTCCGCGAATCCTAAGCGTGAACGGCTCGGGCGTGGTACGTTGCGCATGCTTCACAGGAGTCATGCCCCTTGGCGTGACCTGCTGGTGATATCCTCACATATGGCGGTGTGCTCACGTATGGATTTGCTAGCCCTTGATAACGACCCCACGTGGGTTACCACTCAACAGGGGCCGTTCCATGGCCCGCGCAGCAGACGTCAACTGATGTTGGCCAGGAGCAAACGGTCATGTCGGAACCACCGTTAGAAACGCTTGAGTTCCTCCTTCAGGTCGACGTGATCGGTTCGCGTCTGCCGATGATCGGCAAGGGGCAATGGCAGGCCCTGTATTTTAGAGTCCATGAGGCTTCCCTTTCATTCACCATGTGGTCCGGCCTCCTTGATGACGCCGCCGCCGCTCGGGCGATCGAGCGTGACAGTTGGGACTTGCGGATTGACGACTACAGGCCTGGGTTCAGCCAGAGCTGGCGAGATGGACGCGAGGCTACCACCTACCACAGTCGCGGTGGGGACGAGGGTGCCAGGCCTATCGTCCGCTGCCGGTCGTTTGACGGTGCATTCCCGAGCTATTTCGAGGTGGACGAGGAGTTTCGCCTTTACCACAACCTGGCCGAGGACAAGAGGCGTGAAGTATTGCTCGACTTCGACGCGTCGGGTAGGGAGATCGATGTCGTTCGGCTCAAGGAGAACGCGGTCGAAGCCCGGATTAAGTACCTCCGGCAGTTCCAGGCTGGGACTGGACTACACCTAGCTGTCTTTATCGATTCGAGGCGCTATTCAAGACTCGCTCTGGCCGACGTGCCCATTGATGAGCGGGAACGCGTCGAGACAGACAGCGGGATTCGTTGGCGGCGAAATGTTGCACAGTGCGATTTCAACCGCGGCTACGCTACATTTTCGCGGCTGCTGTCTAAGGTTATTCTGCCGCCTCCAGCCCGAGGGAAGGCCGGGATTTGGCCATTTGAGGACGATGGCGCCCATGAGCCGGTGAGGTTCATAATCGGCGTTGACGCAGACGGGAAGGATGTGGAGTACACTTCGGATCCCGATGCGCTCGCCAACAACTTCGGGGCGAATCCTAGCGCGCCTCACTACCTGACGCCGGTCTATTTCCGTCGCGAGGTGCTGGCGAAGTATTTTGCGGAACCGGAGCGGTACGAGGTATCGGATGGTCGGTTGACCTGCTTGAGTCTATGGAGCTGCCAAATTGACAACGATCTTGACTCACATGTGGTGGTATTCCTCGGTGACCTCGGCCGTGACCTCCCGTACGAAGAGCGACTGCATTGGCGGCAATTCAACATCGCGCCCGAAGGTGGCATCAGCGAGACAAACTTCCGCAGGAGCTTCCTCTCGCAGTTCGCTGATGCTCAAGCGGCAGACCTGGCGTTCCGGCATGAGTACGCCAACACCATGCGCGATTGGCAGGAGGTCCATGGATGGCCGTTGTTCCTCACGCCTTCCGCCGGTGATTGCCATCTCTTGAGCACGGTTCGCATACCCGTAACGAACTCTCAAGCTGAGCTGGACGAGCAGGTCGGATATCTTACAAAGCTCCTCGTAGATTCCCTCAATGAGAGGGAGTTGGAGGCACACACTGGTAGCCTTGATGAAGGGGCCAAAGGGATCACAAAGTTCGACAGGTTTCTGGAGAGGATTCAATTTCCAGAGCGTCAGAAGATCATCCAACTGCTCCGGGATCTGCAAGCACTGCGTTCGGCAGGTTCGGCGCATCGCAAGGGTTCAGCGTACGACAAGATGCTCGCTAAACTAGGTCTGGATCCGGCCAAGAAGGCCGACATCATGCGGCGACTCTTGGAGGAAGCTGTGGAAGGGCTTCGGGCAATTCGTCTGCATTGCTGCGGGGGTCTGGAGCAATCTGCCCAATAGCCAGCGTAGAGACGCTCGCGGTGGTTTGGCTCCTCTACCATGGCTCGACCCGCAAGCCCACTTTCATGTGTAGTCCCCAAACCCCGCAAACGCCGTCCGCCGGCAAAGCAGGAACGACAGGCCGCCCTGTGCCCGCCAATCGATTCCCAACCCCCGTCAGGTCAGCCCTTCACGACCAGTGTCACGCGGTGGATGGCGTTGAAGCCGGTCCTCAACAGCGGGCGCGGCATAGGCTGGGCGATGCCGTTGCCGTCGATGGTGCGGCAGCACAAGTCGTAACTGCCCGCGGGCAAGCCGGGGAGCAATGCCGCCCAATGGACAATCGTGTAATGCATCGGCCATTGCAGGGGCGTGCCCTTGGCCGGATCGAACTGGCTCATGTTGGCGGGCAACTTACCACCCGGCAGCCCACCGCCCCAGTCGGCGGGAGGCGGCAAGACCGTGGCGTCCTTCCAGGCGGCCTTGGTCCAATCCGGGTCGTCCGCCGGCCACGGTTCCTTTTGAGAATGCACGCAGTACTGAACCTTGCCAAGTCCCGAGATGCCGATCTGCGCCATGCCGGTTAGGGCAGCGGGCTTTTCCGGCGGGATTTCCGCCGGAGCATTGATGAACCTGGCCCGCGTCTTCATGGGGCTCTCCGTATCGTTGTTGAAACTCGGCTCTCCGTCCGAGTCATTGGCCTTGAAGTCATTGGTCAGAACCACTCGCTGCACCCACTTGATGGACTTACTGCCGTATGTGCCCGGCACGACCACCCGCACGGGACCGCCGTGGGAGGCCGGCATGATCTGGCCATTCATTTTGTATGCCAGGATGACGGGCATCTGCCCCGGCGGCGTCTCCAGTATGTGACCGAGCGCCATCGAGCTCTGGAACGGGGGCGCGTTCTCGGGGTGATAGCTCTGATAATAGACCCGGCGAATATTGGCTTTTGGCCTGGTCAGCCAGATGGCTTCACGCAAGGGAACCCCTTCCCATAGCGTCATATGATAGGGATCGGCGCCGTTGGTGCAGGTGCAGACGTGGAGGAAGCGGACCGCGTGTTTTTCCGCCAGGCCCATGAGACCCTTCCAGTCCAGGGCGTTTCCCAGCGCCCGTGAGAGGGGCTGTTCGACGCTGCTATCGCTCGCCGGGTCCGGGACCACATCCAAAGACCAGGTCTCCGGAAGGAGTCCGATCTCGCGCAGGCGCTCCGGCGGGAGTTTGACGACGTTGGCTTTCCCCTTGTCCAAGACCACGCCGCGGTCGAGCGGAGTCAGATATTCCAGCTTGGCAATCGCCTCCCGCAGCAGAGGGTCGACAGCGGCATCGGCCGCCGCGAGTGGGAAGGCGCGCCAGGCTGCCGCCGCCGCGCCGCCCAATCGGCTGAAATGACGCCGCGTCAGCCGGACCGGCTCGGCTCCGCGCGGATCGGGTCTCTCCATGGTGTCCTCCTGAACGAGTATAGCTTCAGGCGACAACCACGCTGGAGTCGGGGATCGGTCTCATCTCCACGTCAGCCGCGGAGTCGGATCATCGACCGCCAGCGCGCCCTTACCCCAGGTTCCGCTCGGCGAAATCCCAGTTGGCGACTTTCCAGAAGGCCTTCACGTAGGCTGCGCGGTCGTTGCGGTAATCGATGTAGTAGGCGTGCTCCCATACGTCGCACGTCAGCAGCGGAACATCGCCGTTCAGGAAGGCGGGTTCGGCGTTTCCGGTGCTTCGCATATCGAGCGCGCCGGAAGGCTTCTTCACCAGCCACGCCCATCCCGAGCCGAAGGTCCCCACGGCGCAGGCGGCGAACTGCTTCTGGAATTCCTCGAAAGACCCGAAGGCGCCGGCTATGAGTCCCGCCAGGCGGCCTCGCGGCGCTCCCAGCGCGGCGGGGGTCAGGCTGTTCCAGTAGAAGGTGTGGTTCCAGACCTGGGCGGCGTTGTTGAAGATCTTGCCGGACGAGGAGCGCACGATGCTTTCCAGGTCCTGGTTCTCGAACCCGGTCCCGGGAATCAGGCCATTCAGATTGTTCACATACGCGC
>JBEKPK010000098.1:0-15505 GCA_049520795.1 Bryobacteraceae bacterium
GGCGAACAGGAGCGACGATCCGGAGTTATCGAGCTTGGCCACGAATGCGTCCAAGCCTCCCGCAAGCGCCGACTGATACGGGTTTTTGACGGGCAACCCGGGGCCCGCGTATCCGGCCACATAGATGTTACCGGCGGAATCGAGAGCGATCGAGCTGCCTCCACCGCCTCCACTGCCGCCAATAAGCGTTGAAAAAATCAGGACGCCCGTGGCGTTGAGCTTGGCGACCACGGCGCCGTTACTCGTGGACATGGAAGGCAAAGGGTTGACCAGCGGAAACCCCGGACCGGCAGCCCCGGTGATATATGCCTGGCCGGAAGAATCGACCGCGATGCCGGTCCCCTTATCGTTTCCGGAGGAGCCCAAATATGTGAGGTACACGATCTGCGAAGTAGCGGGATCGAGCTTCGCAACGAAGAATTCAAAACCGCTCGTATACGTCGCGCCAATTACATACACGAAACCCGCGCTGTCCACGGCGATGGCTTGGCCGGCATCGTCGCCGGTATCGCCGAGATAGGTCGAGAAGCTAAGCACCGGGTCGATGACCAGCGGCAGATTTCGATCATATTCCCCCACCCCAAAGCCAACCTGCCCATCCTGGCCGACCTGGTAGGCGACCGGCACCGGAACCCGCCGGCCATCGCGCCACTGGTACGCCGTGGCGCGGCGATGCGTCAGCCGAGTCTCTCCGACCTGGAATGTCAGGTCGCCTTCGCCATTCAGGCGCATTCCCGACACCCCGTCGAACCGCATCCTCACCCGAGCGGGGCTTACCCGCGGAGCGATGTGAACGTCGTATTCGAGATCGCCCTCGGTGGAATAGTAGTCCACGTCCACGCCGGGGTAGACTTGAACACCTTTCACCCGCTGGAACTGCGGTATCCCGGTGCGCCACTTTGACGCGTCGCTACCTACAAAGTAGTTGGTAACGCCCGGCAGCCGGTCGAGCCCCCGCACCGCGGCCGTCGGCCCGGCCCCATCCCAGGTCATCCGGTATGCGCCCGAACCTGCCAGCCCTACCTCCAGCGACGCAGGAGTTACCACCGCCGACCAATTCTTCCTGTGCAGGGCGAACTGCGCCGGCGCGCCGGCAGCCCCGGCCTCCGCGGGTTCGAAAAAGAACGGGATGGCCGGCGCCGGTTTCGGCGGGTCGCTCGCCGCGCGCGTAAACTCTGCGCACGCTATCAAGCCAATGACCAGGTATCGCGACACAGGATTGAGATCCAACGCAGCCTGAGGCCCTTAATGGCCCCAAAGTGGCATTTTGCGCCAATTCCAGGTCCGAAACAAGTATTATTTGAGATTATTGCGCCTGAATGGGGCGTCTGGCCATGCTTCGGCGCCCGCCCCTCGGCATAGCCTACAGAGGCATGGCCTCGGCGAGGACGCGGTCCCGGATGTAGGGATGGATGCACCCGGACTCGACCAAGTCCACCTCAACGCCCAGCAGGCCCTGGAGATCCGAAAGTAAGGCGCCCAAGTCGAGTAGCCCCCGGCCTTTTTCCAGGTCCACGAGGAAATCGACATCGCTACCGGGCGTGTTCTCGCCCGAAGCGACCGAGCCGAACACGCGGACATTACGGCAGCCATGCGACTCGGCCAGGCGCAGAATCTCGGCCCGCTTTTCCATGCGCAGTGTGTCGAGCGTCACCATGGTCTTCACTTTCATTGTCCGTCAACCCCTCGGCGTATTCAATCGCGGGCGCGGCTGCTTCGGAACGCTACCCTTCTGCGGGTCTGAGAAGGTGACAGACGCTTTTTTCCCGTGCCCGGCCTGTCCGGCGACGGCCGCACCCTCCAACGCATAGCCGCCGTTTGAGAGCGTAGCCGGGACCATCGCTACTGCTTGGTACAACGAGCTCGCGCCGCCGGTTGTGGGCGGTCCGGCGCCGTCTTACTTGGCGGGCGAGAAGATCGCTACCATTCCGCCCGAGGGCGCCATCTTCAATTGCAGCGTGTCGGAGGCGTGTACGGTCTTTTCGTTCTTGACCAGGCGCTCGGGGTTCTCGCCGGCGTCGGAGGCGTCCTCCCACAGGCTGACCTTCCAATCGCCCTTGCCCAGGAATTTCAGCGGCACGGGCAGTTCCTTGCCGTTGCGATCGGAGATCGCCGCCATATACCATTTATTCCCGTTGCGCCGCACTTCGGCCACATACTTCCCTACTTCTCCCGCCAGGCCGCGGGTCTCGTCCCAGACGGTTGGCAGGCCCTTCAGGAAATCCATGCCGAGCAGATACTTGCCGTCCTTGTCTTTGTAGTCTTCGGGCGAATCACAGGCCACCGTGAACGGGCTCTGGATAAGGATGAACATGGCCAGTTCGGCGGCGCGCGTACCTTGCGTTTGCGTGGGCTTCTGGGCGGTCTTGAACTGCGCCGGCTGCCGGTTGGCGAACCCTCCCGGCGTGTAGTCGCCGGGGCCGGCCAGCACGCGCGTGAAGGGGAGGGTGGCCCTGTGCTCGGGCGTTTCCTTGGGGCTCCACTTGTTGTATTCGTTGCCCTGGATACCCTCGCGCGTAATCTGGTTGGGATAGGTGCGCTCCAGGCCGGAGGGCTTGAACGCGCCGTGGAAGTCGATCATCAAGTGGTTCTCGGCCGCTGTCTTGGCGACATCCTCATACCACTTGACCGCGAACTGGTCGTCGCGATCGATGAAATCGATCTTCAGTCCCTTAATGCCCATTTTCGAGTAGATGGGGAAGTCCCTCTTGTAGACCGCGCTGTCTATGAAATCGTTGAAGTGGAACCAGAACCAGATGCCCACGCCCTTTTCCTTGCCATAGGAAATCAGGTCGGGCCAAATCGACTTGTCGCCAACTTCCGCCAACTGATACGGCCAGCCCATGTCGGCGGCAAGCTGAATGAACCCTTTGAGCGTGGGCAGGTCGTTCTTGCCCACGTTGGGCCACCAGGTACCCCAGGACGACATGCCCGCCTTGACCCAGGATGTGTCGGTCAACCTGCTTGGGGTAGCCAGGTTGGACACCAGGTCGCTCTGAATGAGGTCGGCGGGCTGGCGGCCGATGATGAATGTCCGCCAGGGAGAATTGTGGGGAGTCGTGGCCACCACCAGGCCTTTCTGCATCTCGCCCAACGGCGCTGCCGCCGTACTTACCGCCGCCCCATTGGCCGCCGATGGCGAGCGCGCCGGCCATGGCTGCGCCGGTATGGGCGGAGCGAGTTGCACCTCCAGAGTGTTCTTGGCGCCGTCCTTGGTCACCAGCCACATGGCCGACCAGTCGAGCAGGTCCGACTCGGTGATGGCGACGTACGCCGCCGGTGTCTGCACCAGGAATGGCAGCCCATGCTTGAACTTGGGGTTAAGCCCGGAGAGTTTGTTAGGCAGGTAGCGCCATTCCTGCGAGCCGATGAATCCGCCCTCGGGGCGGGCGGCGCCCTCGCCGTTGTTCCAACCCGCCCAGACGGGACAGTCTTCCGGGAAGGTGAGCTCCGTGGCGTCGCGGGTGACGGTAAAGGAATCCATCCCCGGCTGCTTGGGGAGAACCAGGCGGAAGGCCACGCCGTCGTCGTACGCCCGGGCGACCACGCTGAAGCTACGCTCGCCATCCTTCAGCGCCAGGTTCAGCTCATTGTAGTGGTCCCGTACGTCGCGGTTCTTGCCCCACTGGTTTACCCAATGCGTGTCGGCCGATTTCCGCGTCTCGCCCTGTACCACGGGCTTTTCGCCCAGCTTCACATCGCCGGCCAGTTCCAGCCCCAGGCGGGACCGCACCAGCACGGGCTTACCATCCACCGTGATGCTATAGCCCAGAGGGGCGTCGGTGTGTATGGTGATGGCGACCTTCCCGTCGGGCGAACGAACCTCGTGCGCCGGCCCGGCCGCCGCGGACGCGGCAGGCGAGCATGCAGTCAAAATGGCTCCAATGAGAATGCCAATATTCCAACAAGAGCAACGCAAATTCACGATTTTCCTCCTGTCAATCTGTCAACCGCCTTCAAATGCGGTGGACCGTAGGCGCGGAGCGATATTCTACCACGCAGCTTCGGTCAAGCGTGCAAGCTTCCAGTGGGGCGGAATCGGCCTTCCGCCGGGGGCCGGCGGGGGCGTCGACCGCCGCCCGTGATTCGCCCACCAAAAGTCAGTGCCATTGCGCACAACTGAAATCTCCTGGAAACGCGGTCCTGGGGTTCGCCTGTCGTAAAATGGGGTGGCTTTTCCCTTTTCCATTTCGCGTGGGAGATTCGCAGCGCGGCGGGTATAATAGAGCACAGGTCGATGAATAAGGCTCGCGCCGGAGAGTGCTTTTGGATTCTGCTGTTGGTGGGCGCTATTGTGTGCGCCCAAGCGGCTCCTCTCACTTGCGGGCATACGCACTCGCCGGCGCAGTTTTGCTGGCTATGCCATGTTGGCCCGCTCCCATTCCTCCAGCCTGCTTGCCTATTCTCGACGCCCGCGCTCTCGATGGTGTGGCTGGACCCTCTGGCCGACTTGCGCGCGCCTTGCGCGCCGCACGTGGCGGCCGGTTCTTCGCGCGCGCCTCCCGCATAATTCCTCATTTGTTAATAGGCGGCCCGCCGCCGGCCTGTGCGCCGGCCCATGGGCCAGATGATCGTTGCAAGAGGATAGATAAGAGGAGGCATCAAGCGGATGTCGATGCTCGAGCTGAAGGCCGCCTGCCTGTACCGCACGGCGCGCAACCAGGAGGCGCTCGCCAAACGGGGGTTTGGATCCAGTACGGACAGGGTCCGCGGGAGGAGATAATGCACCGTTTGGCGCCGCATTTCGCTCTGGGGCTTGTGTTGGCGAGTTGCTTGACGCAGCAGGCGCTCGCACAGAAAGTCTTCACGTGGCAGCAGGTACGCGACCAGTTTGAAGCCGCGAATCCGACTCTGCGGGCCGGCGAGACCGGCATTGCCGAATCGCGGGCCGCGGAAATCAGCGCTAATCTGCGCCCCAACCCGGACATCACCACCACCATCGATCAGTTCGATCCCTTCACGCCGAACCCGTATCGCCCCTTGACCTACCTGCTGCCGTACGTCTCATTCAGCTATTTGCACGAGCGCGAGCACAAGCGGGAGCTGCGTCTGGAGAGCGCCCGGAAGGCCACCAACATCGCCGAATCCAGCCAGGCCGATCTGGAGAGAAATCTTCTGTTCAACTTGCGCGGCGCCTTCGTGCAAACCCTGCAATCCAAAGCCCTGCTGAAGCTGGCCCAGGATAACCTGGCGTACTGGGACAAGGTCCTGTCGGTCAGCCGCGACCGCTATAGGGCCGGCGACATTGCGCAAATCGATCTCGACCGTCTGGAGTTGCAGCGCGTGCAATTCCAATCCGACCTGCTGACCGCGGAAGTGAACTTGCGCACGGCCAAGATCCAGATCCTCACGCTGCTGAACGACCGCACGCCGGTGGAGCAATTCGACGTCGACGGACCGTACGACTTCGCCAGCGACATCGCGCCGCTCGAGGAATTCCGCCGCATCGCGCAAGAGACCCGGCCGGACCTGAAGGCCGCGGTCCAATCGGTGGACAAGGCCAAAACCGATCACACTTTGGCGATAGCAAATGGCTCGGCCGACCCCACCTTCGCGGTGGATATCGCCCGCAATCCGCCCATCCCGTTTTACGTGGGCTTCAGCATGACCGTTCCGCTGCGCATCTTCGACCGGAACCAGGGCGAAAAGCTGCGTACGCAACTGGACATCGCGCGCAACGAGAAACTGCGTGACGCCACCCTGGCGCAGGTGTTCAGCGACGTGGACTCGGCCTACGCCATGCTGAACGCCAATTTGGCGCTGCTGGGGCCGTACAAGGCCGACTATTTGCCGCGCGCGGTGAGGGTTCGCGATACGGTGGCTTTCGCTTACCAGCGCGGCGGGGCATCGCTGCTCGATTTTCTAAATGCGCAGAGCGACTACCGCGGCATCGAACTGAACTATTTGAACCTGGTGGGTTCTTACCTGACCGCCGCGAGTCAACTAAGTCTCGCGGTGGGTCGCGAGGTCGTTCAATGAACAAGGCTGCCGCGCAACCCGGCTGGAACGCCGTATCCGAGGAATTCGCATGAAACGGTCGAATGTGTGTTTCCCAGGCTCTCGATGGCTCGCTCTGGCGCTCGTTTCGCTCGCCTTGGCGGGCTGCGGCCGCCGCGGCTCCGACACCACCGCAACGCCCGCGTCTTCGAGCGCGGCGGATACGAGCGAGTCCAAAGCCCGATTCTTCACCGTGCCCCAGAATCAGATGGCGCACGTGCAGGTGATGCCGGTTCGGGCCGTCAGGCTGACTCGCGTCCTGCGGCTGACCGGAGCGGTGGCTTACAACAGTTTTGAGACCACGCCCGTCATCACCCAGATCGGCGGTCCGGTGGCGCGGATTCTGGTTGCTCCCGGGCAAGTGGTCGCCCCGGGCCAAGTCATGCTCTATGTGAGCAGCCCGGATTATGCCCAGTTGCGCACCAATTTCATGAAGGCGCGCGACGCTTACCAGTTGGCCTTGAAGACCTATGCGCGCACCGATGAACTGTACGCTCGCGGCGCGCGCGCCATGGCCGATCTGGAGCTGGCGGAATCCACCCGCAATCAGGCGGAGTCCGATTTGCAGGCCGCCGAGCAGGCGTTGAAAGTGCTCGGGTTGGACCCTCAAAAAGTGGTGACGGATCCTGTCACCCCCGAAATCGCCGTGTTCGCGCCCATTGCCGGGGTGGTAGTGGAGCGCCTCGCCTCCCCCGGACAGGTGCTCCAGGCCGGCGCCACGCAGGTGTTCACTATTTCCAATATGAACACGGTATGGGTGCTCGCCAATGTTTATGAGCACGACCTGGGCTTTGTGCATGTGGGCGATAACGTGGAAATCCAAACGGACGCTTATGCGGCCGGATTTCACGGCAAGATCTCGTTTATTTCCCCCGCGCTCGACCCCACCTCCCGCACATTGCAGGTGCGCATCGTGACCGATAATCCGGATGGAAAGCTGAAGAAGGACATGTATGTGACGGCCACCGTGGAGGCGGGCGCGATCGAGAACGCCCTGACGGCGCCGGACGCCGCCATACTGCGCACCGCCGAAAACGAGCCTTTCGTCTATGTCGTCGAGGATCCGGCCAAGCCCAATCAGTTCGGCCAGCGCCTGGTTTCCGTGGGTGAGAGCCTGGGCGGCAGGACGCAAATCCTGAGTGGGCTGCGGCAGGGCGAGAACATAGTGGCCGATGGCAGCTTGTTCCTGCAGTTTGCGAATTCGTTGCAGCAATAGTCGTTAGTCGGGGCGCTTACTCATGATCCACCGCATCGTTCAATTCGCTTTGAACCAACGCTTCCTGGTGCTGATGTTGACCGCGCTGGTCGTCGTCGTCGGCGTCGCTTCTTTCAGCCGCATGCCGGTGGACGCCTACCCCGATCTCTCGCCGCCGATGGTAGAGGTGATCACCCAGTGGGACGGACACGCATCGGAGGAAATCGAACGCTTAGTCACGCTGCCGATCGAAGTCGAGATGAACGGAGTGCCGCAACTGACTTTCATGCGGTCCATCTCCCTTTACGGCCTCTCGGACGTCATCCTGACCTTCGAAGACGATACGGACAACTATTTCGCCCGCCAGGTGGTTTTCGAGCGGCTGTCCCAGGCCAACATCCCCCCGGGCGTGACCCCCTCTCTCTCACCCCTTTTCAGCCCCAGCGGGCTGGTCTACCGCTACGTGATAGACAGCCCCGACCACTCGCCGCAGGAGTTGAAGACCATCGAAGACTGGGTGCTCGAGCGCGCCTACAAATCCGTGCCCGGCGTGGCGGACGATTCCGGCTTTGGCGGCACGGTGATGCAATACCAGATGCTGCTAGATCCCGCGCGCCTTTATGGGTATCACCTAACCCTGCCGGGCGTGATGCAGTCGCTTTCAGCCAACAACAGCAACGCGGGCGGCGGGTTTTACTCGCAAGGGGGCCAGTTCAACTACGTGCGCGGGATCGGGCTGGTGCGCGACCGCAAAGACATCGAGAACATCGTACTGGCCAACCAGAACGGCGCGCCCGTGCGGGTGAAAGACGTGGGCGAGGTAGTGATCGGCCACGCGCCGCGGCTGGGCGAGTTCGGTTTCCAGGACGGCAAAAAGGACACCCCCGACGCCGTCGAGGGCGTCATCCTGATGCGCCGCGGCGAACAGACGCAGACCGTCCTCAAAGGGGTGGAGGCCAAAACCGAGGAGCTCAACCGGCAGTTGCCGCCCGACGTCAAGATTCGTCCTTACTACGATCGCAGCGACCTGGTCAAGCTGACCGTGGATACGGTGGAAGGCAACCTGCTCCGCGGAATGATCCTGGTTTTGATCGTGTTGATCTTTTTCCTGGCCAGCGCCCGCGCCGCTATCATCACGGCGCTCACCATTCCGCTGGCCTTGCTGTTCGCTTTCATCATCCTGCACGCGCGCAATATTTCCGCCAACCTGCTCTCCATTGGCGCCATCGACTTCGGCATCATCATCGACGGCACGGTGGTGATGGTGGAGAACATTTATCGCGAGCTGGACGCGCGCCACGGGCAGGCTTACAACCTGTTTGAGGTCATCGTGGCCGCCGCCAGGGACGTGGACCGGCCCATCTTCTATTCGGTGGCCGTCATCATTGCGGGTTACCTGCCGATTTATGTGCTGCGAGGCCCCTCCGGCCTGCTCTTCCATCCCATGGCCGACACCATGTCTTTCGCCCTGGTGGGCGGACTGATACTCACCTTGACGCTGGTGCCCGTGCTGGCTTCCTTCGCCTTCAGGAAGGGAGTCCGCGAGAAGAGGAACCGCGTTTACGAGTGGTTGAAGAGCGAGTATGGCTCGGAGCTGAATTGGTGCCTGAACCATCCTTGGATCACTATGTTCGTGGCGACCGCGATTTTCGGCGCCACGCTCCTGCTGATTCCGCGCATCGGCGGCGAGTTTATGCCGCACCTGGACGAGGGCGCGCTGTGGGTTCGCGCCACCATGCCGTACACCATCTCTTTTGAGGAAGCCAGCGGGATCAGCCCGCAGATCCGCGAAATCCTGAGGTCGTACCCGCAGGTCACCGACGTGGGTTCCGAACTTGGCCGTCCGGACGACGGCACCGACCCCACGGGCTTCTATAATGTTGAGTTTTATGTCGGATTGAAGCCTTACAAGGACCCCGCCTGGCTGGGCTCCATTCGCACCAAGGAACAGTTGACCGAGTCCATTCGCCAAAAGCTGGAAGCCTATCCCGGCATCATCTTCAATTTCACGCAGCCGGCCGAGGACGCCGTGGACGAGGCGCTGACTGGACTCAAGAGCGCGCTGGCCGTCAAGGTCTTTGGCCCTGACCTGAACGTTCTTCAGGATTCCGCAATCAAAATCAAGGAGGCGCTGCAGCGCGTCCCGGGGTTTGCCGAGCTGACGGTGGTTCGCGAACTGGGCCAGCCCAGCCTCCTGGTGGATGTGGATCGCGAGAAGATCGCCCGCTACGGAATCAACGTAGCCGATGTGGAGGCCGTGATTCAGGCGGGGGTGGGAGGCCAGGCGGCCACGCAGGTAATCCAGGGCGAAAAGCTGTTCGACCTGGTGGTCCGCATGAAGCCGGAATTCCGCGAAGGCGGGCGGCAGATCTCCGATCTGCTGGTGGGGACTCCGAACGGGCAACAAATCCCGCTTAGCCAGCTCGCCAACATCAGCCAGGGCATCGGCGCCTCCATGATCTACCGCGAGAACAACTCGCGTTATATTGGCGTCCAGTACAGTATTGTGGGGCGCGATCTGGCGCGCGCGGTGGAGGATGGTCAAAAGGCCGTCGCCAAGGCTCTTAGTCTGCCCCAGGGTTATCGGATGGAGTGGGGTGGCGAATACAGCGAGTTCCTGGCCGCCGAGAGTCAACTCAACGTGATTGGGCCCATCACAGGCATGCTGATCCTCCTGATTCTCTTCGCGCTTTATGGCAACTTCAAGTTCCCGGCGATCGTTCTGGTGAGCGTGGTGTTGACGGAGCCCGTGGGAGCGCTGCTGGCCCTCAAGCTGACTGGTACGCCGTTCAGCGTGTCTTCCGTCCTCGGTCTGCTGGTCCTGATGGGCGTGTCGGTGGAGACGGCCGTGATTGACGTCTCTTACATCAACAAGCTCCGCCTGGCGGGGCACAATATCCGGCTGGCCACGTATGAGGCGTCCGTGGTCCGCCTGCGGCCCATCATGATGACCGCGCTGGTGGCGTGCCTGGGGCTGCTGCCCGCCGCCCTGTCCCACGGCATCGGCTCGGATACCCAAAGGCCCTTTGCCATCGTAATCGTGGCGGGTCTCATTTCGCGGCTGTTTCTGGGGCGGGTGGTCAGCCCGGTTCTTTATCAGATGGTCGCCAAGGAAGGCGACAATCTCCAGGTTTAAGACGGCTTGGAACTTCTGCGAATGGCGGGGCGGCTCCCTGGTCCGCTCCACCTTGCCCGCGATTACGGCTCGATCACCACCTGTACCCGGTTGCTTTCCAGGCCGCCCGCCGCTAACCACAATTGCGAGCTGCCGAAATTCGCGATCACCGGCAACTGGACCTCCACCAGATAGAAACCGATGTAGCCCGGCGCCAGGGTGGCGCGCGTGACCCGCAAGGGAGCCCCGTCGAGGAACGCCTGGACCTCCGCCACCACGGCCGGAGGATCCACCAGGGGAGCCGGCAGGCCGGCCGGCCAGTTGGGGCGAACCTGCCCCAGGCCGGTGGCCAGAATCTGCATCCGTCCGTTGGAATGGGCCGGGTTGCTCCCGTCCGTGAGCAGGCCGCTATCGGCGTCGTAGAGCATCGCAACCCCGTCGCGCTGCCCTACGAAAATGGCCGGCGACACGGGCTGCACGGGAAGCGGCACGCTGAACGCGCCCGTGGTCGTATCGAGCGCCAGCGTCACCGTGGGTCCCACGGCGCCAAAGGGAACCTGGACTTGGGAGGCGGTGTCCGACGCGCCCAGCACCGGGTAGGGCAGATTGGCCCCGGCGGCGGAGTTGACCTGCGCGCCGAGCACGATCACCAGCGAGCCGGGGGCGGCTGGGCGGGCGCTGAAATCGGCCGCGTTGATCACCCGTGGGCGCTGCCGGTGCGGAGCCGCCGCGGCGTAAACTCCGTAGCCGTCCACGGCCACGTAAAGTTGCACAGCCGCGGGGTCCAGCCGCACGTCATAGGCAGGCGCGGAGGGCAGGCCCGCGGATAGGTTGGTCCATTGCTGGGCCGAGGCGGCGCTCATAAGGTCCGTAGTTGTCCAGAACACGCCTTTGTCCGTGGCCACGTAAACCGCGCCCGAGGCGCTGTCGGCGGTCACCGAATGGGCGGGCGCGCTGGGAAGATCGGAATCCATGGCATCCCAGAAATCGCCGCCATTGAATGTGCGCAGCACGTGGATGCCGCTGCCGGCCAGCGCGGCCACTGCCACGCGCGGCTCGGCGGAATCCACATAGATGCGCTCCACCGGGCCGCTCACGCCCGCGGGCAACGCGGAGTCCTGGAATGTGGCGCCGCCGTCGGAGGAGAACCACAAGCGCCCGTCGGCGGTCCCCGCGTAGACCCGCGCGCCGGCGGCGGCGTAGGCCGAAATCGCGGTCCCCAGAACCGCCTGGATCCGTTCCTTCTGAGCGCTCTCGGCCCCCAGCGAGACTCCGGCGGCGGGAACCCAGATGGCCCCGCCCGGAGGCAGTTCCAGCGGGGGCAGGTTCTCAACTTGTATGCGCGTTCCGGCGGCGCCGGTGGGCGTGGACAAGACGCGGCGAACGGGCAAATTCGGCAGGAGTTGATTCAACCCGGACCAGGTAAGCCCTCCATCCATGCTTCTCCACACGCCGAAATCGTTGGCCACTACGATTTGGTCGGGGTCGGAATGGGAGACGGCCACGCTGTGCTGGCCCCCGCCGATCACTGGCAGGGTTTTGTAGGTGGTCAGGGACTCCCAGGAGCGTCCCCCATCCCGCGAGCGGAAGACGTTCTGTTTCAGAGCGAAAATGGCATCTGCGCCCTGGGCCAGCACGGTGGCTCCAGGTTCCGGAAGCCGCACCGCCGTGACCTCTTCTGGCGGAGCCGGAGGATCTACGCCGGGCGCCTCGGCCCAGGTTTCGAAATCCGCCGTCTGGAAGGTCTTGCCGGAGTAAGAACGGGCGTAAAGTACTGAATCGCCTGGAGAAAACCACACCCGCTCGACCGGCCCGGTGACCGGGGAAGCCAGACTCATCTCCGCCGCAGAAGGGCCGATCCGGCGCCAGTCCGGCCGGGATTGAGCCTGCCCTAGCGCGGCAGCCAACGCCAGCGTGAGCAGGCACATGGGAACACGTACTGTTCCGTTATGACACACTAACGACTTCTATTCTACCCTAATCCGGATCCGGCTTTGTTCATTAAATCCACTGTTATCCGCAGCTTGTCATCAGAATTTTGTTGCGGCCAGCTAGTTGCACAGCACGTTTGGTGCTAGACTTGTTACGTCGAAGCACCGGGCTCTGGTTTCAGACGGCCGAGTCTCATTAGTGCTAGTATGCTACGTCCAGATTCGCCCTCGCGGACCGTCCGTATGCTGCTGGTGGCAGCCGCCGCTGCGGTGTGCCTGGCGCAGCCTCACCTTCCCGACTTTAACGCCAAGGTGATCGAACAGGTGGGCCAGGTATCCGTATTGGGCGGCCAGGGGATGCAGGCCCTGTTCAAGGACGGCGCCGTCCTGCCGCAACAGACCATCGTCACCGGCGATGGCTACGCCCGCTTCCAGGTTTCCGATGGGAGCACCTTCGAGGTCTTTCCCAATTCCAAGGTGGTGTTCCGCGAGCACCTGGGGAACCTGGAGGAGATTCTGAACGTGACCATCGGCCGCGTGAAGGTCTTCATCCAGCACCTGAACGGGCTCCCGAACTACAACAAAGTCCAGAGCCCCACGGCGGTCATCTCGGTTCGCGGAACCATCTTCGACGTGGTAGTGGAAGACGAAGAAGGCACCACGCTGGTGAGCGTGGACGAGGGACTGGTCGGCGTGCAGAACTGGACCGCGCCGGGCAACGCGGTTCTGGTCAACCCGGGAGAATCCATCCGCGTCTATAGGAACCAGCCGCTGGCGGCGAGGCAGATCGACAAGGGGACGGTGGCCCGCGATGCGGCCCGCACGGTGGAAGACATTATGGTCCGGATCGGGTTAGGCAGGAATCGCGGCGGCTTGGGGTTGCCCGGCGGAGCGTCGATTCCCGGGTCTCCCGGCACGAATGGCGACCATGGCAAGGGGGGCACGGCCCCCACTGCGCCCGGCGGTCCCGGATCGACCAACACCGGAAACACAGGCGCCGGCGCCCCCAGCGCCCCCGGCCCTCCTCCCGGCCAATAAGCTCGTTGATCCCGCAAGAGCACGCAGCCAAGGACGATCCGCCAAGAGGGATCGTCCGTTCGGCTCATGTTAGATTGAAGGAGACATGCATCGCGCCTCGGGGGTATGGATACCATTGGTTTGCGCCGCGGCGCTTGGCGCGCAGACGCAGCCGCCGGCCGCTGGGCAGGCTCGGCCTGCCGGTCTGGAGACGGAGTGGGATATCGCGGTGGTTCTGGGCGAGATCGGCGTCCACGCCGGCCGGTTGCTGCCCGAGCTCGACCGCGTGGACGCCAAGGCGTGGGTGGATAAGGGGGCGTCGGAGACGTATGCGGCGCAACTGGAGTCCTCGAAGCAGCAGGCCAGGGCGCTGGAGCTTGGCGCCAAGGCCCTGTCGCAAGACCCGGAGAGACTGGCCCAGTCGCTCGAGTTATTCTTCCGTATCGAGGGCCTCGACTCGATGCTCGTGACGCTGGAAGACGGGCTGCGCAAGTATCAGAGCGAGGCCGACGCCGAGTCGCTGGCCAGCCTGGCGGCGGAGAACGGCGCCAATCGCGAGCGCTTTCGGCAGTACTTGACGACCTTGGCGGCGGAGCGCGAGAAGCAACTGGAAATGATGGACCGCGAAGCCCAACGCTGCCGGGGCGTCATGATGTCTCAGCCGGCGCCGGCGACTCCACCCGCCGCGGGAAGGAAGAAATAATCGCACCCATGCCATTTACGTGCAGCATCTGCGGCGAAGAGTCCACCCGGATTTGCCGGCGGTGTACCAAGGACGCCTGCGACAACCACATTTGCGAGCGGTGCCTGCGCTGTAGCGACTGTTGTGAGTGCGAGGTGGCGCTGAGGGAGCCGGTTCACGAACCGGCGCGGGCGGCGATTCGCGCCGCGGTGGCGACCGCGAATGCCGCATCGTCGGAGCCCCCACCACCGCCTGCGCCGCCCGGTGCGACTCCCTTGCCCGCGGATGCGGAGGAGCCCGGCCCACAAGAGCCGGATACCGGGGAGCCATTGGGCGAAATGCCGGCCTGACGGGCCAAAGCGCCCGCCCCACATTCCTGTGGGGCAGGCGCTTTCGCCTGCCAACATTTCTTTCACGGTTTCTAAGGGAGCCAGTCTCTAAGCCTAGGCGCCGGCCTGCTTCCGGGCCAGCGGCCCGATCACGGGGAGTTCCACCTGCTTGCCTTGGTAGGCCGCGACCATCATGTAGATCCAGAGCCCGAAGAAGGCCAGCCATATCAGCAGGTGCAGCAGTCCGAACAACGCTGCCATTGAGAGACTCACCGTCAGAAGAATGGTGGAAAGTATGCTGAGGGCGATGAGGACCGCAATCCACGCCACGTTCAGAAAAATCGACTGGAACGCGTGAAACCGGACCGCCCGGTTCTTGTTGTAAGGCTCGATCACCAGAAACAGGATGCCGGTGATGAAACCGACCAGGTAGCACAAACACGAGGCTGCATTGTCGGACATGCCCGCGGAGGCCGGCGCATAACCGCTCGGCGGCGGCGCGCCAGTCCCCGGCGGCGGCCCGGCGGGCGCCTGCACGGGGGCGCCGCATTTGGCGCAAAACCCTCCTTCAACCTGCGCTCCACAACTCGCGCAAAAAGCCATATTAATCCTCCCCATAGACTCTACAGCGTTGCGGCCGCCGGCGCAACATAAAAACCGGTCCGCCGCTGGTTGCGCGCCGGTTTAACGGCCCGGAGGTCCCATTACGGCCAGAGGGACGACGGCGCCGACGGCCGCGCCCAGGATCAGCGCCAAATTGCCGGCGCCCAGGAAAGAAACCAACAGCCCCACCAGCGATCCTATGCCCGCCCCGACGATGGAAACCATGATCCGCTTCGCCATTGTTCCCAAGATACCAGCGTGGACCCGAATCCGGGAGAGAATAGCTTCATGAAGGCTTGTCTGTTGGACTCTCCCGCCCGCGTCGAAACCAATCCCCTGCGGCTGATGGAGGTTCCCAAGCCGAAGCCCGCGCTCGGCGAGGTTCTGGTGAAGGTGCACGCCTGCGGGGTTTGCCGCACGGACCTGCACGTGGTGGAAGGCGAGCTGCCCCTGCGGAAATCGCCTGTTATACCAGGCCATCAGGTGGTGGGCGTGGTCGAGGAGCGAGGACCGGGAGCGGAGCGATTCCAGCCCGGCGCGCGGGTGGGAATCGCCTGGCTGCGCCGGACGTGCGGCGTGTGCGACTATTGCCGCTCAGAGCGCGAAAACCTGTGCGAGTCGGCCGAATTCACGGGT